>CAYLGU010000011.1:0-19405 GCA_964383445.1 uncultured Candidatus Saccharibacteria bacterium | reverse complement strand
GACTGGGTCGATGCCCGGGATATTGGCGGCTACTGCAATCTTGGTGCGACGACCAGCTTCACGGGCAATCGCCTTAATCTCGACGGCGCCGCTTTCAATTTCTGGGACCTCCTGACGGAAGAGATACTCGATAAATTCCGCACAACCACGGCTCAGAATCAACTGTGCACCACGCTCGTCGCGTTCGATATCTTTGATATACACCTTGATTCGGGCGCCAACGGCGTAATACTCACCTTCGATTTGCTCGGATTTTGGCATGATGCCAGAAGCTTTACCGACATCTACGCGTACTAATTTTGACTCAACGCGAGCCACCATGCCGTTCATAACGGTACCAATTTTATCTTCAAACATTGTCAAAACCGCATCACGCTCGGCTTCGCGTAGTCGCTGAATCACGACCTGCTTAGCGGTCTGCGAAGCTACGCGGCCAAAACCGCCAACTTTAAATTTTTCTTCTACGATATCGCCGATTTTCTTGCCTTTACCGGCTTCCGCGAGCGGGATTTCGGTAGCGGGATTATAAGCCACGTCATCCTCGATCACTTCACGCATCACATAAGCGTCTGCTTCGCCCGTGTTGAGATTTAGCTCTGCGCGCACGTTCATGTCTTTATCTCCGTTATCTCGGCGCCAAGCCGCGGCCACAGCTTGCTGAATTACGTCTAGAACTACCTCTTCGGGCAGATTTTTCTCTTCTGCAATCACGCCGACCATGGTAGTCATCTGTTTTAGATCAATTAAATCCATATTTTCCTTTCATTTAGACTAAAAACGCCGTCCTTTTTCAGGCCGGCATCTTAAGTAATAACTACAGTATACTAGCCATCTTCAAACCTGTCAAGAAAAACCTGCTATTGACATAAAATAAAAAGTATGCTACAATAGAAAAATAAGATTAAGATTTTTCTTGCCAAGCTTAGCAAAATTTGCTATAGTAATAGTACCAAATAAGCACTTAATTATAAAAACACAGCCAACGACTGGCTTTATAAGTCATAGTGTGAGTTCTAAACAGTTATTAAATAATTTTCAAAAAAGGTAAAAATGGACAAAAAAACTAAAAATGAAGCCGAACGCCGCGCCAAACTATTAAAAATGCGCGCCGAGCGTCTTCCTGATATCAAAAAACAGTTCGAAACTGCCCAAAATCGCAACTTTAATTCTAACTTTAAGCCTGGCGGCAAAGATTCCTCAGCCGCAAAGCCGGCCAAAAAGAACATGCAGAAAAACCCCCGCAATAACAGTCAGCGCGGTAACGCCAAAGGCAAAAGAACTAATAACAATAATAACCCTAACGCCGCTAATTCCGCCCGTGCCAAACTAAACGTTTCGACCCGCAAAGGCGAAATGGTGCACCACCAACGCATGCTTTCGCAAGACGTCAATATGCAGGCCACCCAGCATATTATCGGTGTACCGGTCAATAAGTCCCGCTACAACGGATACAACGGCGAGCAGGTTACAAGCGCGCAGTTGCGGGGTGCTCGTCCCAATCCTGAAGCCGTCCGTATCATCCCGATCGGCGGCCTTGGCGAATTCGGTATCGGCAAAAACATGACTATCATCGAATACAAAGACGAAATGGTCGTGGTCGATATGGGCACGCTCTTTGCTGGCGAAGATTACCCTGGCGTTAATTATATGATCCCGGATATAAAATATCTTGAAGACAACAAAGACAAGGTAAAAGCCATCCTCTTTACGCACGCTCATTTGGACCATATCGGTGCTTGTCGCCATCTTTTACCCAAATTTAATTCGCTCACTCCGATTTATGCCACCGACTTCACCCTCGGCATGATCAAGAAGCAGATGTCTGAACTAAATGACGTCCCTGAGCTTAATTATCAGCCCGTCAACCCTTTCGAACATAAGCAAATCCAACTTAGTCAAAATATCAGCGCCGAATTTATTCACACTCTGCACTCTATCCCCGGTAACACTAGTATCGTCATTCGCACGCCCAATGGCGTCATTATGATGTCTGGCGACTGGCGTTTCGAAGAGAAGCCGCTTGGTATTCCTGCCGATTATGATCGTATGCTAGAAATTGCCAACAAAGAGGGAATTGCGGTGCTTATGAATGAATCGACTAATATCGACAGCCCTGGCAAACACCCTCACTCAGAGTACGACGTTGGCGAGAACCTTGGTAAAGTCATGGATAACTACGTCAATGGCCGCATTATTATCTCTTGTTTCTCGTCCCAACTTGGCCGTATCGAATTGATACTAAAAGAAGCCGCCAAGCGTGGCCGCAAAGTCGCTTTTGCCGGCTACTCCATGATCAACAACGTCGAAGTCGCCCTCCGTGCGAAGGCAATTACTATTCCAAAAGACGTTATTATGAAAATGGAAGACATCGTCAAGATCCCAGACGACAAGGTCACAATTGTTTGTACTGGTTCTCAAGGTGAACTTAACGCCGTACTTAACCGTATGGTTAACGGCTCGCATCGCTTTATCAAGATCAAGGCTAGCGACACGATTATCTTTAGCTCCAATCCTATTCCTGGCAACGAGCCAAAGGTTGTCGGTACGGTTGACGGCTTACTCCGTGAAGGTGCACAAGTTATCCAAAACGGCAAAACTCATATTAGTAACATTGGCCCGCTTCATCTTTCTGGTCACGCCTACTATGATGACCATGTTAAATTTGTTACCGACATGAAGCCCAAAAATTACTTGCCTTATCACGGTGAGTTCTATATGCTAGAGCATAACGCTGAAATGGCCGAAAACGTTGCTGGTATTCCAAAAAAGAATATTATTATTGCTGATGATGGCGACATCGTTGAGCTCTTACCCGAGCAAACTATCCGCAAAAACGGACGCATCCAGGTCGGCAATAAACTCTATGATGATGCTGACCAACAGGTCAATGAGGCTGTCGTCAAAGACCGTATCCATATCGGTCGCGAAGGCATTTTTGTTGTCGTACTCACCGTTAGTAAAAAGACTGGTAGACTGATCAAGACCCCAGATATTATCTCACGCGCCTTTATTTATCTAGACAGTTCGGAAGAGTTAATCGGCAAAATCCGTCACTATCTACGCAATAAAAGCGACAAATCTGTGACCGATTCCGAAGCTAAGGCCTTCAAAGAAGAGCTTCGCGATGACATTTCGCATATTCTCTATGATGCAACCGGCCATACTCCTATCGTTATTCCTGTAATTAACCGCGTCTAAATAAAAGCCTATCGCAGCGTAATAAAAAGACCGCTACTCGCGGTCTTTTTTTGTAGATATTATTTTATTCAAAGTGTACCAGGCTAGCCCGGCACATTTTACCCTTGCTGGGAATTTAGAAATTCCGCTCAATAACCGCGCATCACCTAATCGTCCAAGTTCACTCTCGTTCAGGCTTTCGCCTCGTACCATTTTCAAGAACAACCCAACCGTCTCTTTTGCGTCGTCTAGATTTTTCCCCTCCAGGTCCTTCGCTAAAATCTCCGCCGAAGCTTCCGCAATCGCGCAAGCCTTGCCGCTACGCCAGATTCGTTTTATTTTTCCGCCTTCAATTTGCGCAGAGATTACTATATCGTCGCCGCAATTCGGATTAACCCCGCGCACGCTAATCGCTTTTTCTGTCGGCTCGCCGCGGTGCCTTTTTGAATTCGCCAAATCAATTAATATTTCGCTATACAATTCATCCAAATTCATCGCGCAAACCTTGCTTGTATCGCGGTCAAAGTTTTCGCCAATCGGTCAACATCTGCCTCGTTATTGTATATGCCAAGGCTAGCTCTACAGCTAGCATTTAGCCCCAGGTGTGCCATAAGAGGCTGCGCGCAGTGATGCCCGGCGCGAATCGCGATTTTATTTTCTCCTAAAATCGTCGCTACATCATGTGGATGAATGTTCTTCAAATTAAACGATACTACGCCGCTTCTGTCCGCCGTGTCGTTCAGTCCAATAATCTTTAATCCCTTAATTTTCGTCAGCTCATCAATCAAATATCTTGTCAGATTTGTTTCGTGTTCCCAAATTTTATCTAAGCCCAAATCTTCCAAATAATCTATCGCCGCCGTTAGCCCTATTACTCCGGCCACATTTGGCGTTCCCGCCTCAAATTTTTGCGGCGCAGGTGCAAAGCTGACATTTTCTCGCTCCACGTACTCAATCATCCCCCCGCCCAAAAACAGCGGGGCAGTATGTTCCACAATCTCTTTACGCATGTATAAAACACCAATTCCTAGCGGCCCGAACATTTTATGTCCAGAAAATGCCAAGAAATCTGCACCCATTTGCTTCGCGTCTATCCTAAAGTGCCCAACGCTCTGCGCCGCGTCAACTAGAATTTTTGCATCCATTTTTCTCGCGCGTTTAACGATTTTTTCTAGCGGATTTATCACTCCGGTCACATTAGAAATCTGTGCTACCGCCACCAGCTTAGTCTTTTCGCCAATTTTCTTTTCAATCTCGGCATCAATTATGACTCCGTTTTTGTCAGTTTCCAAAAACACCAATTCAGCCCCTTTGCGTTTCGCCAAGGCCTGCCAGGGGAGTAAATTACTGTGATGCTCGGAAATTGCCACGACAATCTCGTCGCCTGCCTCTATGTTTTGTTCTCCCCAAGTCAGTGCCACCAGGTTAATCCCTTCCGTCGTATTCTTGGTAAAAATAATCTCACTCGTATTTTTGGCGCCAATAAAAGCCCTCACTTTTTCGCGTGCCGACTCGTATTGCGTCGTCGCTCGTTCTGCTAGAGCATAAGCTCCGCGATGCGGGTTTGCGTTACTATTCTCGTAAAAATCTCTCATCGCCATCAAAACGCAGTCTGGCTTTTGGCTAGTAGCCGCATTATCCAGATAAGCCCAAGGCTCTTTTTCTCGTAGCAGAGCGAAATCTTTACGCGTCTCTCTCATTTTTTTGCCTCACTCACCACTTTATCTAGCCGATCTAAAATTTGCTTCTGCACTTTTGCATCGTTAATTTTCTTAACGATTTCGTGTACGCTCGCTCTTGCCAGGACTCGTTTTGCCTGTTTTGCGTTCAGCCCCCTTGTCATCAAATAAAATAATTCCTTCTCGTCAAAATTACCAGAACTTAAAGCGTGTACTCCTTCGACCTCCGCCTCGCCGCACAAAATTATCGGCGTTGATGTATTGGTGGCCTTCTCCCCTAATAGCAAGACGACCTCTTCTTCTTTACCGCTAGACTTTTCCGCTCCGCTTACAAAATCCAAAGTGCTTGTCAGCTCTTTTTTTGCCCCATTGCTCACGACGCTACGTGCTACAATTCTCCCCCAACTTTTTTTACCTCGCAAACGCAAGCGGCAATTAGCTTTTATCGCTTGTTTCTCTCCTGCCAGCAATAATAGAAAAACTTCCGATCGCGCACCTTCCCCATTTAGGTCCACTACGCAATCCAACTTCGTGTCTTTTTCGCCAACAACCATTAAAAACAAACGCAAAACCTCGTCTTTGCCAAGTTCTCGCTCTATTTTCGTATCTCCTTCGCAAAAAACCAATTCCGTGTTCGGAGCTTTGACCTGCGCTCCATCCTTCACCTCTGTGGGTTTTTTCAAAATTCGCCCATTTCTATTCGGAGCTTTGACCTGCGCTTTACTCATCCAATCGCTCCTTCTAGCTCCATCGCAATCAGGCGATTCATCTCGACCGCGTATTCTAGAGGCAGCTCTTTTGTCATTGGCGACAAAAAACCGCGCACGACCAGATCTTTTGCCTCATTTTCGCTCAACCCTCTGGTCATCAAATAAAAAATTGCCGCATCTGATATCTTGCCGATTTTTGCCTCGTGCCCGACATCGGAGCTATTATTTTGAATCTCGGTTCGCGGTATCGTATCCGAGCGCGATTTGCTATCCAAAATCAAAGATTCGCAAATCACAGAGGACTTCGAGCCGCTCGCTTCCGCTGCGATTTTAATATCGCTGCGATATGTCGCCACTCCGCCATTTTGGCAGATTGATTTCGAGTCAATCACTGAGCTGGTATTCGGTGCCAAATGATAAACTTTGTTCCCGGTATCGAGATTTTGCCCCTCTCCTGCCAAAGATACGCCCACGAAACTCGATTTTGCTCCTTCGCCGACCAGTAAGCTGGCGGGGTAGAGCATTGTCGTATCTGAGCCAAAAGTTCCGCTTACCCACTCGATCGTGCCGTTTTTCTCGACTTTTGCGCGTTTAGTGTTTAAATTTAGCATATTTTTTGGCCAATTTTCGATTGTCGAATAGCGCAAAGTTGCCCCCTCGTCCACAAATAATTCTACCGCCCCAACATGCAAGCTATATTCTTTATAACGTGGTGCCGAACAGCCTTCAATGAAGTGTAGTTTTGCCCCTGGTTCCACGACAATCAAAGTATGCTCAAATTGTCCCGCTCCTGCCGCTTCTAGCCAAAAATAAGATTGCAAGGGCATCGTCAGGTTCACGCCTGCCGGCACATGGACGAAAGACCCGCCCGACCAAACCGCCCCGTGCAAAGCCGCAAACTTATGGTCACGGTTTTTAATTAGCTGCATAAAAAGCGGTCGCACCAAATCTTCATGCTCTCGCACTGCGTCGCCCATATCAGCATAAATTACACCTTGTCGCGCAAAACTTTCCTTCAGATTGTGGTAGACCAGTTCCGAATCGTACTGCGCCCCCGCTCCCGCCAAAGCCTTGTGTTCCGCTTCGGGTATGCCGAGTCGCTCAAAAACCGCCCGCATTTCATCTGGCACTTTTGCCCAGTCGTCGCTCGCTCCTGTTTTCGGCGCTACATAATGACGAATTTTATCAATATCCAATTTTGACAAATTTGGCCCCCACTTTGGCAGCGGCATTTCATTAAAAATCCGCAAAGATTCTAGGCGCAAATCCAACATCCAGCCCGGCTCGTTTTTATAAGCCGACAACTCGCGCACGAACTTTTCGTCCAAAATCTTTTTCTCGCTCATTTTTTGCGAAACCCTTGTGTGTCAATTTTTTTAATCAGAGTTTTGTCGCCGCTTTCGCTAATCACCCCGTCTCGCATAATATGTACTTGGTCAACTGGCAACATATTCGCTAATCGCGCCGAGTGCGTGATTAAAATCAGACTATTCTTAGCCGTTTTGTAACGCAAAAGACTCTTCGCGATGTTCTGGACCGCATCCACGTCTAGCCCTGAATCAATTTCGTCCAAAATTGCCAATTTCGGCTGCAAAAGTTCTAGTTGTAAAATCTCATTTTTCTTTTTCTCGCCCCCTGAAAAGCCCACGTTCATGTCGCGGCGCAGATTTTTAGGATTAATATCCAGCCGCCCCAGCGCCTGCTCTAAATTATCCTGAAAGTCAATCAATTTTAAAGCATCACCGCTATAGGATTTTTTTGCAGTCCGCAAAAAACTCTCCAAGCTAATCCCCGGCACTTCTTCTGGCGATTGAAAGGACATAAAAATCCCTCTTCTTGCTCGTTTATCAGGGGTTTCCGCGCTAATATCTTGCTTCAAGAACAAGATTTTCCCCGATAATTCTAATTCCGGTGCGCCCATTATTGCCCGGGCTAAAGTCGACTTGCCCGCACCGTTCATCCCCATCAAGACATGAATCTCACCACTTTTTATGCGTAAATTCACCCCCCTCAAGATTTCTTTTTCGCTCACCGCCACTCGTAAATTATCTAACACTAACATTTCGCACCTCTTTCTGGTACTCATCATTATACCAAGCTTTGTCTCCCTCCGCAGGCAAATTCGGCTAAGCGAGCTTTTTTTGCTCCGGCTCACCCATAAATTTACAAACCGCCATGCCTTTGACTATAAAAAGTATTTCCGCCAAAGCGATATGTTCAAATTTATCGTAAATCCGTCCCGCCGAGTAGGTCCCGCGTGCTACGGTGTTGACTGAATTTGCCACATAGCACTCTGCGGACATCTCATCAAATATTTCATCGCAGAAGAAACAGTCATCTCCTGGCTCAAAATTAAGATCGATGCGGTTATTGTCCCAGTAAAAAGTTTTGCCATTTGAATTTTTCGCAAAAAACTGTGCATTAATTTTTTCGTCCTCGATAACTTCGTCTAATATGCGCCCGAGTATTGCCTCGTCATCATATTCGTTCCCCTTGTCTTTTATGAGCGCCACCAAATCTCCCACCTCAGGGTCTTGGCCCCTAAATCCTAATAAAGTCACAAAAATATCTTTCATGCTTTTATCATAACATCAAAAATAAAAATGGCCGCAATTTTCTTGCGGCCAAGTTTAAATTTTATGATTTTGATTTTTTACGCGCGAACGGATGCTCTATGCCACGCAAACTGCATGAAAAGAAAAACAAAGTTAAACATGTAGACAGCAATGTCAGAGCTGCCACAGTCCACCACAAAAACTCGCCGCGACGATGTTCCAAGCAGGCCAATGTTGCAATCATGGCGGCTTCTGCCGCAAAGCTAGCCTTAGTCAAGATTCGCGTTGGATGCTTGCATTTTCTTTTAAGCTTTTGAATAATTTTCCGCACTTTAGCACTCCCCCTAAAAAATCAAGTTCATCAAAAAGGACAAAACACCATAATCTTTAATTATAGCACATCATGCCTGAAAAGTCAATAAAAAAGACCTCAAAACAGTCTTGGTGCCCGCGACTGGAGTTGAACCAGCACGCCTCGAAAGGCACTAGCACCTGAAGCTAGCGCGTCTGCCAATTCCGCCACGCGGGCATAAGAGTACTATAGCATATTTTGCCCAAAAATCTGTTATTTCAGCCCCGTGCTGCCGTAGCCGCCTTCGCCCCGCTCAGTCTTTGACAGCTCGCTCGTTTCTTCCCACTCCACGCGTTCGTATTTTGCGACTACTCCTTGCGCAATCCGCATGCCGGGCTCAATTGCAAAATCAGTCTCGCCCATATTTATTAACGCCACAAACATTTCCCCCCGAAAATCCGAATCAATTGTCCCCACTCCGTTAAGCATTGTCACGCGGTGCTTAAAAGCCAAGCCGCTCCGGCTACGCACTTGCAATTCGTAACCCTCCGGGATTTCCACCCCCACGCCAGTAGGGAAGTTCTCGATTTGCCCCGGCTTTAGAATCACTGGTGCGCCAATACAAACGTGAAAATCAAAGCCTGCCGCCCCTGCTGTCTGATATTTTGGTAAAATTGCCCCATCGCGCATTTTTTTAATTTTCATCTTCATGGTCCTAGTTTAGCGTAAAACTTTCCAGCTCGCAAAGTTGCCAATCTGTTCGCAAAATTATATAATAATGGCATAAAACTTTTGGAGGTGCATTATTATGATTAAGTTTCATCAAAACGTCGCTAATTTTATCAGCGAGGCCGCTTATCAGGATATGCTCGCGCAAGTTCGTTCCTTTATATCGCAAATCAGTTCCGACCCCATGGCTGGCTGGCTTAAGTTGCCGGTAGATTACGATCAGGCCGAGTTTGCTCGTATCAAAACCGCTGCCGCTAAGATTCAAAATGATTCAAAATACCTTGTCTGTATTGGCATCGGGGGCTCCTATCTTGGACATAAGGCCCTTATCGAGGCCTTGTCGCCCAAATCGCCGACCAAGATTCTTTACGCGGGGAACTCTATCAGCCCAATCGAACTTCAGAAGACTCTCGCCCAGCTCGGCGATGCCGATTTTTCCGTTAACGTCATTTCCAAATCTGGTACCACTACGGAGTCTGCTATCGCGTTTCGGATTTTCAAGCAAAAACTCATCGAAAAATATGGTGCAGAAGAAGCCAAAAAACGTATTTATGCGACGACCGACCAAAACAAGGGCGCATTGCATGATGAAGCCCAAGAAAACGGCTACGCCTCTTTTGTCGTCCCGGACGATATCGGTGGCCGCTATTCTGTACTCACTGCCGTCGGCCTGCTCCCACTCGCAACGGCTGGTGTCGATATTGACAAGTTGATGTCGGGCGCACGCCAAGAAATGGAGGCTTTGCTCAGTGCAAACGGCTCTGTCGCCGCAGAATATGCCGCCACGCGCAACTGTCTCTATCAGCAAGGTTTCACCGTTGAAGTTCTAGCTACCTTTGAACCTGCCATGACCTATTTCAATGAGTGGTGGAAGCAGCTTTTTGGCGAATCCGAAGGCAAGGACGGCAAAGGCATCTTCCCGGCATCCGTAGTTTATAGTACCGATCTTCATTCTATGGGGCAGTACATGCAAGACGGCAAGCGCCAGATTTTCGAAACGATTTTGAACTGCAGTTTGCCTGCCAATCACTCAGCTGTCAGCATCGCTGTGCCGGCTATGTCCGAGGATTCTGACGGGTTAGCTTATCTCGAAGGCAAAACGCTCGATTTCGTCAATCAAAAAGCCCTTGAAGCTACGCGCCAGGCGCATCTTGACGGCGGCGTTCCGGTTTTGGATATAGACTGCGAGCTTTCTACCGCCGGCCTCGGCGCGCTAATTTATTTCTTCGAGCTCTCCGTAGCCTTGTCTGGTATGGCGTTGGGGGTTGATCCGTTTAATCAACCCGGCGTTGAAGCTTACAAAAACAATATGTTCAAGCTTCTCGGCAAACCAGGTTTCTAGAAACTGATCGCAACCAAAAATCCCCTTTACGTAAAGGGGATTTTTCTTTAGAGCCGATTAGCCTTTTAGCGGATTTGCCAACTTTAGCCCAGGATTATTTTCGCTGATTCTCATCAGCTCATTGTATTTTGCCATGCGATCGGTACGACTTAGGCTGCCAGTTTTGATTTGCCCTGTACCAAGACCTACTGCTAGGTGTGCGATGCTGGTATCTTCGGTCTCGCCAGAACGATGCGACATTACCGTATTAAATCCGGCCTTTTTCGCCAGCATTACTGCCTCGATCGTTTCGCTCAAGGTGCCGATTTGGTTTGGCTTAATCAAAATCGCATTGCTGCATTTTTCGTCAATCCCACGCTTTAATAATTCGGTGTTCGTTACGAACAAGTCGTCACCAACCAGTTGCGTGCGCCCACCCAAACGCTCAGTCAGTAGCTTCCACCCCGCCCAGTCATTTTCGTCCAAGCCGTCCTCAATCGAGCGTACCGGGAAATTATCGATAATCCAAGTGTACCAATTAATCAAATCTTCGCTCGACTTCCAATCGCCGTTAGTTTTGAGCTCATAGTGATCGTCTTTATGAAATTCTGATGCTGCCACGTCCATCGCCATGGCAAAATCCTGCCCCAGCTCATAGCCTGCCGCCAAAATCGCATCGCGAATCAATTCCAAAGGCTCATTATTGCCACCTTGTAGTCTCGGCGCATAGCCGCCCTCGTCGCCGACTGTCGTTGCGTAGCCTTTGTCTTTGAGGATTTTAGCCAACTTATGGAAAACTTCTGAACCCATACGTACCGCTTCGGCGATACTGCTTGCACCTACGGGCATAATCATGTATTCTTGGAAATCCGTTGACCAACCGCCATGTGCGCCGCCGTTCATTACGTTCATCATCGGCATTGGTAAGCTCATTTCGCTGGTCGTGCCCGCAATTTCCGCTACATACTCGTAAAAATACTTACGCTTTGTCGTAGCGGCCGCCTTTGCGCTCGCCAACGAAACTGCCAAGATCGCATTGGCTCCCAGGTTGGACTTGTTATTGGTGCCGTCCAAATCTAGTAACATTTGGTCTAGCTGTTTTTGGTCGGCGGCACTATTCTCGACCAATACATCGCGAATTTTATTATTTACGTTCCATACTGCTCGCGACACACCTTTGCCGCCAAAGCGCGACTCATCACCGTCACGTAGCTCCAGAGCCTCGCCGCTTCCAGTTGATGCCCCAGACGGCACTGATGCTCGCCCCAAGCGACCGCTTGCCAAAATTACATCCGCTTCGACCGTAGGATTTCCCCTAGAGTCCAAAATTTGCCTTGCACGGATATCTTTGATTGTAAAATCGGCTTTATCCACCATTTCCTCCTTATAACTCTTCAATCGTTATCCATATTATAACACGCTTACGTTAAAGCATGCTAAAATAAACATAAATACTAACCAATAGCCAGCATTGGAGAAAAATATGCATCCAGAAGAATACGATGCCAAATCGTCGTCAGACGAAAGATTTGACAATAACGATTTAGAGCCGTCTGAGCTGAGTACGCCTCAACTGCCAGACCAAGACGAGCGCCCTGTCAATCCAGCTTCTAGCTTCCATACAAATAGTGACACCGTGGTTGCCGAAGCTAGCGGTCCTGAAATCGAAGTGGAAGCCGAAGCCCCGAGCTCCGTCTTGCCGGAAAAACCTTTAGCCCCCAAGAAAAAATCTAAAATCGGACTCATCGTCGCCCTAGTAGCCGCATTCTTGCTCTTGGCCGGCGCCGCTTTTGCTACTGTTTTATTTTTTAATAGCCGAAACACCCCAGAGGTCGCCGTGCTCGAGGCCGTTACTCAAAGCATAAAAGCCAAACACATCAAGGCCTCCGGCTCTGTTTCCTTTACTGCCGCCGCAGGTTCTGACTCCGACGTGAAAATGCTCTCTATCAATCTGAGTAGCCAGAGTAGCTTGGTTCCCAGTGCCGCTCAGTCGACAATCAAAGTCACCCTTAGCGATGACACTACTTTTGAGCTCAAGCTTGACGGCGCCTTCGTAAAAGACGGCTCTCTGTATTTTAAGATCTCTGGCATTCAAGACGCCGTGGATAATATCGATGTTTCTAGCGATATCGCACTGGTGCTCGGTTTTCTGTCTGATGCTATTCAAGATATCGATGCTAAATGGTACAAGCTCAGCATTGATGATTTTGAATCCGACTCTGACGAAGCGGAGGCTTATAGTTGCTTGAGTCGAGCCTTAGTCGCGCTCGCCGACTCTGAAACTGCTCGTCCCGAGCTAGCAGCTATCTACGAAAAGCACCCATTTTTTAGTGCTAAATCCGTCGATATTGATACTATTACGAAGAACACTGACGGGCTTTCCGCATACTCTATTAGTGGCGATTCCGCCGTCGCTGCCGATTTTGCCGCGGCACTCAAGGATAGTGAGACTATCTCCTCTCTGGTATCTTGCCTAGAAGATCTCGATATTGAGGATTATGAAGATGCAGATATCGCAGAAGAACTGGACGGAACAGGCAAGCTGTCATTCTTGATAGATAGTGGTTGGGGCAAGCATACTCTCAAAGGCGTTATTGCGAGCCTAGAAAACGACGAAGTTTCGATGCGTGCGGACCTACGTTTTGAGTACCCAGAAAGTCTAGATATCGCTACTCCTGCTGACGCTAAGCCGGTTTCAGATATTATCGGCTCTCTCGAAGAGGCAATCACGAATATCATCATGCTTTCTTACTGCTCGGAAATCCCCGAAATTTACTGGGATAGTTACGGTTGTGCCGAGTTGGTTTACCCAGAAGGCGCCGACACTAACATCTAAAGTATTGACTAAATAGTCAATCTGTGATATAATAGAGAGATATAACCCTATCTCTCTATTTTTAAGCTATAATTATCACTATGAATACGGCTCTAAAGGAAAAACTTAAAACTCTACCTTCCGCTCCTGGCGTATATTTTCATAAAAACCAGGCAGGCGATATTATCTATGTCGGCAAGGCCGCCGTGCTCAAAAGTCGCGTTCGTCAGTATTTCCAAAAGAGCAAAAAAGATCCAAAAACCACCGCGCTCGTTGCCGAAATCGCTATGACTGATTGGATTGTGGTCGATACTGAAATGGACGCACTTTTTTTGGAAGCCGAGATGGTGAAGCGCTATATGCCAAAGTGGAACATTTTGCTGCGTGACGACAAGTCTGTTTCTTACGTCCGTATTGATATGAAATCCGAAATTCCCTCGGTGTCTATCGTCCACGACCCAGCCGATGACCGTGCCGAATATTATGGTCCATATTACGGCAAGTATACTATTAGCAAGGCACTACGTTTTTTGCGTCGAGTTTTTCCTTATTATGAAAAACCTTACAATGGCAAAAAAACGCTTAATACTGATCTTGGCCTGACGCCTGGCATCGAAATTGGCAAATCCAGTAGTAAGGAATACAAGGCAAATTTACGCCACATGATTTCTTATATCAAAGGCAACCGAAAAGCTTTAATTACGGAGCTAGAAAAACTCATGAAAGCCGCCGCAAAAGCCGGGAACTATGAGCTAGCCGCCAACTACCGCAATCAATTCTTTGGTCTGCGCGGCTTGTCGACAAAGATCGTCTTCTCCGATAAAGAGTTCCTAGACATCAGTAGCGACAAAGCCTTGTCGGGACTCCAAAAGCTACTTCAACTCCCCGAGCCGCCGCGCCGCATTGAAGGTTTTGACATCTCTCACCAATCCGGCACCAACGTCGTTGCCTCTATGGTGACTTTTATCAATGGCGCCTCCGATCGCAAAAAATATCGCCGTTTCAAATTGCGCAAGCAGCAAAATAACGATTTTGCCAGCATGCGTGAAATTATTACGCGGCGGCTTAATCGTCTCGATGACTGGGGCCGCCCAGACCTAATCTTGATAGACGGCGGCGAGCCGCAAATTCGCGCGGTCAAAGATATTTTGGATGCCAGTAAAATCCCTTATATCGGCCTCGCTAAGGAATTTGAAACCATTATTTTGCCAGATGGCTCACCGGTACTCCTAAAAAACAGCTCGCATATCATTAAATTATTGCAACGCGTTCGCGACGAATCTCACCGTTTTGCCGTACAGTACCATTCTTTGCTCAAGCAAAAAAACATGCTAAAATGAGCTCACTATGATAAAAAAACAACTTGCTTTATTTATACTTCGCTGGCTAGTTAGTAGCACGGCGATGTGGGTCTGTATCCAATGGTTCGGTACAGTTGCGCCCGGTGCCGACAACCCTTGGGTTTATATTTCTGCTGGCCTGTTCTTTTCTTTGATTAACGCCGTCGTCAAGCCGATCTTGACCATTTTCGCCCTACCGCTCATTTTGGTGTCTATGGGTATCTTCGTCGTCATTCTCAACGCTGCAATGGTGGGGTTGACGATCTGGCTTTTACCAGATGTCAACATGACTTTTGGTGGCGCTTTGCTCTCTTGCCTTACGGTCTCGCTCATAAACTATCTTGTCAACTTACTCGTTCCGGCGTACAATAAGAGGTAATATGGAGTTAACTACAGTTTTACAAATCAGCATTTTCGTATCAGCTAGCTTAATGGTGCTTTTGATTCTATTGCAACAGCGCGGCGCTTCCCTTGGTGCCGGTTTCGGTGCCTCTGGTGAGCTATTTACTGAGCGCCGCGGCCTAGAAAAATCTATTTTTAATACCACTATCGTCTTGGCTGTCGTCTTTGTCCTGTCGATTCTGGCTCTATTATTAATACCATAAAGATTCATGAAAAAAGACATCAAAAAGAGTGGGCGCAAAATTATTCGGAAACTTTCGCGAGCTAGCCATAAGGCTTCGCAAAAATCCAAAGACCACATCAAGACTCATTTTTTTGCCCGCATTGTTAATGTCAAAAACGTGAGGCTGTGGGTATTCGAGTGGCTTCTTTTAGTTATCGCAATCACTTTGTTTGCTGTCGTACAACAGATTTGGAACAGCAACGCTTACGAAAGCAAGGTTTTTGTGGCGGGAGGGAATTATACAGAAGCAACTTTGGGTCAAGTCAACTCGATGAACCCGCTTTACGCCAGTACTAATTCCGAAAAAGCCCTGTCACGGCTTTTATTCGCTAGTCTGCTTAGTGTTGATGCTTCGGGCAGGCTTGGCAATAACCTCGCCAGCTCCGTATCCTCCGACGACACGGCTAAAATCTGGACAGTTAACTTGCGCCCTGGGCTCAAGTGGTCTGATGGCGCAACGCTTTCAGCGGCAGATGTAGAGTTTACCTTCAACACGATCAAGAACCCTAGCGCCAAAACCGTCTTTTCGGCCGATTTCTCGAAAATTAGCGTCAAGCAAATCGATGACTTGACTTTAGAGTTTTCTCTCCCCTCATCGTATCCTGCCTTTAACACTTTTTTGATTTTTCCTATTATCCCAAAGCATATTTTGGGCGATATTGAACCAGCCTTGATTTACGAACACAATTTTTCCAAAAAACCTGTCGGCTCTGGTCCTTTCACGCTTAACGCCTCGCAAAACACCAACCAGGGGCGTACGATTTATCTCAGCCGTAACACTAATTATTACCTAGGCGACACGATGCTCGATGCTTTTACTTTGCGCACTTATGAAAATACCGACGAGATCGTAGATGCTATTAACCGCGCCACCGTCAATGGCACGGCGGACTTACGCAATGTTGCAGAGCCCAACGTTCAAAATTCTAAGTTCTATAAAAAAGAAAGCACGATCAGTAGTGGTGTCTTTGCTTTTCTAAATACTGCCGATACGAGTATTTTGAGTTCGACCAAGCTTCGCCAAGCCATTCAATCCGGACTCAATATGTCTTCGCTTCGTGCTGGGCTTGTCGAAGAATACCCCCTAAGTTTGCCAATCTTGGAGCAGCAAATTTCGCTTAATTTTCCCAAAATGCCAGAATACGACCAGGAAAAATCTCTGGAGCTTCTTTTGGCGGCGGGTTATTCCCAAAAAGACGGCAAATTACTGGATAAGTCTGGTGCGCAAGCCAATCTGACGCTCGCCGTGCCTGCCACGGGCTATCTGCCAGAGCTTGCGGAACGGATCAAGGCTCAGCTTGAAGAGTTTGGTTTTACCGTTGACTTGCTTTCTTACGGTAGCGAAATTAGTTCTAAAGAGTTTTTCTCTACTATCGTCCAGCCCCGCGCTTATGATATTTTGCTCTATGAAGTTGACTTAGGGCTGGACGCTGATCCATTTGCCTACTATCACTCTTCCCAAGCCAACTCTACCGGCCTAAACCTTAGCAATTATCGCAACACTCTAGTTGACGATTTGCTTCTCTCTGCTCGCACGACAACCAGCGAAAAACTGCGCGCCGCCAAATATGAATCTTTTTTGAAGTATTGGGTCAACGACGTTCCGGCTATCGCCATTCACCAAAGTTATTCTTCCTACTATTTCAATCGTAATATGCGGATTTTTTCAGAGAACAACACCCTTTCTACTTCGCTCGATCGCTTCATGGACGTCAGTTATTGGGCCAGCGAAAAAAATTTCAAGAACCGCACCCCGTAAAGCAAAAATATGCTATAATAAAAAACAAGCCGACGCTAGTAGTCGACTTTCGTTACTTGGTCAATTTGCGCCTGTGGTGAAATTGGTATACACGCTACCTTGAGGTGGTAGTGGCCGCGAGGCTGTGCTAGTTCGAGTCTAGTCAGGCGCACCAAGAATAACCCCCATCGGGGTAATTTTTTTGACAAGAAAAACCGCCAAGTAGATTACTTGGCGGTATTTTTTAGATTTCGCCATCAAGCATGCGCTTGCTATACCAACATTCCCAGTCCTCGATAGCGTGAAGTTGTCCCTTTTCGAATATACGGTCGACGATGCGCCTGATAGAACCGATGTCGCTATGTTTTTGGCGAATATCCTGCGCAGAGACTTTTAATATTTCATCCTCGTTGCGGAGATGGTTCAGCGTTTCGATTACTGCGTACAGGACTTTTGTCTCGCAGGGATAAGGTTTAGGGTCGCTTCCAGAGTTTGTATGCATCGCCATAAAAGCGGCTGCATACTTACCAAAATCGGCCTCGACCGAAAAAGATACTCCAGAGCCGTTGGCTTGAGCTTTCAGGGTAGGATAATTGCTCTCTCTGATTTCTCGGATCATGTCCTCAGTGAGCGTGTCGCTAGTAACGGGTTTTTCGTCCCCTGTTTCTATATTTGCGGCGCCATTTTCCAAATTGAAACGTGCCAGAATTGAAACTTCTGTCTTGTAGAACTTCTGGGCGCCCAATACGAATGAGCCTTTGTTTGGATAATTGGTCAAGGCGAAGATTCTGTCTACCACCTCTAATACCACGCTAATCTCCTTTGGGTGCAGCGCCCAAGCTACGTTACAGGTCTGAATATTGGTAAAATTCATTTTTGCCCCCTCCTTGATGATTTTGCGAAATAAAATGTACTTAAATTGTTGGCAGTTAAGTTAGAACACCAACAACCATACCACCATTATAGCACAAACTACATAAAAAGTCAAGCATTTTAACTAAAATTCTCCCAAAATTATGTTATACTCAAAAAACTATGCAACTGCATCTTCATACGGAATATCCAGAACAGACCACGGACGGCTTAGGTATTCGCTATAGTATTTACGTTCAGGGATGCAGAGGCGGTTTATTTGGCGATCAGATTAGTAATTGCAACGGTTGTCACAACCCCGAAACTTGGAGTTTTGCGTCCGACGCCCCAGATTCTTATTGGCTTGAGCTAGATGAACTTATTCAAAAAATGCAAAAACATCCTCTCAGCTGGGGCAAGCTTACGCTTTGCGGTGGCGACCCTATTTGGCAAGCCTCAGCCTGTATCGAGCTTATCAAAAAGCTGAAAGAGTCAAAATCAGATTTCAATGTTTGGGCTTACAGTGGCTTGACCTTCGAATATATTTTGGAAAATGCCGACTCAAAAAATCGTTGGTTAGAGTATCTTAGAGGCATCGACGTGCTCGTTGACGGGCCTTTCCTGTTGTCAAAAAGGGACATTTCTTTATCTTGGCGCGGCAGTCCTAATCAGCGCGTTATTGATGTCCAGAAAACTCTGCAACAGGGCAAAATAATCTTAGCATAAGCTTTCAAAAAGCATGCTACAATAGTAATTACCGCTTTACGAAATGGAGGTAGTATATGGCAAAGCTGCAAAATCCCGCAAAAGCTTGGCGTGATTTTAAATCTGGCTCTTGGGATAAGCCGGGGAGTATTGATGTTTTTGACTTTATTCAAAGTAACTATCAGGAACATCGTGACGCTGCCAAATTTTTAACTAAATCCACGCCCCGTACCAAGCGAATTTGGAAAGCCTGCCAAGATCTCGAAGAAGAACAGCGCAAAAAGCAGATCTATGAAGTTGAAACTGAAGTCAATGCTGACGTTGATGCCTTCCAGCCAGGCTTTATTTCCAAAGACGACACCCTAATTGTTGGCCTGCAAACCGATAAGCTTTTCAAGCGCCCAGTTATGTACAAAGAAGGCATCCGCAATATCCGCGGCGCACTCGAGGCCCATGGGCTCAAGAGTTCTGACAAAATCGATAATGATACTTTGGCGATGTTCCAGACGCACAACGATGCAGTTTTTGACCTCTATACGCCGCAAATCCGCAAGCTGCGCAGCGCGCATATTTTGTCGGCTTTGCCAGACAATAGCTCGCGCGGTAGGCTGATTGGCGATTATCGTCGCGTCGCGCTCTATGGTGTAGATTATCTCATTCAACAAAAAGAGCAAGATAGTCTAAAAATTGCCCAGGAAATCGACCAGGGGGCTCTTGATGAGTCTATGCAATTGCGCCAAGAAGTGAATAGTCAAATTCGTGCACTGCAGGACCTTAAGTCTATGGCGCAAAAGTATGGATATGATATTTCTGGCCCTGCCAAGAATTTTCTCGAAGCCGTTCAGTGGCTCTACTTTGCGTATCTTG
>CAYLGU010000010.1:0-19842 GCA_964383445.1 uncultured Candidatus Saccharibacteria bacterium | reverse complement strand
TCAAAAGACCGCCCCGTATTCATTTCCGAATCCGCCGCCAACGCCGTTTCCGATTACCTCGACGAGCGCAACGACAGCCTCCCCGCCCTCTTCCTCAACAACTCCAAAAACCTCGGCGAAACCGACACCTCAGGCGATTACCGCCGCCTCACTCCCCGCTCTATCGAACGTATCGTCAAAAAATACGCCCGCGCCGCCGGCATCACCAAATCCGTCACACCCTACGCCACTCTTTCGCCACTGACCTGCTCATGAACGGCGCCGACATCCGCTCCGTCCAAAGCATGCTCGGCCACGCCGACATCTCCACCACCCAAATCTACACCCACGTCACCGACCAGCACCTCCGCGACGTTCACGAAAAATTCCACAGCGAACCCACCGATTAGTTAAATTACCAACCAATCCAACAAATAATCTTTCAGCAAAAATACCAATAAAAATGCCGCTATCAAAAACGGCCCAAAAGCAATTCTCATATCTGTTTTTTTCTTCTTCAATTTCATCACTGGCAACATAATCATACTTCCCAGCAAGTTCGCTCCAAACAAGCAAAAGAACGCCAGCCAAAAATCCCCCAACACCAAGGCTAAAGCCAAAGCAAGCAGCCAATCCCCGCCCCCAACCCATTTTTCATGACTCAAGCGATACATCAAAAAATACAGCAGCGGCAACACCATCAACGCCCCCAGATAATTCCATATCACCCCCCAAGAAAACCCAGCAACACTAAACAAAGCGCCCAGGTTTAAGGCCGCTATTATACTAGCACATATTATAGAAAATGTCAATACAACGCTCGGCAACTTCCCCCACTTCGCATCATAAATAAACAGTATCGCTAGTCCCGTCAAAAGCACCAAAAACAACACCAACTGCACCACACTCATCGCGTCCGTCAAATCAAAATTCAGCCCCACCACCACAAACACCAAACCCAAAATCAGCTCTGTCAAAATTTCCATCCACCCAATTTTCCCGCCACATTTTCGACACCTCCCTCTTAAAAACAACCATGACAAAATCGGCACATTATCATACCATGCCAACTCATAGTCGCAGCTCATGCAATGCGATCTGTGCGATTTATCGTTCTTGCGAATTCGCCAAACTTGGCAAGCCGCAAAACTCCCCATCGCCGCTCCTATCACAAATAATGCCGCTACAAATAATCCGAAATACATTTCCATAACCATATTATACCCTACTCTCCCGCTTCAAAATAACCCCACAAAAAATGAACCTCCATTTCTGAAGGTTCATTCGAAAAGCTAAACTTTAGCTGTTTGCGTTACAGGTTACGCTACCGCCCTCAAGCGTCATCAAAAGCGCAACTTGGCGATCGCCAGTACCTTCGATCACAGTACCTTCTTCAGCACCGCACATATATTTCACTGCGAAATAAATTACATGATCATTTTTCTCTGGCATTTCTACCTCGTAAACTCCATCTGTCGGAAGAGTGGCGACCTTTGCCGGTTCGAAGTTATACAAAACTCCATCCGGATCACGGAATTGGTCCGCCGTACATTCATCCTCTTCGAACTTGCCATCGCCGTTCTCGTCACTACAAGTATCATCGATGTATCTGGTCACAAACTTCACGACCGTCGTTTCACGGCCGGTGCTGCCAGCCTTAAAAGGAATCCTACCGCTGTTGTTTGACGAATAGTCTGTCACCGCAGACAAGAAACGTTCTACGTCGCTTTCACGCTGCGTGTTTCTCTGTGAGCTCTGCAAAGCCGGCAAAGCGATAAAGACCATCAAGAAAATCAAACCTGCAATTGCAAGCACCAAGACTACCTCAATAATCGTAAAGCCTTTTTTAAATTTGTTATTATTTTTTAGCATTTTTTTCTCCTTCTTTTTCTTTCGTTCGACAACTTGTCATTTTGCTGTCGACAAAAATGCAATATATAACCCATATTTTACATCACGCTCAAGCTTAGTGCAAGGTTTTTGCTAAAATCTAAATTGAGCCAACTAACGAATAAATCGGGAACAAAATCGCGCCGACTAAACCGCCCGCCACGACGCCCATCACCACCATCAAAACCGGCTCAATCATCGTAGAAATCGTGCGGATATACTCATCCAACTCATCTTCGTATACCTGTGCGGCCTTCCCCAGCATCTCGTCAATCTTACCCGACTGCTCGCCAATGCTCGCCATTTGTGGCACCAGGGGCAAAATATAATTTTTATCCTTCAACGATTCCGACAACTTCCTGCCCGATTGCACCTTGGTGGTAGCGTCTTTTATTTCATCTTCAACCACTACGTTATTCATCGCTTCGCCCGAAATCTTCAAAGTATCAATCATCGCCACGCCAGTCGCCAACAGAATCTGCGCCGTTCTCGCGAAACGCGCCATATAAAGTCGCCTGAATAAATTTTTAAACATCGGCACGTTCAACTTAAAGTTCGCAAAAGCCCGAATCCCCGTCTTTGTTTTGGAAAACTGCATCAAAAACCAAATCAAACCGCCACCGAATATCGCCAGCAGCCACCAAAATTGCACCACAAATGCCGTCAAGCCCACCAACATAGCCGTCAACATGGGCAATTCCTCGCCCAAATCTTCATACAGGCCTTCCACCTGTGGCACCACCGTAAACATCATAAAGGCCACAACTAGCACAATCACCACTAACACGATTGCCGGATAGGTCATCGCCCCACGGATTTTGCTCATCATTTCTGCATCTTTTTCTTGCTGTGCCGCCAAGCGCTTCAAGCTTTCGTCCAAAGTACCGCTCATTTCACCTGCGCGCACCAGAGCAAGATATACTTTATCAAATGTATTCGGGTGCTTTTCCAAAGCATCGCCCAAACTTTTTCCAGCTTCCACGTCAGCCAAAATTCGCTCAATCACTGCCCGCATTGACTTATTCTGAGTCTGCTCCGCCACCGTACGCAAAGAGCTCGCCATCGGCAAGCCCGCACCAATCAAAGTTGCAAATTGCCGCGTAAAGACAATTTTGTCTTTCGTGGTAATTTTATTCATCTTCTCCGCTAGACCACTTCCCTCTTCGCGGATCTTATCCGGCGTGTAACCTCGCTCCACCAACAATTTGCCCGCCGCACGCTCACTATCTGCCTGAATTGAGCCTTTTATGACTTTTCCAGTTTTTCGATCTTTTGCCGTATAGTTAAAGCGTCGCATTATCCCCTTGCCAACCTTTCAAATTCCGTTACGTCCACTGCGTATTCTCTTGCCTGATCATAAGAAATCACGCCAGTCTGCATCAATTTCACCAAAGTCCTGTCCATCGTCTGCATCCCCTGGTCTAGCCCAGTCTGAATCACCGTATCCAATTGATGCGTCTTACCTTCACGGATAATCGAACGCACCGCCGGATTCGCAATCAAAATTTCTGCCGCCACTACGCGCCCGCCACCGATTGCTGGGACCAAGCGCTGCGAACAAATCGCCTGTAAAATATTCGACAACTGCGAACGCACCTGCGGTTGCTGATGTGGTGGAAAAACGTCAATCATACGATCAATTGACTGCGCCGCCGAATTCGTATGCAAAGTTGCGAGCACCAAATGTCCTGTTTCTGCGATCGTAATCGCCGAAGAAATCGTTTCAAGGTCACGCATCTCACCAATCAAGACCACATCAGGATCTTCACGCAAAGCACTTCTCAGCGCCGCCGAAAACGAGAAAGTATCATAATGCACTTCCCTCTGCGCCACCACGCTACGCTTCGATTTGTGCGTAAATTCAATCGGGTCCTCAATCGTAATAATATGCTTAGATTTGTCACGGTTTATTTTATCTACCAAAGCCGCCAAAGTCGTCGACTTGCCGCTCCCCGTCGGGCCGGTTACTAACACCAAGCCTCTCGGATATTCCGCAAAACTCGACACCACTGCCGGCATCCCCAGCTCATCAATGCTTTTTATCTGCGTCGGAATTAAACGAAAAGCTGCCGCCAAATTACCTTTCTCATGGAAAGCATTAACACGAAAACGTCCCAAATCGCCAAACGCAAAAGAATAATCAAATTCCTTATCTTTTATCAAAATCTTTTCTTGTTCATCATCAAGCGTGGCAAAAATCAGTTTCTCTATCACTTCGCCCGTCAAATCTGGCATCCCAGCCACTGGACGCAAAGAACCATCCACGCGTAAAATCGGCGGCAAACCAACTTGCAAATGCAAATCTGACGCCTTTAATCGGATACATTCTTCTAATAAAGTTTCTATTCTAAGGGCGCTACCGCCCTGCCCACTATTCTGCATATCTCAATTATACTTGTGCTTATAAAAAAAGTAAACATTTCCATATCATTCATCAGGGCGCAATAGTTCTCCAAATCTAACTTTAGAAACTCGATATCTAGATTAAAATTCTAAAAATGTATATTCCTGCCGGCACCAACAGGTTCGCCCTGAAAGGGCGCTTCTGTTGGCTGTCCAGTGTATGACATTTTTAGGGCTTTAGTCTGTGCTTATAAAGTTAGACTTGGGAGGATGGACTATTGCCATTTGTATTTTGCCTAGCCTCAACTTAACTATTTTAGAGAAACTGCTGAAGAGATGACCGCTAGTCTTCTACTTCAAGTTTTTCAAAGCTTTTTTTATCTCGTCCAACTCATAATATTTATGCTCGCCATCAGCTCTTTCGATACTTTTCTCGTTCCCCTTACCCAAAAACAACACCATGTCGCCCTTTTTCGCCAACTCGCAAGCCAACTTTATCGCCTTCGGCCTATCCAATTCAAATAGCAAATCTTTGCCGTCTTTTTTGCCACTTTTTCTTGCCCCCACCGCAATTTGCTCCAAAATCTGCATTCCCGGCGTATCTCTGTCATCCTCCTCGGTCAAAACCACAATATCCGCGTATTTTCCCGCAATTTCCCCCATCGGCTCTCGCTTCGACGGATCGCGCCGACCACCCGCACTGCCAAACATTACAACCAATCGTCCTTTTGTCGCTTTCTTCATGTCTGGTAACAATTTTTCGAATGAGTCTGGCGTATGTGCATAGTCCATCACTATTCCAAAATTCTGCCCTTCATCCACCGTTACCATTCTGCCTTCAACCGCATCCAACGCAAAAATCCCATCTATAATCTGCTTATCGCTCAAACCCAATTTCATTCCTACCGCCACCGCCGCTAGGGAATTATAAACATTAAACTCGCCCGGTATTTGCGTCTTTATTTTTAGACCCTTCACTTCATATTCCACCCCATTTTGCCCCAGCTTCACCTTTTCAGCCCTCAACTCCCCCTTTTTCACACCGTAACTAACCCCCTCCGCCACGTCTCCTCGAAACAACTTCGCACTCTTGTCGTCCGCGTTCACTACCCCATACCGCGCCTTCTTAAACAATTTGCGCTTCGCGTCCCGATAACGCTCAAAGGTCTTATGGTAGTCCAAATGCTCATGCGTCACGTTCGTCATCGCGGCCACCTCTATCGGCACCCCTAGTGACCTATATTGCGCCATCGCATGGCTAGTCAGCTCCAAAACCAAAAATTCCGCACCCGACTCGGCAATTTTCGCAATTCTCTTATTCAAAAGTCGCGAATCCACCGTTGTCATATGCTCAACTTGCGGCTTCAACTTTTCCACCCCCCAAGCCACCGTCGTCATTAGCCCAGTTTTCCGTCCCGCATTGTTCAGCATCTTCCAAATCATAAAACTCGTCGTCGTCTTGCCGTTTGTCCCCGTTACGCCAATCACGCGCAACTTTTTCCCCGGAAAACCATATTTAGCCCCCCAAAGTCCCGCCTTCGCCAAATGATAGGGAAGCACTAAATCGTCATAAAAAGGTATTTTTTCTTTCATACCCCTATCATACCACTAAACCCTATCTCAAGCTCCAGCATAAGTACAATTCTTTTTCATCAAAGGAAAAGCCCTCATCTTTAATATCGATGAGGGCAATTTCGGCCAAAATTATCCCCGCCGATAAAAGCGTTCTGTCATTTCAGCCACGAACAAAAGCAAAAGTTCATCGTCACTCAATATGTAACCGGGTACAAGGTATCCAATCGCTTCAGTTTTCAGATCTACCAGATCTGCATGCTTGGCCTTGTCGCCAAGTTCCAAAACAATTGCCCATTCCGGCGTCTGCGCCAATCCAAAGTATTGTTTTGCTTCAACTTTAGACATCTGGGCGACATAAGCCTCAACTTTTGCTTTCAACTCTTCTTTAATGTCCACATTCATGCGTCCACCCCCAAAATAATTAGTTTCAAATTACTTTAAGCACAATTTATACTATCATTATATCACAAACTTTTAAAAAAGTCAATATAGAAAAGTTCCTAAACTCGCTCTCCCTAATTTTCTTCTTATATTTTCCACTCTTTCTTTATACGCGAGCTCAAAATACCTCTCCACTATAGCCCGATCGCTTTTCATTCTTCTGCCCAAAGCTCCATTAAAATCAGAGTTTTTATTGTATCCTCTACTTGTCAAAAAATCTCTACAGCAAAACCTCCTTACGCCGTATTTTTCCGCCACCTCATTCATCCAGTTTAACTGCTCAATCACTTGGTTGTGCGCCTCCGTTCTAGCTCGATCATTCGCTTTAGCTTCAAAATCATCACTCGCCTCGTCAAATTGCCTCTCAATGTGCGCCATAACTAGCCCCAAAGTCCTGCCTAAGCCTTCTAAATCCGCTCGTTTCTCATCTTCTCCTAATTCACTCCCTCTTATTGCCTCTTTTAAGTCCCCCAATCTCTCCGCATACATCACCCCGCTTTTTGCCTCTATAGTCTCGCCGGGCCGATCTACTACTATACCTTCAAACTCCGCCAAACCATATTCACTTTTCATTGAACTTCGCGCCAACTTAGCCAAAAACCTGTTGTGCCTTACCCGATCCTCATACTTTTTTATAGTATAGTTAAGCCTCTCTTTTTTGTCATCCGCATCTGTAAATTCTTGCCCAAAATCTCGCTCCAACGCTCTATATTCAAGCCCCAAAGTTTTTAATTTTTCCTTATTTTGCTCATCTTCTACCGCCTTAACTTCTTTATAGTCTGGCATTTCATCCCAAGTCTTATCCCCACTTACAAACTGTATCTTTTCACTCATAACCCTATTGTAACAAACCCTCAGTTAAAAATTGGCACTCACATATTGACAGTGCCAAAAACTTGCACTACACTAGATATACAAAGTTAAAAAGGAGTTAGATATGGCTATAAAACCATTAGCTGACCGAGTCGTAGCCGCCAAAGAAGCCGCTCTCGAAAAGACCGCTTCTGGCATTTACCTCGGCGAAGCCAAAGAAAAACCAAGCTACGCAACTGTGGAGTCCGTCGGCCCAGACGTCAAATCCGTCAAAAAAGGCGATCGCGTTCTTTTTCGCGAATACTCCGCTACTGAAGTTAAAGTCGACCAAACCGACTATCTCATTATCAAAGAAGAAGACATCTTAGCAACAATCTAAAGGAGAAAAATATGGCAAAAAAAGTATTTTATGATGCCGAAGCGCGCGAACGCATTCTCGGCGGGGCAAAAGCCCTTTACGACGCAGTCAAGGTCACTTTTGGGCCAAAAGGACGTAACGTCGTCATTGAAAAGTCCTACGGCGCCCCCACTATCACCCACGACGGCGTCACTGTAGCCGAAGCTGTCGACCTAGACAGCGATGACGAAGCCACTCTTGGCTACCAAGTTGGCGCACGTCTCGTCAAATCCGCCGCTCAAAAACTCAATAAAGTCGCGGGCGACGGCACCACCACTGTCACTGTCCTTACTTATAACATTATCGCCGAAGCCAACAAACTAATTGCCGCCGGTTACAACCCAATGGAACTTCGCAAGGGAATTGAAGCCGCAGGTAAAGAAATCGTCAAAAATATCGACAAATCTGCCGAAAAAATCGCTGGCGATAGCACCAAAATTGCCGAAGTTGCCACAATTTCTGCCGGCGACGAGCATATTGGCAGACTTATCGCCGATATTATCGCCAAAATCGGCAAAGACGGCATTGTTACTGTTGAGGCCGGCCAAGGCCTAGAAATGGAATCAGAAATCGTCGAAGGCTTTAGTTATGATAAAGGTTTCAGTTCGCCATTTTTTGTCACTGACACCAATCGTCAAGAAGCAATCTTCGACAAGCCGTCCATCCTTCTAACAGATAAAAAAATCAGCGCCGTCAACGACCTCCTGCCATTCCTCGAAAAAATGGCCGCCGCCGGTCAAAAAGACCTTGTTATTATTGCCGAAGAAGTTGAAGGCGAAGCGCTTTCTGTTCTCGTTCTCAACAAGCTCAAAGGCGTATTTAACACCTTAGTCCTCAAAGCTCCTGCTTTTGGCGATCGTCGCAAAGAAACCCTAGAAGACATCGCTATTTTAACTGGCGCCACTGTCATTTCTGGCGACAAAGGCCTCAGCCTTGAAAACGCCGGTCTAGAAGTTCTAGGTTCTGCCCAAAAAATCATCGCCACCAAAGACGAAACTACTATTATTAAAGGCCAAGGCGACCAAAAAGCCGTCAAAGCCCGCATCGAACAAATTAAGGCTCAAGCCAACATCGCCACTAGCGACTACGAAAGCGGAGAACTTAACAAACGCGCAGCCGCCCTCCAAGGCAAAGTCGCTGTCCTTAAGGTCGGCGGTGCTACCGAAACCGAAATTGACGAGAAAAAATACCGCGTCGACGACGCTGTTGCCGCAACTAAAGCCGCTCTCGATGAAGGTATCGTCCCTGGCGGTGGGGTTACTCTCGCCAATCTCGCCAAAGATCTCAAAGACGACCACGCCGGTAGTAGCATTTTGAAAAATGCCCTCCAGGCACCATTTATTCAAATCATGGAAAACGCCGGGCTCAATTCTCAAGCACTCCTTGATAAAGTCGGCGAGGCCAAACCTGGCTTTGGCGTCAACGTCATGAAGCCAGAAGAGGGAATTATCGACCTCAAAAAAGCCGGCGTCGTAGACCCAGCGCGCGTCACCCGCGAAGCCGTCCAAAATGCTGTCAGTATTGCTGCTACAGCTATCACTATGGGCGCGCTTATTGTGGACATTCCAGAAAAAGAATCTGGCAACCCTGCCGCAGGCATGGGCGGAGGAATGTACTAAAAATCCACGGCGAGCAACACAAAAATAATCCCCAAAAGGGGATTATTTTTTATCAGTTCGACTAAACCTAGACTACGTCGTTCAAGTCGTCAATCGTATTCACGATAAACAATAAAGCTTCGGCGCGTTCACGATCGTCCGCAATTTGCTTCGCGGCATTATAGGCCGGTTCAATCGCTGCTTTATCTTTCGTAGAAGTAATGATTTCTTTGTATATCTTGAACTTATTTTCAGCAGGAAGCTCTACGCGGTCCAAAATCGGCCTTAGGTCAAGCAGCGCACTATTTTTTACGCTCGCCAAATCTCCCAAGCTCTCTTGAGGTACACCAGCGTCAATATTGCCTACGACTGGCGCTTCAGCCGCCTCCGCCATTACTGGCGTCTCGTCAATTTGCGGAGCGTCATTAGCCGTTAAAGCCACTTCAGGCTCAGGAGCAATCGCTGCACCCGCACCCTGCAAATCCGCACCAAGCGTAGCCTCCACGCTAGACGCCGTATTATCACCACTTGTTATATTGTTTATTGCTTTTTGCAGCTCGTTCTCGTCTGCCTGAATTGCTTGGTCCATATGCCCACCTTCTTATTATTAAAACTCTTATGCTTTATTAAACTACAAACGGCTCAAATACGCAAGAATCTCACCATTTTATCCAAAAAATCTGGCTTTATTTGCTCCATTGGTAGCCTATTTCCAAAAACATCTACAATTTTCTCACCTTGAGCTTCAGGAAAGAATATCGTCACTCGCGCCGAAAAACGCTTTTTCGGTATCAAAACTATCGAAAATCTTTTGTCCTCTTGCATCACGCCAAAAGCCTTAAATTGTCCGAAATCATACAGACGATTACCTTCGGATAGCCCCTTACTACTTAAAGAATAGTGCAAAATCCTAGGTGGCCTGGAAACATATACAATCAACGCCAAAACACTCACCACAATTAAGGCCAGAAAAGTCCACTGCTCCAACCATACCGCAACTCCAGACAATAATAGCCCGATAAACACCAAGCCGACATACCAGCCAGTATTTTTATCTCTCGCTATATATTCCTCAGCCTCCCAATTCAAGATCTCATTCTTTGCCATAATATTTTTATTGTATCATAAAATCTTCAAAATGCTTACACTTTAACCAACAAAAAAGACTTCTCAAAGAAAAGTCTTATTGTGGCGGAGGGTGGGAGATTCGAACTCCCGCTGCAGGTTTCCCCACACTAGCGATTTAGCAAACCGCCCCCTTCAGCCACTTGGGTAACCCTCCTCGCTCTCCATATATTATCATATTTTTACCCCCCACGCTAGCCATGAATCAGTATTTTATACATCCCAAACAAAATACTAAACGTATACTTTAACATTTTACTTTTTTTAATCATTCGTGTACAATATTGCTAGTTTCTAACTGCGAGAATCAATTACATATGAACAAAACTGTGAAAAAAATCGGCCAAATCGTTACTGGAGCTGGCGCAGCTGCTACTTTATGGGCAGGACGCGTCATGGCCGCATCTAACCCCGCCCAAGAGGGGGCTGAGGCCGCACAAGGCGACGGCATGCCTAGCGAACTAATCGGCGACAACGGCGTGTTTACCCAGATCACCAACACTATCCTTTATGTCGTCGGTATCATCAGCGTTATTATGCTTATCTACGGCGGACTTCGCTATATCCTATCTGGCGGCGACAGCAAAAAAGTCACTGACGCCAAAAATACCATCATGTACGCCATCATCGGTCTTATCATCGCTATTCTCGCCTTTGCTATCGTCAACTTCGTCATCAATGCCCTTGGCGGCGTCACTCCAGAAGCCTAATCGCCTTTATTCTCCCATCCACTTCTGGCAACCACTGCTACCATAACATTTTTTGCCCCACCATTTTTCAATAGCCTGCATACCGCCTCCACACTAGATCCTGTCGTATAAACATCGTCTAATACTAGATAGGTTCTCTCTGGATCTATTTTTTTATTCAAACTATAGGCCTTGTCAGCCTGTCGCCTCCTCAGCTCTACTCCCGCTCCTACCTGAACGGTATCTGTAACCCGCGAAATCAGACTCTCTAATTTCCAGGTTCGCATTTTTGCTAAATATTTCGCAACCAGTCTCGTATGGTCTAGCCCTCTCTGCCTAACGTGCCTTCTCAAAGTCGGAACCGGCACAAGCGTCACGTTCCTCCAGTAGGGAAGTATACTGTTTAACATCTCTGCCAAAGGTAACGCCGCCGCCCGCACCGAATTATACTTCAAGCGCATCGCTAACTCCCCAAACACCTCTTTCTTTGCGCCTAAGCACCACGAAGCATCATAAGTCGACTCACAATTCGCGCATCTTCCATTTTCTACAACTACACCACATTTTAAGCAATAATTCATGTGCTCGAAAATGTTGTAATTTTTACAACTATCGCACAAAATCCCCCCTATTTTTCCACAAGAAATACAGTAATGCGGACAAATTATTTCCGCAAACCGCTTAAACTTTGTAATTTTTACATCAAAAGTCATAATAGCCCTTGATTTTAATTCAGGTCGCCCTTATAATAAAGCATAACAGAGTAAGTGGAGGAACAACAAAAGCAATGGCTCGTAACAATAATGACGACTTGCTGATGGAAGACGAACTCGCCGCTGCGTTTATAGACGAAGCCGGCGACGATGCTGCTCTTATAGAGACAGAGGAAACTACTGCCTCTGTAAGCTCTATCGCAGAACCATCAGATCCAAATGACGATGGGTGGGATAACATAGAAAGCGAAGATTTCCCCGGACAGTTAGCCGTGGATGTCTACGAGACAGCAGAGAAATTAATCGTTAAGGCTCGCACCGCTGGTATTTCCCGCAGCGACCTCGACGTCTCTATTTCTGACAATATATTAACTATATCTGGCATACTAAATGGCGGCGAAGACGAAAAAGCCACTCAATGGCACATTCAAGAATGCTATTGGGGCGAATTTAGTCGCACTATCGCTCTGCCAGTCCAAATCAAAGAAGACGGCGTTGACGCAGTCTTAAAAGACGGTGTTTTGACAATCTCTTTCGAAAAAGAAAAAACCGAAGCGCCTAAAAAGATTACTATTAACTAAACACTCTGCTCTAAGTCAAACCCCCAGTTTCAAAACTGGGGGTTTTGCTATTCTCTCAATAAAATATCTTCTCCTCTAGCCCTCAGCTGAACGGCCGGGCAGAGAAGTGGTCAAACCTATTATCATCCTCGCGTACACTTCAAGAGATCCACTCAGCAAGCAAACCCCCAGCTGAACTTCATAAAAAATGCCCCTCACTAGAAGGGACATTTTAAGTATCGGTTATTTTTAACTCTAACCTAGAACCCCGTTAAGTGCAAAGTTGACAATTGCAAAGGCCAAAATTGCTACAACTAGACCGATAATCCCGTACAGAATCGTATCTTTTGCTTTCTTGACTTTACCAGCATCACCCTGTGAGGTTGAATACTGCACGCCACCCATAATCACCATAGCAACCGCAATAATACCAATTACAAAGATAATGGTATTAATGATATTAGTGACTGTATTATTTAAATCACCTTTACCACAATCCGGGTCAGTTGCTAAAGAGCCCCACTTTGCACAGTCGGCAGAAGTTTTTCCATAAACTGTATCTCCGTCATCAGTTTTCACTGGGCAATTTACCGGATGGTCTGTGCCAGAACCGCCACTGGTAGACAAATTATATTTCTCCAAAGAAGAACTATCCCAGCTACAATTAGCGAAAGCCGGAGCAAAGCTAAACACAGCCAAAAAGACTGCCAGTAGACTCCCCTTCATAACATTTTTGAACTTACTCATTGTGTTTTTCTCCATATTTACTTGCTTATTAATATATCATAAATTATCTGATTCGACTATAGTACATTCACTAAAACAAAATTCACTATTGCAAAAGCCAGAACCGCAATCACCATACCAATAATCCCGTAGAGAATTGTATCTTTGGCTTTTTTCGTCTTACCAGCGTCACCCTGTGACGTCATGTACTGCACTCCGCCCATTATAATCATTACGGTAACCACCATCCCTACTATAAACATTATCACTGTCACAAAATTTGACACAAAACCATTGATAGTCCTTCCGTCATCCAAACCCGACTGATTCAAATCATCTATTATCTGATCGCCCACCGCCCCTACAACCTTTAGTATGTTTTTCATTAAGATATGCTCCCCATTATAAACATCGTAATTCCATAGGCCGACAAAGCAATAACCAAACCAATAACTGCGTACAGAATCGTGTCTTTAGCTTTCTTAATCTTGCCCGGGTCACCCTGAGAAATCATATAACGAATTCCACCAAATATAATTATTCCAACCGCCAAAACTCCCACTACGGAAAAAACTGCCGTTATGGCACCCGCCACTTTGTCTTCTACTCTTCCTGGGGCGTTACAGTTGGCGTTTTCTTTGTCTTCTGCCGAAATTCCACTCATATCACAAATTGGGTCTCGCCACGCTGCTGCCGACATTGAGGGCACAGTCGCCCCTAAGAACATAGTTGCTATCAAGGCCGCAGCCATCAAAATTCTTTTCATGACAATGCTCCCACTACAAAGCGCACAATCAGCATCGCAGCTGTCGCAATTACCAACCCCCAAACCGTATAAGTAATCGTTGCTTGAGCTTTTTTAGTCTTTTCGGGCTCACCTTGACTGATAATATATTGTATCCCCGAAACTACAATAATTACTACTGCCACTAAGCCTAGTAAAGCATAGGCCCAAGTCACAATCGTAGACACTATGGCCCCGCCCGTCATATCACACCCACCCTCTGCGCAAGGTATGCCTCCCACGTCCACCGTATCGGCCAATATTCTAAAAATCAGTCCTTTCATGCGCCTACCGCTCCTATCACGATCTCTACAATCGTATTAGTTATCACTGCTGCCAAAATGCATATCACTAGCCCAACAATTGCGGAAATTATAATCTTTTTGCCCTTATTGATTTTGTCCGCACTTCCTCGTGCCAACACATACATATAGCCACCATATATAATAAAACCAATCGCCAAATAACCTACAGCAGAGAACAGGTTGCTCAAAACATTCAAAACTATTGTCCAAACAAACGCCGTGATCTCTTCATTAGTAGCCTTATCGCCGCTACCTACAACTATTCTGCAATCCGCACCCTCAGTCAAGCCATAGTACCAAGGTCTAAATGTTAAGAACGACGCATCGCACGACGCATCGCTAGCCGCACTAACGGGCAACGGCGCGAACACTCCGACACTTGCCGCGACCAACATTACTACTGCCAAAAACTTTTTCAACATCCTAAGCCCCTCCCAAATTTATTCCGCCAGGGATTAGCCAACTTAACACTAGCCACATTACCGCCCAAACCACCAAGCCTAATACCACGTTGAATATTCTGCTCTTTGCTTTTACTATTTGACTTTCGTTATCTCTTGCCGTCAACCACTGAATCCCGCTTATGGTAATCCCAACAATCGCCAAAACGACCACTCCAGCCGTCATAATATTCAATATCAGGCTCAGCAACTCCCACACCCCATTTTCGTCGCCGCAACTTATTCCTAAAATAGAGGTTTCGCAATCCGCTGCCGCATCCGCAAAATCCACCAAGTTCCTCTCGCCGACACCTGAATACATCGCTACATTTGCTGCTGCCAAGTCGGTCGCGATCCTATCCTCTTCGCTGTCACACCATGCCTCCGTATATAAAGAGTCTCCTTCAGCCTTTGCATAAGACACCGTTGCAGTTTGTCTCGCCCCAGTATTATCGCCCGCAACCCTATAACTCACAGCGCTTTCTGCCTTTATCCCGCCCTCCTTCGGTACGCAATCTATACTCGATACGACGTGCGCCTCCGTACTAAACTGCACCGTATTGCCACTACCGTCGCCAACTTGAACTCTCGCTGCCGACACCGAATCGGCAACTGCAAGCTGCCCCCCAAATATCATTGCCAAAACCAATATTTTTATCTTATTCATCTTCATTTTATATCTCCCGATTGCAAATAAAACTTTCTTTTCGATTACCCAATCCACTACCTGTTAACATTATCCTGTCGTTCTCTTCAAATACTACACTATATTTATACATATCGCCACCCTTTTCGCCTCTGATGTCTTCTAAAAACTCTACACTATCAATCGCATTAGTGTAAGTCCCCACTTTTTTCTCTTCACTACCGTTAACTTTCCAATAAAACGACTTATCCTTATAGAAAGTCAAACCGACGTCACCATCGCAACGCCAAGCCCCCACCAAACCCTTCGCCACCGAGTTTTTCTGTCGCACATCACTACTCAACCACATCGTCGCCAACAAAATCCCAATCGCAACTATTAGTCCCCCAAAAAGCCACAGCCATTTCTTATCCAATCGCCTAATTTTGGACGCTTTTTTCTGAGTTTTGTCGCTCCTCTTTACCTCTGGCTTACTCATAATTATTACTAATTATAGCATCAAGCCAAAAACCCCACAATCACTCTTGACTAAAACGCTTATGTGTGCTATAATTACGTCAGCCATGAAAAAGCGGCTTATTATTTTTTTAGTAACTATTCTTTCCCTAACAGGGGTACTTTTTGCCGCCCCTCTAGCATCTGCTATTCGCGACACCGATACGAACAGTTCTCTTACTGTAACTCCCGAAACTACCGGCAACGCCGAAGATAACGAAAGTAACGAGGGAAACTCTACAGAATCCGACTCGGAAGAGAACTCCGAAGAATCTAACACTTGCTACGACCAGCTCGGCGGCATCGGTTGGCTCATTTGCCCAGTTACTACCGCATTAGCAAACGGAATCGACTGGCTCTACTCTGGCATCAGCAGTTTTCTCGAAGTCAAAACTATCTCTACCGAAACCGATTCTCCTATCTATCTCGTCTGGGAATACATGCGCAATATCACCAACATCGTATTTATTATATTCATCCTCATTATTGTCTATTCTCAACTTACCGGATTCGGTATCAGTAATTACGGCATCAAACGCACTCTCCCGCGTATCATTATTACGGCTGTCCTCGTCAACCTAAGCTTTATTATTTGTGCTCTCGCTGTAGACGTTAGTAACATCTTAGGCGGCTCACTCCACCATGTTTTTGTCAATATCAAAGACAGCGTCATAGCCAATGGCGGTGCCACTAATGATTTTTTCAATAACTTGTCTGTAAGCGAAGTTGTCGCTACCTTATTAGGCACCGCAGGCGTCGGCACAGTCGGGTCAGTAGCTGGCCTAGCGGCCGTAGGCGGCATTGGCGCCGCAGTCTGGATGCTAATACCCGTCATCTTCTCCGGCATCGTCGCCGTCCTCGCAGCCTTCATCACTATCGCCGCTCGTCAAGCACTTATTATGCTCCTCATCATGATCGCGCCCCTTGCTTTCGTCGCCTATCTCTTACCAAATACCGAAAAATGGTTTAACAGCTGGAAAAACCTGCTTACTCGCATGCTCATTTTTTACCCCATGTTTAGCGTTCTTTTTGGTGCATCTCAGCTCGCTAGCTGGGCAATCATATCTAGCTCAACTAACTGGCTCGGCGTCATCTTGGGTATAGCCGTCCAAATCCTACCTCTATTTATGTCCTTCTCGCTTCTCAAAATGTCCGGCACTATTCCTGGCAAAGTCGGCGAGCTCTTCCGCAAACCTTTCGCCCCCGCCCAAAAGGGAATTGGCAACTGGGCCAACGACCGTGCCGCCGCGCGTAAAGCCGAGCACCTTAGTCGCGGCATGCAGCGTAAAAGTCTTAAACTAACCCCCGGGAACGCCATTAGTAGCTCTTATTGGGCGGCTCGCACGAATCGCTCTCGACTACGCACAGTCGACCGTCAAAAAGCTGCGGAAACTAACGCCTCAAATCTAGGCGACGAATATCTTAATGCTTTAAAAACCGGCCACAATATCACTGGATATGATAAAAACGGTACACCTATCTATTCCAAAAAGCCAGTATCAGCGAATCAGCACATGAAGCGCGAGTTCAAGCAACGCGAAATTAGTTTACGCGCCAACAACTCCAAGACCAGTCTTGACAACACTATGGGAACAATGGGCGATTATCTAAAAAATAACCAGTTAGACACTTCCCGTGGGTTAGCCGCTCAAATTAAGGCTCTTACTGAACGCCAAGGTCAAAATTTCCTTGATTCCGTCACACTCCAAAAAGCCGCTGCTCGCAACGACATGGCAGACAAGCGTTTCTATCATGAAAGCGTAACTGAAGCCAATAAAGCCGGCGAACGTAGCGAAGCATACGAACGTTTAATTATCCGTGGCGCCGGAGCCGACGGCCTCAGTGACGACAAAAAAATCCGCACCGACGCTCGTACCGCAGTTGTTGCCGACGCTTACGAAATGTTCGAAGCGGAGCGTAAGGCCCTTACGTCAAAATATACCACCTATCTTGGGCGTCAAAAAACCAAGGACGTATTATCTATTTACGACACAAGTCTCGAAACCGGCAATATCGATGCCATTGTTGCTTCTCACGAAATCCTTGGTTTTCGTGGCGACTTCGATAAAATCGGTGAGAAACTGCAAGAATTTATGGACAAAGATGGTTATGTCGAACTTGGGTCAGACTTTGCCAATACGCTCGCGTCCAGTCTTCTTGGCATGAAAGACAAAGATCCATCTTTGGCCCGCCTCGGCAAGCACATCAATATGGAGACATGGCGCTACTTTAACGAATCAAACCCAGAAGAGCGTCGCGCCAAAACTGTCACTATGAAAGAATACGTCACTGGCGTTGACTCTCTTGGCAAAGACACAAAGACCGGAGGCCTTGCCAAACTTCTTGAAGGTACTTCGTTTAAGGGAGTTGAGCGCACCGCGTACAATACAATTAGTCAGCTCGCCCACGGAAAAAATTATTTTTCTAGCCAACAAGAAGTGGAAGCGTTTGAAACCAAGATCACCAAAACCATCATGCCTCAGCTCGTCGCAGCTATCCCAACTTTCGAAACAAATGGCGAGCAAATGATGAATACTCTTAGGTATCTTACCGGGCTAACGACAGATAAAAACGGCAACTGGACTAATTACGACGAAAAGAAAAATATCACCCTCCCAGTTCGCACAGACATGGTAGAACGTTATCTAGGCGCTTTCACTCCAAGCGACCTCGTCAATATGAAGACCAACGCTTTCCAAGCTGCCCTAAAAGCCCTAGAAATTACCTACGGCAGCAAAGACGAGGCTATTCGAATATTCCGAGAAATCGAAGCTGATAATATCGTCAAACTACGCAATTCTGACGCAGGAGCCCTCAATGGCATGAAGCCTTCCGTATTCAGGGCCCTCGGTCTAGACATGCCAGACGGAAAAGCGACATAACAAAACCGGGCCTTCTTATCCCTAATCCCTCTCCCAAGCATTTTACTTTTATGCTAAAATATAGATATATATGGCTCAATATAAAGTACCTCAGGACGTAGAGGCTGACGACAAACTTCTCGGCCCATTTACCTTTCGTCAGTTTATTTACTTATTAGTCGCTGCCGGCTTTATTGCCCTTGCTTGGACGCTTTTCCAAGTCTTTCCTGGTCTTGTCATTATTCCAATTCCCATCGTTTTATTTTTCGGCGCCCTCGCCCTTCCGCTCAAAAAAGATCAGCCCATGGAGACCTATCTCGCCGCCATTGTTTCTTTTTATCTGAAGCCTCGAACGCGCCTCTGGGAATCTGGGCAAGCCGAATCCACTATTCAAATCACTGCGCCAAAACAAAAGGAAGAAAACCGCAGTAAAAATCTCAGCCGCGACGAAGCCTCCCATCGCCTTTCTTTCTTGGCTGAAATCGTCGATAGCGGCGGCTATTCTATAAAAGGCGCTGTCGCGAGTCCGCTCAAAGAAGAATTTTATGCCGAAGCCAATACTGCCGAAGATATCTTTGAAGCAAACCCCACCTCCGCTCATATCGAGCAAGCCATCCAAGACAAAAACAATATCCGCCACCAAGAGCTCGTTAAACAAATGCGCCAAGCCATCGAGAAAGCCGAGACTATTCACAACATCCAAACCCCTAGTATTGCTAAATTTGGCAATACGGCCCAGCAACCACAGTCCATCCTGAATCCTCCAGTTACTCAATCAACCGTAGTTACGCCAACCGCCCAAAGCTTACCGCCTAACGGTCAAAATTCTGTTATAATTACCCCACAAGCCCCGTCGATTCCAGAAACAAAAGCTACCGCTCCCGCCGACATCGTAGAGCTCGCCAATAATACCGATTTTTCCGTCGAAACTATCGCCAAAGAAGCTAAGCGCCTAGAACAAAAACATGACGAAAACGAAGTTTATATATCATTACAAAAAAGGAGTTAACCAGTGCAGCCCAACCAATCTGAACCGCAATTTCTAAGCTCGGCCCCCACGCCCACTCCTCAACCGCAGTCAATCGCAAGTCCTGCGCCGCAACAACCACAGCAGGCACCACTCCCGACTCAAGCCCCCGCCATCCAACCCCTAACTACCCCAGCTCCTATGCCAACTCCCACAGCCCAGCCTCAACCTCAGCCTGCTCCCGCCCAAAATCCAGCTATCAGCTCTCCGGGCCAAGCCCCTCAACCTCTACCCCCCAGCAATAAAGAAACCCCTTCGTCAACCCAATCAACTCTTCTCATTTCTGAGATTCGCGATTCCATGGTTATCATGAAAGACGGCTCCTTCCGTGCAGTTATTGCCTGTAAGTCTATCAACTTTGACCTCATGTCTGAAACCGAACGCGAGGGAATTGAATATTCTTATCAAAACTTCCTCAACTCTTTAGGTTTTACC
>CAYLGU010000009.1:10830-22045 GCA_964383445.1 uncultured Candidatus Saccharibacteria bacterium | reverse complement strand
AACATTTTTCCGCTTTCCTGATACCCAGCATAATCGCCGACAGCGTCTTTGGTAAGGTCAAAAGCCTATCGTTGCCGCAATGGTATTGATCGCGACTGGGAAAAATCGTTTCCGTCCTAGTAGCGGATGGCGCCACTGCAATTATGTTTCCAGTCATAGCAAAATGCCCTATCATTTCGAAATAATGCCTCTCGAAGAGCAGTTTTATCCGCTCACTCATTGCCAAATCTACGCCTTTTATCTTTTGCATTTTCTTCTTTGTTTTTGGCGTGATCATCGGCACAATCACTAACCCCAATTGCTCCAAACTTACAGACATCGGCGCTAAAGCCTCGTACCAAGGCAGGTTCACCGGAAACAAAAACTTCTTTCTTGGAAAATTCACTAGACACCAGGATATTACCGCCAATACCTCAAACAAACTTTGATGGTTAAAATAAATTACCACCCCCTCATCGTCAAGTGTTTTTTGATGACGATAATCCTTGCATATCACCGTCGGAAAAAAGAATCTCAACAAAGCATCCGCCCTTCGCTGACATGCGTCAGGTTCTAAAAAAATCAGCCAAACAATGAATCGGCAAAGCCAACCTACCGGCACCATCTCTAGGCGCAACTTTCCAGCCCCCAATGCTCTCAGTATCGAGAAGTCACCATTTTCCACCTCGTCAATCAAAGTCCTAGCACCAGCTTCTTTCAGCAAAAATTTCGTCTTCACCAACATCAAAACATCCCTCCTTTTTAAAGTACCTGCATGCTCTCTGTATTATACCATTTAACCTTAGTTTTCGCTAGTAAAACTGACCTAAAAGCCTAGCGCATTTTTCATTCTTAAAACCCCACGACAGATACCTTTTTACGGCTTCGCCACCGCAGTAGTCACCACTTCTCCTCCATAAGTACAGACCACCTGGCTAAAATCTACCTTGGCGCCAAAAACACAAGCACCTATCCCTAGTCATCATCAAGCGCTTTTTATGTTATAATTCCATATCAGAAGGGAACTAAATTATGATCAAAACACCAGTGCGCGGCATGCGCGATCTACTACCTTCCGACATGGTCGTCCGTGATTACCTGTTGGGACTAATCGAACAAACAGCCAAAAATTCTGGCTACCAAAAAATCGAAACCCCAATGATGGAGCATCTAGAAAATTTGACTAGCAACAATGGCGGTGAAAACGAAAAACTTATTTTTAAAATCCTTAAACGCGGCGAGTCACTCAAGAAAGCTCTTGCCGAAAATTCCGAGCTTACCGACAGCGCCCTGCGCTTTGACCTTACTGTGCCGCTATCTCGTTATTATGCAGCAAATTCTGGCAAAATTACCTCACCGTTCAAAGCCCTCCAGATCGGTTCCGTTTGGCGCGCCGACGCCCCTCAAAAAGGTCGCTTCCGCCAATTCATCCAATGCGATATGGACACCCTCGGCGACGCGTCCATCCTTGCCGAAGTCGACACTATCACTACCGTCATGACGATCTTGTCGAAAATTTGCCTTGACGCCAACATTTCCGGGCTGACACTCCGCATCAACGACCGTCGTATTTTGCAAGCCGCCGCTGACTTTGCTGGTTTTGTGCCTGCCGATTACGACCAAGTCTTTATCCTGCTCGACAAAAACGATAAAATCGGCATGGATGGCGTCCGTCAAGAAATGCTAGACGACGGCTTCGCCCCCGAAAAAGTCGAAAAATTCATCAATCTATTCAAAAATCTTTCCGCACAAAGCAACATCAAAGATTTCTGCCAAAGCTTCACCAGCGAATCTGCCAAGCAAGCCGAATCTGACTTAGAAGCTATCGTCGCCTCGACTCTCGCACTCGGCTTCTCTAACGTCAAAGTTATTTTTGACCCCAGCCTCGTCCGTGGCATGGGATACTATACTGGCCCAATCTTCGAATGCACTGCCGACGGACTCGGCTCGTCAATCGCCGGCGGCGGTCGTTACGACAAAATGATCGGCCAGTTTATCGGCGGCAAAGAAGTCCCAGCCTGCGGTTTTTCTATTGGCTTCGAAAGGCTTTATACAATTCTTTCTGAGGCAAACTTCCAGCCCAACAAAGACCAGGTCATGCGCGCCATCTTAATTAGCCCAAAAATCCCCAGTTCCCAATACGCCGAAATTCTCACAAATGCCGCAACTTATCGCGCAAAAGGCGAGCTAGTCTCCGTCCTTCCAATGAGTCGCAATCTTGGTCGCCAAATTTCCGAATTAGAAAACATCGGTTATTCTATTTTCGACAAAATTTATGAAAAATAAAACAACTAAAATCCCCCCAATTTTCTGGGGGGGATTTAAGCTAAATGTTCTATATTAGTTATCTAAATTAAATCTTCATCAATATGCGCGTTGCGCCACGCCACGATTTCCGCATCTTTACTCTCAAAGCACATTCTTTTGGCTTCTCTCAATGCCGAATTGATGGCTTCTTTTACCTCCAAGTCACAACCTAAATCGCGAAAAGGCGGAGCGATTTTGAAAGAAGCCAACTCTGCCCGAATTAGCCCTAGCCAAAAAAGCAATATCGCCCACAAATCCATTGCAAGGTATTTTGCATAAAAGTCCGTCTGGAACTCCATGCAAAAGAAAGCCTCGTAGCCGTTCAACGTCATCACGAAAGTCCCAAAAGTCAGATACTCGCCGCTCTCCACGGCATACGTAGCCCTACGGAAACGACCCGTCCCCATGGACGCTTCCATCAGGCTCTCTTCGCATGCATCAGTAGTAATCTGCACCCTATCACGAAACACCAAACCAAAATCACACAAAACTCATCCATAGAGCCCCTTCCGGAAAAAGCCTGAACATAAAACACCTCTTCCGGCCGACCATCCCGACTGAACAGATCCGTCTTTAAGGTCAAACACAGCCTTTTCCCATCGCCTTGTTTTTTTAGCCATCCGCTAACTACATGCTCAAGCAAATCCTTCTCGTTCTTCGAGAATGCATCATTTTTCTTCAACTCTTCATACCTCTTTTCAAAAAATATAGACTTCAGCTTTTCAAAGAACCATAAACTTCTATCTTTATACCATAAAATCCAAAAATAAGCAATAATAAAAACCCAGCATTTTCTGCTGGGTTTTATGTCTATTTCGTCTCAGACTCCTCGCCCCTCACTACAAATTCGCCGAGGTCACCATTTTCGATATGCCATTCTCGCCAAGCCGTTATAGCTTTCGATCGGCTTTCATAAGATTCTCTACGAATTCTAGCTGCTAAATCTCCATAGTCAGCGGCGATTTTAGTTAGGCCCTCTTTGTCACAGAAAGAAAAACGTGCAGGTCGCATCAGTTTCAGCCAACTCAGCAAATTTAAAAACATCAACCGCTTCTAGCGTTAAATAAAAGCGGCCCGCATCCTCGTCCTCAACCATTAAACGCAAAGATACTCCTATTGGCTTTGTAACCCCACATTACTTTTTCCAAGTCTCAATCACTTCTACCAATAAATCTGCCTCCTGTCTTGCCATAATCTTTTCATTAACCTTTACTTCCGCCAAACAAATCACTACTCCTTATCGAAAAACTGTTTTTCTACGACACGAATTTGCCGCAGCACAAGAAAAAACCCCACCCCGCCACATTTTCTCTTGCACTGCGACAAAAAATAGACATTTTAAAGAACTCCCCGAAAAGCAAACACCAACGATTGCTACATTATACCACACATTACATAAAAAGTCAATCCATTAATCTTATTTTTGTCCTAAATATTTAGCTTTCCCAGAACATCATATATAATAAACTCATGCATTATATTAAAAAATTCTTCACCGCACTTTTAGTACCTATAGCCTTACTGACAACAAATTGTCTTGTGGCGCCAAGCGCTTACGCTGACGTCAACGACTTCCACTTCAGTGATTTCGTCGGCGATTACTACCTATCTCGCGACAACGAAGGTCGCTCTACGCTCAAAATTATCGAGACCTTCACTGCCGAATTCCCAAATTACCCCCAAAACAAAGGCATCTATCGCGCCATTCCTATTGCTTACGGCAAACATAGCGTCTCCCTACAATTAGGCTCGATCCTCCGCAACGGCGAACCCGAAAACATCTACTCCAAAGAATACGATAACAATAACTTAGTTATCGCCACTGGCACTGATGATTATCTGCTCGGCCCCCAAACCTACACCTTCGAATACACCCTACGCGACGTCACAAAAACCATCCACGAGTACGAGACCAATACTACTTATCAAGATTTTTATTGGGACACTATCGGCACCGATCACTACCAAGATTTCAAACAAGTTACTGCTAATCTCCACCTTGACGACTCCATCAAGGACAACTTTAACGGCAACTTTACCTGCTACCAGGGCGGTTGGGGCAGCACCGAGACTTGCACCGTTGAACAAGTTTCGCCTAATCTTATTGTTTTCCAAGCTACTCGCAATATGTCTTACAATGAAAATATCACCATGGCGGTCGGCTTTCTTGCCGACACCTTCGAACCCTATCAGAACAGTTGGCTTGAAGAACTCCAGCCCTTTATTGCCCCTACCTGCACCGCCCTTATCATCCTCAGCTTTATCTGGGCAGCCATTTCCTACAAAAAACGCACCAATATCGCCGAAAAAATCAAAATTACCCCAGTCCAATATCTTCCGCCCAAAGATATTTCCTTAACTTTCGCTAGCGGAGTTTATAACAACAGCCAAAAAACCGTTCCCGCTCAAATCATCGACCTCGCCGTCAAACACCACATCGAAATCATAGAAAACAAAAAATCCGGCGTCTTCAAAAAGTCCTCTTATACCTTAAAGCTCATCAACACGAGCAATCTTTTGCCCGAAGAATCCAAGTTCATCAGCCTCCTCTTCCCAAACAGGGATATCGGGGCAGAGTACGACATAGACAAAAACAACTCATCACTCGGCACAAAACTCAACCTCTATCTCGGCCAAAACGAGACTCGCGCCATCGCCGCCGGGTATCGCGCCAAGGTCAAAAGCAATTTCCGCCCCATGCTCCTATTTGTGCTCTCCCTTGTCCTCTCACTTGGTTTTGTGATTGCGGCAAATCTCACTCACCTCGTCATCATAGACAACGAGGAATGGCTCACTTTAATTTTCTTTTTCCATATTATCTCTTTTGTCTTCCTAGCCATACTCTGCGCACACCACCACCCGCTCAGCCAAAAAGGCGAGGAGCTCAAAAACTACCTCAACGGCCTCAAAACCTACATCAACTTAGCCGAAAAAGATCGTCTCAAATTCCTCCAAAGCCCCGAAGGCGCCACCAAAACCCCAGTCAACACGGACGACAAGAAACAGCTCGTACATCTCTACGAAAAAATTTTACCCTACGCTATTCTTTTCGGTATCGAGAAACAATGGGCCAAACAGCTTGCTATTTATTACGAAGACACCCATATTGCTCCCGCCTGGTACCACGGACACTCAACCTTCAACGCCATCCTCTTCGCCAACTCAATCAATAGCCTATCCAGCAAAATCAATACCAGTTTTGCTCCTCCAGGCAGCTCCAGTTCTGGCGGCTCAGGCGGTGGAGGCTTCTCAGGTGGTGGCGGCGGTGGTGGTGGTTTTGGCGGCCGCTAGAGCTCGCGTCTATTGACTTTTGACACAATCTGTGTTACAATGAAAAGACTTGGTGCTTCTAAAAACGTACACTTAAAGAAAGGTTTGGTGATTTTTTGACTTCAAAAAATCCAATAGTAATCAGGCGAGTACAGGAAGCTGGCAGGAAAAAGGCCGACACAACAGTAATTCCAAAAGTAGAGGAAGAAATCGTGTATGTTTTTCCACTTTTCTATATTGATCCAGAGGCTCCGGATTTCTCCACTCTTGTCGCTATTTGCCCTTGCTACGAAAGCGAGTCCTCAAAAGTCCACAAGGCACGAAATAACGCCAATGGGATTGTTTCCTTTTTTCGAAAAAATCTTGGAGGCGATGCTCCCGATCTGGGCGAATTTGAAATATATTTCCTCTATCCAGAACAAGTTCCGCATGAACTTGTTTATAAAAGGCCATAAAAAACCGCAGACCGCTACTAATTAGCGGTCTTTTTCTTGCCAAGAATTTACCTGTAACCTTCGTTATTAGCTCAAAAATTTCAGCTTAATCGACTTTTATTTTTTTATCTGCTAAACTATCTAGCATAAGCATAAAACTAAAAAGAGGGCATCCTTAGTAGTGAACAAAATACCAATATCGCATCAAAGACTAGACAATATCGAAGACGTTGAGGAGTTTTATGCCGCTATTAAGCGCGAAAATCTTACCCATAAGCTCTCCGAGGACCGCCCTTATTGTTACTGGACTATGGAAGTCTACGATAAGCAAAATGGTATTCGTGGCGGTGGTGGGCTAGGCGTTCTTGCTGCCGATACTCGTCGCGTTGCCGAGCAGACCCAAATCCCTTTTGTCATGATTACGCCATTTTATCCTTGGGAATCCCACCAAAAAATGGAAAATCTCGAACAGACAGACTATCATGTTGAGGTTAACTACAAAGATTTTGGTTTTGATTTCGTTGACACTATCCGCATCAAAACCGCCACCACCGCCGTCGAACTGTCTGTCATCGAAAAAATTCTCGGCTCTACGCGTTTTCTATGTATCACTGAGCCCAATTTTGGCGAACTTTATTCTGGGGAATCCGGCGGCGACCATCGCCTCTATCAAGAAGTCGCACTCGGCTTTGGCGGCTACCAAGCCCTCAAGCTCGTCGGCCTCAAGCCTGCCGTCATCCAACTCAACGAAGTTGCCACTTTTTTTGCCGCACTCGCTCGTCTCGACGAACTAGTCAGCTCGGGCATGGACTTCTATGAAGCGGTCGTTTATACTCGCAAACATACTTTATATACTAACCATACTCTCGTTCAAGCCGCCGAAGCCAATTTTTCCTATCATCAATTCGAACAATACGTTTTCCCAAATATCAAATCCGTCGCCGTTCGCCGCTGGCTTGCCGACAAATTCACCGCCGGCCATCTCCGACTCTCGACCGTTACCGTCGAAATCGCCGAATTGCGTAGCGGCGTCAGCAAGCTTCACGCTCGCGTCGCCAATTACCGCGACATCAATCAAAACAAAATCAAATTCAAAGCCGTCACTAATGGCATTGATGTTTCTACTTGGGTTTTGCCAGAAATTGTTGATTTTTTGCGCCAAAAAGACGTCATCGATAAGTTCAACCTCCCCACCGAAGATTACCTAGAAAAAATCCCCAACATTAGCGCTGCTGAGATCCGCCAATACAAAACTCTCGGTCGCAAACACCTCAACGAAGTACTCGCTCGTCGCAATGACCAATACGGCCAAAACTTTCAAATCCCCGAAAACAGCTTTCTCTTTGATTTCAAACGCCGTTTTGTAGATTACAAGCGACCTTGGCTTGCTTTTTCCAACCCAGACAGACTCGCCGATATTCTCGAAAAATATGATGCTCATTATATTTTGGCTGGCCGCGTTCACCTAGGCGACGCCACTATGTTCGGCCGCCTCATGCAACTACTGCATCTTATCGACAAGCACCCTATTCTTAAATCACGCGTTCATTATCTTCCGGATTACGACGAAGAACTCGGTCGCGCACTCTCTATCGGCTCCAACGCCGCCATTAATAACCCAATTGTCGGGCTAGAAGCCTGCGGCACTAGCTGGATGAAAGATATCGCCAATCTCGGTTTTCTCATTTCCACTCACGACGGCGGCGTCGCCGACATGCCAGACGAAAACTACCTCACCATCGAGGGACGCGACGAAGCCGAAGAAATCGAAAACCTCTACAAGCAAATGGAAGTTGCCGCTAGCGCCTGGAACAATGATTTTGACCTAGAATACTGGGTTCACCACCAGCTCTCTGCCTATTTACCTGTCATTTCCGGCGCCCGCATGCTCCGCGACTACCTCAACCTCTTATTCTAAATAGAAATCACCCGAAAAACTCTTCAAGGACCGTACCCTTATAATTTTAATTACTCTTAAAAACGCACCCTATCAAATTCAGTTCCCTCGCGCAAATCAAATTCTTCTTGCCCGAAAAGCAAAACCCTGCTATACTCTTGACAAGTCCTGCAGAGGACATTTTTTAATGGGAGAAAAAGATGCCCAAAATCACACGCATCAAGGCCAAAGACCATAAAGCAGACGAAAAACCTGCCGACAAAAAGGTTGAGAAAGCCAAAAAACCGACAAAGGCCAACAAAAAAGACCAAAAGCAAGGCAAAAAACCTGCGCCGAAATTTCTGCGCATACTTGCCGCACCATTTGTCTTTATTTCCAAGCCTTTCCGCCCCTTGGGTCGCTATATTAAAGCCTCTTGGCAAGAAATTCGCCAAGTCCGCTGGCCCGACCGCAAAACTACCTGGAAAATGACTTTCTCTGTCGTTATTTATGTAGTTATCTTCGCCGCAGTTATTATGCTGCTCGACGCGTTCTTTACCTTTATATTTAATAAATTACTAGGAGTATAACATGGCAGTAAACCGCTACGACGACACTCGCGCTTGGTACGCAATCAATACCTACTCTGGCTACGAGGACAAAGTCGCCGATTCTATCAGGCAGCGCATCAACAGCATCGATCTCGCTGACAAAATTTTTGACGCTATCGTGCCAAAAGAAAAACAAATCGAAATCAAAAACGGCAAACGCAAAGTCGTCGACCGTAAAATTTTCCAAGGTTATGTCCTAGTCGAAATGAAACTTTCCGACGAAACTTGGTACATCATCCGCAACACCCCTGGCGTTACCGGCTTTGTCGGCACCGGCACCCAGCCAACTCCAGTCAGCGACAAAGAAATCGCCAAAATCAAAAAGCGTATGGGCGTCGAAGACCCCAAATACACCGTCAATTACACTATCGACGAAGTCGTCCAAATCACCGACGGGCCTTTCAAAGGCTTCGAGGGAACTGTTTCCGAAATCGATGCCACCAAAGGCAAACTCAAAGTCATGGTTTCCATGTTTGGTCGCGACACCTCTGTCGAGTTAGATGCTCTTCAGGTTCAAAAAATCTAGCATCATCAATAAAATCACAAAAAAACGCTCCAACAAGGGGCGTTTTTACTATCTTTTCATTATATCACATCTTGCACATAAAGTCAATATATGCTATGATTAAACCCGTTACGCACTCGTTATCTAAATACGAGTAAAGGAAAAATATGGCAAAAAACATAACAGGGAATTTGAAACTTCGCATCCCCGGCGGCCGCGCCACAGCTGGACCTCCAGTTGGTAGCACTCTCGGTCAGTGGGGTCTCAATATGATGGATTTCATCAACCCCTTCAACGAAAAAACCAAAGAATTCAACGGCAAAGATGTCATTGTCCACATCCAAGTTTACGACGATCGTAGCTTTGATTGGCAATGTCTTGGCCGCCCAGTCGACGATTTGATCCGCGAAAAGATCAACATTCCAAAGGGAAGTGGTCGCCCCAACACCGAAAAAGTTGGCAAAATCACCAAAGCCCAATTGGCAGAAATCGCCGAAGTCAAAAAAGATCAGCTTAACGCCGTAGACATCGAAGGCGCCATCAAAATCATTGCTGGCTCCGCTCGCGCTATGGGCGTCGAAGTTATCGACTAATTAGTTTCTAGACTAGCAAAAACCCCTGGAATTAAATCTCCAGGGGAATTTTGTTTTGACTTAAATCTTAGGACCAATCATATGCATAGCAAAAAGTATGCTTACCTATAGTCACAGCAACTTGGTCGTTTTCAGGCTCCTGAGCAAAATACACGACCCTTCGTCCGTCTTCTAATGGACCGGGGAGCACATATTCGCCAGAGAGCACCGCATCAACCGCCGCAAAATTCTCAGCGGTTGGCTCAGTATCTGCTAGTAGCGAAACCCTTGCAAAACAACAGTTTTTCTGCTAAAATAACTTACAACAATTAAAGGTTGGGAGAGCAATCAGCTCGCTATCACCACAGAAAGGGAATTATTCTCATGGCAAACGCCAAAGATGCGCCTGAAAAAGACGCCAAAATATTAGAAAACACCGCTCCAGAAGCGGAACTGGCAGAAACTGCCGCCGAAGCCGTAGTAGAAACTGAAAAATTCACCAAAGCTGGCAAAAAATCCAAAAAAGCTCACGAAGAGGCTGTTGCTGAGGCTGAACGCCAAACTCGCAAAGCAGAAAATGCTGCCGCCGGCCCAGAAAAGAAAGCCGGTCCGACCCCAGTCACTCGCAGTCGCTTCGAACGCCGTGGCAAAAATTACCGCAAAGTCGCCGAAAAAATCGACAAAGAAAAGATCTATGGGTTGAAAGAGGCTATTGAATTAGCTATCGAAACTAGCGCCGTCAAGTTCGACGCCACTCTAGAAGCTCATTTCAAGCTCGGCGTCGACCCTCGCCAAGCCGATCAGAACATCCGTACTACCGTCAGTCTGCCTAATGGCAACGGCAAGACCGTCCGTGTCGCCGTTTTTGCACCAGCCGATCTCGCTAAAAAAGCTCAGGCTACCGGTGCCGATATCGCCGAAGACGAAGAATTCTTGAAAAGGCTCGAAAAAGAAGAAATCAATTTCGACGTCCTCATCAGCACTCCGCAATACATGCCAAAACTTGGCAAATACGCCCGTCTGCTTGGGCCAAAAGGCTTGATGCCAAACCCCAAAGCCGGCACCGTCACTGCTGATATCGAAAAAGCCGTCAAAGAAGCCAAAGGTGGCAAAATTGAATATCGCGTTGACAAACAAGCTATCGTCCATGTCGGACTCGGCAAAATGTCTTTCGGCGCAGACAAGCTCCTAGAGAACGCCAATGCCTTCCTAGACAGCCTCAAGAGCCAAAAGCCCGCTTCGATCAAAGGTCAGTTCGTCAAAAGCGCCTTTATCACTTCGACTATGGGCCCAAGCATCAAAATCGACAGCAACTTGAACTAATCAAGTCCATCGTTACAAAAAATAGTCCGTACACCCGGACTATTTTTACATACAAAAGCTCACTCTACTCCTCTTTAAGATGTTATAATAACTCTAATGCTTTGGATTCCATTAGTCATATTTGTTGCTATCATCACCAGTCTTTGCGTTTTTATTGACAATTACGTTTCTGACGTTTTCTTCAAAGGCCGCAAACCTTACGCCCAAAAAGTTCTCGGCATTTTTTCCTATCTCATTATCGCTATTGTTACGGCCCTACTCTTTCCGCCCGTCGCGACGCCAATCTTTCTCGTCCTTATCTTTATTGGCGCCGGCATTTTATCCTCTGCCGGATCTAT
>CAYLGU010000009.1:2876-10820 GCA_964383445.1 uncultured Candidatus Saccharibacteria bacterium | reverse complement strand
GCCGAAAATACCACCGCCGCTACGATCTTCATCCAACTTTCACCCATTTTGTACCTCATTGCCGGCTGGCTTTTCATGGGCGAAAATATTTCTGCTCTTCAAATTTTCGCTTTTCTCTTGGTCCTATCCGCTCCACTGCTCATCATTGCTTCTTCCCGCAAAAATCGCAAAGGCCTCGAGCTTAAAGCCGCTTTTCTTTTATCAATCTACGTGATCTTGGCTGTATCGGCAAACTTAATCTTTGTCAATTTCAGCAAACAAAGTGAATTCTCCACCGCCTTTTTTTGGTATATACTGGGCAAATTTATCGCCGATTTGATTCTGTCAATAATTTTCAAATCTTGGCGTCTCCGCTTCAAGCAAATCTTCAAAAAACACAGAGTTAAATTCGCCCTATCCGTTTTTGCCAGTCAAAGCCTTGGCTCTATCGCCGAAGTCGCTTACCGCCTCGCACTTAGTCTCGCACCAGTCGCAATCGTGTCAGTTGCCGCCAATGCGCTTCAACTCATTGCTACCTTCATCATGGGAATCGTACTCACTCTCATCTGGCCCAACTTCGGCAGGGAAGAGCTCAACAAAAAAACTATCCGCATCCACCTTATCGCTACAATTCTCGCCAGTGTCGGCATCATCCTCATGCAATAATGCAGCAATCCGCTTTTTGAGCCCAAACACCACTCACTACTTGACATTATCCAGTACCTTGTATAACATAGTAGTATGCAAACCATACTAGACCCAGCAGAAAAAGCCATTGACTACGCCGCCGAGCTCAGTGTGCAGCTCAAAAAAGGCCTTCTTACCCAGTGCGTCCTATATATTACCGAAAAACCCGCCTATAGCTCAGAGATTATCAAGGGGCTAGAAAGAGTAGAGCTCGACATCGTCGAAGGCACAATTTACCCCTTGCTTTCCCGACTCGCAAAAGACGGTCTGCTCATCCACGAATGGCAAGAATCTACTCAAGGACCACCGCGCAAATACTACCAAATCACCGACTACGGCCGCGCCGTCCGCAACTACCTTAATTCATCTATCGACAAACTAAACAACGCAATTAAACAATTAGAAGGGAATCCGCAACCATGAACGAAATTGTTCGTATCCATATCGCCGGCGTCGCTTACGAAATCGACATCGCCGCCAAAAAACAACTCGACAGCTACATCGCCGCCGTGCGGCGCAGTCTGGCCGACGCCAAGGACGTTCTCGAAGACATCGAGCTCCGCATTACCGAAATACTAGGTGAACGCGGCGTTTACAAAAATGACGTTATCAAACTTAGCGACATCGATGCTGTCCGTGAACAACTTGGCGATCCCAAAGATTTTTCTTCCAGCGAGCCTCATAGCCGCCCACGATCAGAAGAAAAAATTGCAGACAAAATTCGCTACGAATTTGCCGACAAAAAGTACTTTCGCGATAGCGAAAACGGCATCATTGGCGGTGTTGTCGCCGGTCTAGCCAACTATACCGGCTGGGATTTGACGTTGCTGCGCGTTCTTTTTGCTATGCTTGCAATTTTCACCGCTTTTTTCCCTTTTGCGATCCTTTATATCGTAGTTTGGATCTCCGCACCCGAGGCTCGCACCACTACAGAACGCCTCGCTATGGAAGGCAAGCCTATCAACATCGAAAACATCAAACAATCCGCTAAAGATTTTGCCGAAAAAGCCGAGCAAAGTGCCAAGTCTGGCTACGAAAAAATCCAACAAAACACTCCTGCCGTCACAAATCTTGCCGCACGCATTATCCTGTGCTTCTTTGGTGTTGTCGGCCTGCTCACTTTCATCCCACTACTAATCGCCGCCATACCTGCTAGCGTCGCCCTGATATTCATTCTCATCACCACAGCTATAGAGCTCAAGCCCCTCTTTATCGTTGGCACATCCCTCATTACACTACTGGGCTTTATCGTTATCTCTGCCGGTATTAGTATTTCAGTCGCCATGATTCGTGCAAAATTTAGCCGCTCTACGCGCACCGAGCTAGCCGTCCTTGCCGCCTTTGCCGCCATTTTACTTGTAGCCGCCACCGCCACCAGCGCCATCTGGTACAGCGAAGTCGGACACGGCTACGCTCTCGATGTTATCCGCTCCCTACATATTCCGTAAAACACAAGCACAATATTTTTTATTCCCCACCCACACCAAAACTCATCCACAACGCAATAAAACCGGCACCATATTATATATGGTGATACGGATGCTCGAGGTAGATTTCTTGCGCCCGGTAAATTTGCTCCACCACTATCGCTCGGCAAAATTGATGCGGAAAAACCAATTTCGACAAAGACCACACAAAATCCGCTCGCCTTCTCAAATCCTCGCTTACACCATAAGCTCCACCGATTACAAAAACCACCTCTCGTCCTATTTCTAGAGCCGCAGAAACCTTTTTTGACAATTCGGGCGAGCTCACATTGTCGCCTCTTTCGTCCAACAAAATTACAAAATTATCGCGCGGCAAACTCAAAACTAGCGTTTCTAATTTTTCTTCATCAACCAAGCGCCACTCCAAGTCAAAAGGTTTCCTCAAACGCTTTTCATATTCGGCACAAGCTTCCGCCACCCAAGCTAAATGTTTTTTGCCGCCCGCGACTATCTTTATCATTGCATTATTTTAACATTTTTGTTATAATACTCCTAGTTACCAAAGACAGTGGCTGGTATCAATACCTTAATTTGCCACCTAGGAAATCTTATACTTATTCGATTTTGGTGACGAATCTTAACATTTCGGTCAATTTTTATCAAACTTAAAACCAAAAGAGGTTTCTAAATGGCAATTACCAAAGACAAGAAACAACAATTGGTTGCGGATCTTAGCGCTATTTTATCCGACGCTAAAATGACAGTTTACGCTGACTACCAAGGTTTGACTGTCGCCGATGTCCAAGAGCTACGCAAATTGGCTCGCGAATCCGGCGTCAAAATCAAGGTCGTCAAAAACCGTCTTGTTCGCGTTGCGATGGACGAAATCGCCGTTTACAAAGATACCGACAAAACTGGTCTCACTGGTCAACTTCTCTACGCTACATCTAGCGAAGATGAGGTCGCTCCAGCGCAAGTACTCGCCAAATTCGCCAAAAAACACGATACTCTCGTGCTCAAAGGCGCGTTTAGTGGAGAAGGGCACAGTTTGTCCGAAGCCGAGGTCAAAGACCTCGCGCTCTTGCCCAGCAAAGACCAGCTTATTGGCGAAGTCGTCAATATGCTTATGGGTACAGTTAACGACGTTACCAACGCACTTTCTGGCAATCTTCACGCCCTTCTTGACGGCGTGTCTGCCAAAGCCGCAAACTAATTTAACTATCAAATTATATTAACAAAGGAGTCCAACATGGCTGCTGATATTAAGAAAATCGCAGAGGAATTGGTCAAGCTCACCGTCCTCGAAGTTAACGAGCTAAAAACTATCTTGAAAGACGAATATGGCATCGAGCCAGCCGCTGCTGCTGTTGCTGTCGCCGCTGGTCCTGCTGACGCAGGTGCCGCTGCCGACGAAGGCAAAAGCGAATTTGATGTCGTCCTAAAGGACGCCGGCGCACAAAAAATCGCCGTCATCAAAGCCGTTAAAGAAGCTACTGGTCTAGGCCTTGGCGAAGCAAAAGCTATCGTCGACGGCGCACCAGCAACTGTCAAAGAAAAAGTCGCCAAAGACGAAGCCGAAAGCTTGAAAAAAGCTTTGGAAGAAGCTGGCGCAAGCGTAGAACTAGCCTAAGTTCCAAAAAATCATTGGCCGAATGTTTCAAAAACCACTCCGAAAGGGGTGGTTTTTGCAGGCCAAAATCAACCCTTCCTTAAAATTCCTATGGACATTTTTACAACACTAATCCCGCCAAATCTGTTATTTCTGTGGAAAACTTTCAGCTTTTTTGCATTGACTTTTTTCTACTAGAGCTATACTATAATACTGATACTATATTTAACCAGACAGGATGCGAGGTATGTCTGAATTACCAGAAAAACAAATAAAACGATTACGCAGTTTACTTGGCGAGGCCGAGACGAATTTGGCTGCCGCAAAAGAACTACTAACATCAATGCTAGGTGACGGTGAAATTATCACTGCCCCCAGGTCCACTATCAACGAAACCCCAGAAGGCAAGGTTATCGAAGGTATTTTTGACGGGCAAATCATGATTGGCCCAGACGGCAAAAATTATCCAGTGCCAGCCAACTATGCTAGCAAGTCCAAGCTTGTTGAGGGCGACATCATGAAGCTCACTATCGCCGAAGACGGCAAGTTCCTCTACAAACAGATTGGCCCAGTAGAGCGCAAAACCGTAATTGGCACTCTCGTCAGTCATGACGACCAATATTTCGTAGAAGTCAGCGGCAAAGAGTACAAAATCCTCTACGCCTCAGTTACTTACTTCAAGCTCAAAATCAACGATCAAGTCTCCGTTGTCATACCGTCTGACAACCCAGAAGCCACTTGGGCGGCCGTAGAAGCCTCTATCTAGCGCAAATAATCAACGCCTATCTAAAAAATAGGCGTTTTTTGTTGCCCCTCATTAGACCCCGCATCACCCCTAATTTCTGTTATACTAGATACAAATGGGAAAAGCATTATACCGAAAATACCGCTCTAGGTCCTTGTCCGAAATTATTGGACAAGAGCATATTACCTCCGCGCTCGAATCCGCCATCAAAAACCAAACTCCGAGCCATGCCTATCTTTTTATCGGGCCACGCGGCACCGGCAAAACTTCCGTAGCTCGCATCTTGGCTCATGCCGTCAACGGCTTCGAATACCAACTCGAGGACGAGCATCTCGATATTATCGAGATTGACGCCGCTTCTAATACCGGCGTCGACAACATCCGTGAGCTTCGTGAAAAGTCCATCATCGCACCAAGTTACGGCAAATACAAAGTCTACATCATTGACGAAGTCCACATGCTCTCCAAATCCGCTTTTAACGCGCTACTTAAGACCCTTGAAGAACCTCCGGCTCACGTTATTTTCATTATGGCAACCACTGACGCTCACAAAGTTCCTATCACTATCACCTCTCGTTCACAAGTTTTTACTTTCAAACTCGCAGACACAGAAACCATGCAAAAACACCTCCGTTTTATTGCCGACCAAGAAAAAATCAATATCGACGACGAGGCTCTTAAAATTATCGCTCGGCGTGGCGGCGGCTCTTTTCGCGACTCCATCTCACTTTTGGACCAAATATCCACCCTGTCTTCCGAACAAATCACCGCAAAAGCTGTCAACTCCGCCCTCGGCCTGCCTTCTGACGCACTCATCGAACAAATCCTTGCCGCATATTCTGCCGCCGATTTGGGATCTATCACAAAAATTCTCAAAGACCTCCAAAACCAAGGCAGCAAAGCCGAAAATATCGCCGAAAATCTCATCGCAAATATTATTGCGCAGCCCAAACCAGAGCAACTGACTCTACTCGATCAACTCACCGAAGTCCCTCGTGCCAACTTCCCAGCCGTCAAATTATTATTGGCTCTCAGCTCCAAGCTCACGCCCCCCACGAGCCCTTCCTTAGCTTCGCCAACCGTTCAGCACGTCCAAACTCAAACCATAACCCCAGCACAGGCGCAGCCCGAAACGGCAACGCGAATAAAGGCAACTGCGGAGCCAGAACCCGAGAAGCCCGCTGACATCCCAAAAGCTCCTGACGTCGCATTATCTCCAGACGCTCCAGATTTTTGGAACAAACTCCTAGAAAATATCAAACAAAACAAACCTCTCATCCACGGCAACCTCGAGCAATGCGAATATAGAATAACTCAGCAAAAACTCACCCTCTTTGCCGCTAAACCTTTCTATAAAATGCAACTAGACAAAAACAAAGGTCTAATCCTGCAAAACCTTCCTAGTAATTTTGAACTTGAAATCATTTCCGGCGCCAAGCCCTCTTCCGATCCTACCATCTCGGCCATTGCTGATATAATGGGTGGAGGAGAGGAGGTTAGTATTTAATGGCCGACAAACAGAATAGCCCCAAACAACGCATCGCGCCACAAAACATCGACGCCGAGAAATCTCTGCTCGGTGCAATTTTAATTTCAGAAGAATCTTTGCCTGATGTCACCGAGATAGTCAAGCCCGAAGATTTTTATGACGACCGCCACGAAGCTATTTTTGATGCCATGTGGAGCCTCTACGAAAAACATCGCCCCGTCGATCTTTTGACCGTCACCGCCGAACTTCGCAGCAAAAAAACTCTTCAAAAATCTGGCGGCTCTACCTATCTTTCAGAGCTAACCAACTATGTTCCTACCGCCGCCCACGCCAAAGCCTATGCCGAGCTCATCAGCAAGGCCGCCGTACGTCGCCGCCTAATTGCCGCTGCCGCCGACATCACCGAAAAAGCCTACGACGAAGAATCTGAGACCCCAGAGCTACTTGGCGAAGCCGAAAAATCCCTCTTTGAAGTTTCCGACCAAAACGTCAAAAACGATCTCGTGTCGATTAGTGACCTGCTCGGCGAAACTTTTGACCGACTCGAAGAGCTCCAAAAAAACAAAGGCGCAATCAGCGGACTCAAAACCGGCTACCCGGATTTTGACCGCATCACCGCCGGCTTTCATCGCTCCGACCTAGTGATTCTCGCTGCTCGCCCCGCCATGGGTAAAACCGCACTCGCGCTCAATTTCGCCAGCAACGTCGCCACTATCAATGGCCAATCTGTCCTGATATTTTCGCTCGAGATGGGCAGGGAACAACTCATCAATCGTATGCTCGCCGATGCTTCCGGCATCGACTCCTTCAAGCTCGAAACCGGCAATTTTTCTGGCGATGATTTTTCGCGCATTTCCGAAGCCATGGCAAATCTTTCTGAAGCCCCCATTTTTATCGACGACACTCCCGGCATGACCGTACTAGAGATGCGCACTAAAGCACGCCGCGCCGCTCACGAACATGATCTCGGCATGATTATCGTCGACTATCTCCAGCTCATGTCCGGCTCGTCCAAACGTTCTGCCGAAAACCGCGTCCAAGAAGTTTCCGAAATCTCCCGCGGACTCAAGCTCATCGCACGCGAACTCAACGTCCCAGTTATCGCCCTCTCGCAGCTCTCTCGTTCCGTAGAATCCCGCCAACCCCAAATCCCTATGCTCTCTGACCTCCGCGAATCTGGTTCTATCGAGCAGGACGCCGACCTTGTCATGTTCCTTTACCGCGAAGATTACTACAACCCAGAAACCGACCGCCAAAGCATCACCGACCTTATCCTCGCCAAGCACCGCCGCGGTTCAACTGGCCACATTGAGCTCTACTTCGACAAAGAACGCGTCCGCTTCATGTCGCTAGACAAAAAACACGAATAATCCTATACTAAGCACAAGTGAAAACGCAAGTAAATAAATTATTCCTTTACCGCCACCGCTTCATTTTGAGCTATTCTTTGCTTGGTTTAGCCTTCGCCGCTATCCTAATCTTGCTACCCTCTCTGTCTCCCGGAGGTTTGAGCCAAGCCGAAAAACAATCTGTCGTGGACTCCATGAATCTAAGCCTTAGCCACGGCTTCACCAATGATTTTAGTAATTTTATCTACAAGCTCCTCCAACAAGCATCTATTTCCATTTTTGGCCTCAGTCTTTATGCAATCAAACTCCCCTCTATCATCTTTGGTTTCATCACCGCCGCCTTCGTTATACTATTACTCAACCGCTGGTTCAAAAACAACGTCGCCCTCATCGCCTCTGGCGTCACTATTCTTTCACCATTGTTTTTGTTTTTGGCCGGTTCAGGTACCCCTAATATCCTATACATATTCTGGCCCACTCTGATTTTGTGGCTAGGTTCCAAAATTATCGGTGCCCGCCGCCAACACCCCATTATCTTTACTTTGCTTCCTGGGTTAGTCCTTTTAACCATTTCCGGCTCAACCAAGTCATTTTTTAATATAATATTAAGTCTCATTGGCTGGCCGCCTTCCAATGACTCGCTTGATTCTTCTAATACT
>CAYLGU010000009.1:0-2866 GCA_964383445.1 uncultured Candidatus Saccharibacteria bacterium | reverse complement strand
TCTATACACCTCATTTTGTCTATATCGCGCTTCTAATTCTGACCTCCATTATCATCCACCCTCACATCCGTTTTTCAATCAAAATTCTCAAACTGCCCCAAATCATCATTGGCACATCAATTGCACTCCTAACCCTCGTGCCACTAATTGTATCTTGCGCACTGCAACCGAGCCTCGTTCCAGGGTTTTTCTTGTCGAATTCCGATTTACCTTATCTCGACACTATAGCTAATGCCTTCGCCCCCTTCTTTTCTTTCGGAAGCGCTATCGAAAGCGTTTATCTTTCCCCCCTATTCGGACTCGGCACCATTGCTTTGGTCGTAGTCGGCGCAATCTTCTCCACAAGCAAAATGTTTACTAGTCGCAACACTATTGTTAGCCTGCTCTTTATCTTCTCTATTCTTATGTCCGGGCTTGACCCTGCTACTGCCGCTATCGTGTTCATCCCGATCGCTATTTTAGTTGCCGCCGCTATCGAAGCTATTCTCGAAAAATGGTACGCTATCTTCCCAGAAAACCCTTACGCGCGTATCTTTGGCGTTGTCCCCATTGGGGCCTTCATTTTGCTCATTATCATATCTGGCTTAGTCTACACCGTATTCGGCTACCATTACACACCGGCCGTAGCTAAACATTTTGATAACGATTTAGAATTAGTCCGCCAGTACGCCCCCGATTCTACCCACCTACTCCTAGCTAGCGATACACTCGATTATGATTTTTATAAGATTCTTGAACGCAAACCCAGCACACATATTGTCGTTAGCGACACTCTTCCTAGCGACCAGCACGCCACAGTTATTACCTTAGGAAAGTGGCAGGAGGACATCGAATTGCCCTTATCTCAGATAATCACCTCGCCAAAGCAGCAAAACTCTGATAGATTATATATATATAATAACTTAGAAAAATAGGAGTAATTTATTATGGGTGCCACTATGGACCAGATGAAAATGCTTAACCAATTGCGTAAAGCCCAAAAAGAACTCAAAAACGAAATTGTTGAAGTTGAAGCCGGCGATGAAGCCGTCATCGTACAAATCACCGGGGAACTAAAGATCAAAAAAGTTACTATTGACCCCAGCAAAGTTGATCTAAATGACATCCAAGAGCTTGAACGCTGGATCGAAAACGCCATGCGTGACGGCTACGCCAAAGCTCAAGAAATCGCTAGCGACAAAATGAAGCCCCTCATGGGCGCACTTGGAAATCTCGGCGCCTAATTACTATGTTGCCAAAAGCCCTTCAAGACGCTATCGACGCGCTCGGTTGCCTACCGGGTGTTGGTGCGCGCACGGCCGAACGTTACGCTTATTATTTGCTAAAAACCAATCCTCAAAACTCCCTGCAAATCACCGAAGCACTCTCTCAGCTCCATAAAAATATCCAGACTTGCCCCGTCAGTTTCGCCCTCATGGACAAAGACCAAGAGCTATCTGATTTTTATGCCGACCCCAGTCGCGACAAAAGCACTATTCTCGTAGTCGAAGAAGCTTTAGACATCTACGCAATCGAACGCACCAAGGCTTATAAGGGAACCTATCATGTTCTGGGTGGCGCATTGTCGCCAATGGATGATATTACTCCTGAGCAACTACACATCAAAGAGCTTATTGCCCGAGTCGAAAAAGACAAAGTCGCCGAAGTCATCATCGCCACCAACCCTTCCGTTGAAGGCGAAAGTACTGCTATTCTCCTCGAGCAATTACTCCACGAAAAATACCCTGAACTTAAAATCACTCGTCTGGCTCGCGGCCTTCCTCTCGGTGTTTCTTTAGAGTATGCCGACCAAATCACCCTCACCTCGGCCCTCGACAACCGCACCAACCTCTAACCCTAACTGCTCTTGAGTAAAAGCCAAAATCTCGCTATAATAAGCCTATGTCTAAAATTTTTAAGGTCTTTTTGCCGTTTTGGTGGCAAGTAATTTTACTGTTTGGCGGCATCATTTTACAAATCAACGCCAACTTACAACTACCAAATCTCATGTCCCATATCATCAATAGTGGCATCGCTAACGAAGATTACAATTTAATTTGGTCTAGTGGCGCTCAAATGCTCCTTGTCGCTGCGCTCGGCGGCTGCGGCATGATTATCGTTAGTTTTTTTGCTTCTCGCATTTCTGCCGGCTTCGCACGAGATTTACGTGCTATGCTGTTTCGCCACATCCTTTCTCTCGACCCCAGCGAAATCGATCGTCTATCCACCGCCTCGCTCATCACTCGTAGCACTAACGATACCGCCAACCTTCAAAATACCTTCGTTATGGTCTTGCGTATCGCTTTCCAAGCACCAATCACTGCCATTGGCGCTATCAATATGGTGTTTATTACCGCTCCTAGCATGAGCTGGATCCTCGCCCTAGTTGTCGCAGTCCTACTCGGCGTAGCCGGGACCTTAATTTCTTTAGTCCTCCCTCGCTTCAAAATCATCCAAACTCTCAACGACAAACTCAACCTCGTTTCTCGCGAAAACCTTAGCGGCATCCGCGTTGTTCGCGCTTTTAATAACGAAAAATACGAAGAATCAAAATTCCAGTCCGTCAACCGCGATTTAACTCGCAATAACATTTTTGTCGGCCGCATTATGTTCTTTATGTCTCCAGCTATCCAGTTCATTATGTCCGCCGCCTCTTTGCTTATTCTCTGGGTTGGCGCCCAACTTGTTGCCGACAATCAGCTCTTGGTTGGCGACATCATCGCCTTTTCGCAATACACTATCCAAGTCATGATGTCGTTCATGATGCTAACCATGGCATTTGTTATGACTCCACGCGCTATCGTTTCTATGCGCCGTATTAATGAAATTCTCCAAGCCTCATCCACTGTCAAATGGGGAGAGGGCACACCAACTCAAGATTTTTCCG
>CAYLGU010000008.1:0-23876 GCA_964383445.1 uncultured Candidatus Saccharibacteria bacterium | reverse complement strand
CGCCTTCCTAGATTGCTACAGTGAGCGCGATTTAAGAGAGGGAACTTTATCGGAGTCAGAGGCGCAAGAAATCATTGACGATTTTGTTATCAAGCTTCGCGTCGTGCGCTTCCTGCGTCATCCTCAGTTTGATATTATGTACGCCGGCAATCCGATTTGGGCAACTTTGACTCTTGGCGGCATGATTGCGGAAGACGACGACAAAAACAAGAAATCTCTTGTCACAAAAACTTCCTTCCGCCTCTTGCAGACCATTAATAACCTCGGCCCCGCTCCAGAACCCAACTTGACGGTTTTTTGGGACGACGATCTTCCTAGTGCCTGGAAAAATTTTGTTTCTAAAATATCGATTGATACTAGTACTATCCAGTTCGAAAACGATCGCTTGATTCGCCAGCAGTTTGGCAGTTGTGATACGACCATCGGTTGCTGTGTTTCTCCAATGGTAAAATCATCTGAAGGCAAAGAAACCTGTCAACTTTTTGGCGCACGCTTCAACCTCGGCAAGGTTCTACTGGCCGGCATGAACGGCGGCATCGAAGAATTTTCCCGCGAGTCTGTTTTTGACGAAAAGCCAAAATGGGCGAAAAGCGTACTAGACGATCCTAAATTTTCTGGCACGCTAGACTACGATACGGTCTGGAATGAACATTTTCTTCCTATGCTGAAGTTTGTTGTTCGGGAGTATGTCGCCGCCCTCAATATTATTCATTATTCTTGTGACCGCAATTTTTACGAAAGCTTAGAAATGGCACTTTACGATACGGACGTTTTCCGCACTATGGGCTTTGGCGTCGCTGGTCTTTCTCACGTTGCCGATTCGCTCTCTGCTATTAAATATGCCAAAATTCAGCCCATTGTAGAGCAGGGAATTATCACGGATTTTATGACCGATAGTGACGACTTCCCGCGTTTTGGCAATAATGACGATCGTGCTGATGATATTGCAAAGGAGATTGTTCGCATTATCAAAGACGAACTCATGCAGTATTACAAGGCAGGTAAAATTTACCGTGACGCCTATCCGACGCTCTCTTTGTTGACTATCACCGCTAATGTTGCTTATGGCTCTAGTACTGGAGCCATGCCTGACGGAGCCTTGCTGGGCGAATCTCGGGTTGGCCGCGGTCCCAAAGAGCCCTTTGCTCCAGGCGCGAACCCTTCAAATGGGCAAGACAAGAACGGCATCATCGCCGCGATGGCGAGTCTAGGCAAAATACCTTTTGCGGACTGTCTAGACGGCATTTCTTTGACAATCACTATCACTCCGCAGGTGCTTGGCAATAGCCCAGAGCAACTTTCTGCCATACTGGACGCCATGACCGAGCAAGGACTATATCATTGCAACATTAACGTTGTCACACGCGACCAGCTAGTGGACGCCTATATAAATCCAGAGAAATATAATTACGGTACTATTGTTGTGCGCGTCTCAGGCTATGCTGTGGATTTCTTGAAATTGCCCAAGGACAAGCAGTTGGACGTCATTAATCGTACATTTCATGAAAAAATCTAGCAAAAAGGTATTGACATAAGCATTTAGCTCGTGTAATATAGAGAACATAAAGGTCATAAATAAAAATTCAAAATAAAACACATCCGCAAGTAAACAATTAAAAAGCCGATTGGTTTTATCGCGAAAACAAAAATAAAAGGAGAAAAATAAAATGACAAAAATTACAAAAGCCATCGCAGCCCTCGGTATCGTAGCTGGACTCGGCGTAGCCGCTCTTCCACTAGGTTCATACGCTGCAAGCGAAGACGTAACCGTAAGCTTCAAGGTTAACCCAACAATCGGTAGCGCTGCTACGATTTGTTCGACAGCTTCTCACGCTGGCATTAACGCCGGTGATGTAGCAACCATAAACTGTAATATTTCTTACAGTGCAAACTCCGGCGCAGAGGTTTCAATCGTCGACAAAGACAATGATACTAACCTAGTCGGTACGAACGTTGCTAACACGATTGCCGCCTTTGCTTCTCCAGTGACTGGTCCTTTGGCTGGTGGTACTGAAGGTTGGGGCTACACCTTTGCTGTTACCGCTGCTGGTGCTGCATCTAACGGTTTGAACGGCGCTGTCACTGACTTTACCGCTGTGAAAGCAAGCTCTGCTGGCGCAGACGTCGTAGCTAGCTCTACTGACCCTGTAACTGCTGCTGCTGGTACCTTCACCTTTGGTGTTACCACTGCAGAATCTACTGTAGCTGATACTTACTCTGACGTAGTCACTATCGCTATCACTGCACAATAAGCATAAAAAGATAGTAAAAGTACCCTCTTGCTAGAGGGTACTTTTTTGTGCTATTATTACTATGTAATTTAAGTGAGGTAAATGAAGTGAAGGCCAAGGCAATTATTCTGTCGCTACTATCAATTTTTCTAGGTGTATTTGTAACGCAGAGCGACGCCTCTGCCTGGGTTGACCCGGAAGGTGCGGTCCACTTGGTGGCTTCGCCGTCTATTGACAAACTAGGCACTCTAGAGCCAGGCAAATCTTACACTAGAACCATTAGTCTTACCAATAACAGCGAAAAAGACATTACTTTCATGATCAAGCCACTTAGTTTCAAGGCTAAAGATGACAATTATAGCTATGTGTGGGGCATTTCTGACTCTCAATATAGTAAGATAGCTGATTGGACCGATATAGATTCCGATAAGACCCGCACTTTGTCTCCAGGCGAATCAGAGCAGTTTAACTACACGATTAGTATCCCGCAAGATCAAACTGGCGGCGCTCAGCACATGATGGTTTCCGTCCAGATTTTAAACGATGAAGATCAAGAGGACACTATGATTCAGGCTGAAACCTTGCTCAACCTCCAAGTCTATTCAAATATTGCTGGCGACCTTGACGCTAGGGCGCACCTGATATCGCAAGAAATCCCCAGCTTCTCATTTAACCCAATTATCCGCACGGTCTCTGTCATTGAAAACATTGGCAATGTCAACCTCGATATCAATTATTCTGTAAAAATCATAGACGCGATTTCAGGCAAATTGGCCTATGAAGCTTCCACGGAGAAGGTCCTAATGCCAGAATCGAAGCGAATAGTCGAACAGAACTGGGACGGCGCGCCACTACTCGGCCTTTTCAACACCTACCAAGAAATCACGTACATAAATGAAGATGGCGAAAAAACGGTGGCTACTCTAGAAAAACTAGTCTTTATCTGTCCAATTTGGCTTATTTTGGTCGTCGTCGCTATGCTCGTCCTGTTTGTCCTCGCCATCATATTCAATCGCAAGAAGAAAAAAGCAAACAGTATCCGTTAAAAATTTAAGCAGAAATAAAATAGACCTTGGCGAATAACCGAGGTCTATTGTTTGTCAAAATGGTGAGTCCGGTGAGACTTGAACTCACGACACCCTGCTTAAAAGGCAGGTGCTCTAACCGGCTGAGCTACGGACCCATTAAAGACTTGTTTATTATATATCAAAAAGCTATTTACATCAACACCTAATATGTATATAATAGTAGACATCAAATGGAGGTAAAAATGAAAAGATCTATATCAATCTTGGTCGCATTTCTGGCGCTTACGTCAGTTTTTGCATTTCCAAGCTCAGTCCACGCAAAGGACGATGCTACGACTTCGCCAACCGCATGGCTACAAATCTCGCCCGTGTCTAAAAGGGCTGCTCTCGATCCAGGGCAGGAATATGACGACGAGTTCACCGTTCAAAATATCGGTAGCGAAGAATTCGACTTCAAAGTATCAGCCGCCCCTTACAACGTAGAGAGTGGCACATATAACTTGAACTTTAGTGATGAGACCACTTACTCTCAAATTTATCGCTGGATTAGCTTTGAAGAAACCGAATATACTCTCGCGGCTGGCGAAAAACAAGTAGTCAAGTTCCATATCAGTGTACCCGAAGACGTTGCTGCTGGTGGCCAATACGCTACGATTTTCGCCGAATCCGGCGGCAGCGATAGCGATGGCGGCGGCATTAAAACCGTCTCTCGCGTTGGTATGGTGCTTTACGCAAAGATTTCCGGCGAAACCCGAGAAGAAGCTCAGGTCACGGCTTACGATTTGCCAACTTTTTACTCTAGCTTTGATGCGCCAAAATTAAAGTTTAATTCTACCGTCAAAAACTCTGGCAACACCGACTTTGAGGCAGCCTATCATATTGAAGTAAACCATCTCTTTGGCGGCGAAAATGTCTATACGAAAGATTTCACCTACTTGATTCTCCCCGAATCGGAACGAAACAGCGAAACTATCTGGGAGAATACTCCATTGCTAGGCTTCTTCAAGGTCGCCTATTCTATTACCTTGCCAGGCGAAGCTAGCCGCAATGAAACAAAGTTAGTCATAGTTATTCCGCCGTGGCTAATAGTAATTTTCATTGCGCTGTTGACAATTATAATTGTATGGATTACAATAACCATTAAGAAGCGTCGCCAGCTTCGATCTAGGCTAAAACTCTAGGTCGCGCGAGGAGCTGAGGGGCGTCGTACAAAAACAAAAAATAAAAAAGCGAGAACAAAACAATGAGTAGAGTGTATAAAAAAGTTCTTGGGCTATTTGGATTGGCCCTTGTAATTGGGACTACCGCAGTTGCTGCCGGTCTTCCCTCAACACCAGACGCCTCCGCGGCGAGCAGCGATGTTAATGTGTCATTCACGGTCAGGGATGCCAAGCCAAGGCTGTCTATAACCAGCCCAAGCGACCAGTCCGTCCATTATGACAATGCTACAGTAAGCATGGGTATGGACTATGCCTACCTAACCGGCATAACTACGACTATTACTGGGCCTAATGGATTTTCCGCCCTATACACGGAAGTCCCAGGCGCTACGGATAGCGGCAGCTTTACTTACCCGTTAGTCCTCAACGATTATGGTGATTACCAAATTACGGTTACTGGTCTAGACGAAAACGGTGACCCGGTTGACCCTATCAGCTCTGGCTTTAAGTACCACGCTATTACGGTGTCTGACAATGGCAACGGCAATATCCATGTAGACTACGGTCCTGCCACCTGTGGCCTTAGCTTCCAGGTCTATGACATTAACGATACCGCCAAAACTAACCCCTTATTAAATCCTCCTTATGTCGTTAACAATTTGACCCTTTTGCCAGGGCATCCAGATTTCGCCGACATTGAAATCCCAGATTTCACCTTCCTTGGCGCTAGCGATTTTCGTGTAGTCGTAACTGCCTTGGCTTGTCTTGACGGTTCCGGATTAGAGGACGCAGAAACCACTACTGAAGGCGTGATTGAGCCTCCAAAGACTGGTGCGCTTAACATCCTTGGCTTAACTATCAGCCATGTTGACTACCTAGTAGCCGGATTGATATCTTTCGTAGCTATTGCTCTCTTTGCAATCTTCCTTAGCCGCCGCAAAAAAGAACGCCGCTAAACGCAAGCCGCAAATTAGCATTAAAGCTTAAGATTAAAAACTCTGCTCCAAATGGGAACATATAATTTACTATGTTCCCATTTTGCTTGTTTTATGCTAAAATACCTGCACGGCAATCGCCTGTTATTAAAAATATATGGACCGTTAGCTCAGTTGGCTAGAGCGCGTCTTTGACGTAGACGAGGTCGTAGATTCGAGTTCTACACGGTCCACCAACTAGAGGAGTCAATTTTATTGACTTTTTTAGTTGGATGTGCTATAATATAAAGATTAGTCACTCAAAAGAAAGTATTTATGCAAAAAGAAAAAATCCGCAATATCGCGATTATTGCCCACGTTGACCACGGTAAAACCACAATGGTAGATGGCCTGCTTAAGCAGTCGCATACTTTTCGTGACAATCAAGCCGAAATGAGCCAGCATCTTATTATGGATAGCATGGACCAAGAGCATGAGCGGGGAATTACTATCACCGCCAAGCAGACCTCGGTTTTTTATGACGCTTACAAAATAAACATCATCGACACCCCCGGACATGCGGATTTTTCTGGCGAAGTCGAGCGCACCCTTAATATGGCCGACGGCGTTATTTTGGTTGTGGACGCCCAGGAAGGCCCCATGCCTCAGACTAAGTTTGTCCTGTCTAAGGCCCTAGACCTCAACCTTGCCCCTATCGTGATTATCAATAAGATTGACAAGCCTGCCGCTCGTATCGCTGAAGTCGAAGACGAAATTGCTGATCTTTTCCTCGAACTTGCAGTTAATGAGGACCAACTGAAATATCCTATTTACTACGCAATCGCTCGTGACGGCAAAGCCGGCAAGACTACTGATGTCCAGGACAATTTTAACGATATTTTTGAAGCAATTATCGAATACATCCCCGCTCCGCGCGTCGATAGTGATGACCAGAAAGGCGCACAGTTGCTCGTAGCTGCGCTCGCCTCAGATAATTATCTGGGAAAATATGCCATTGGTAAAATTTTCCGCGGCAAATTCAAAAAATCCGAGCCAGTTACACTGTTCTCAGGAGAAAACCAACAAAAAGCCAAGATCGATAAGATTTTTACTTATCGTGGGCTCGCTAAAGAAGAAGTCGGCGAAGCTTTCGCCGGCGATATCGTAGCGATTACGGGGCTTACTAGCGCCAATATTGGCGACACTATTGCTACTGGCGACAACCCCGAAGCGCTCCCGACTATAGAGCTTGAGGCTCCCACTCTTAGCATTTACATTGGCCCTAATACTAGTCCGCTTAAGGGTAGGGAAGGGGAATTCACCACTTCTCGCCAGATTGGTGATCGTCTAAGAAAAGAGCTAGAAACCAATATCGCTCTTAAGTTAGAAGATCAAGGTCTCGGCTTCAAGGTGTCTGGTCGTGGCGAATTGCATCTTTCCGTGCTGATTGAGACTTTACGCCGTGAAGGTTTTGAGCTGGAAGTTGGCCGCCCGGAAGTTGTCTATAAAGAAGAGGATGGACAAAAACTTGAACCAATTGAAGATTTATCTATTGAAGTTTCGCCAGAATTTGTTGGCGCCGTTTCTCAAGAATTAGGCATCCGCAAAGCCGAATTGGTTTCTCAGGAAAATACTAGCGCTGGAGACGTCCGCTTTACTTACATTATCTCTACTGCCGCCTTAATCGGCCTGCGTAACACTCTACTCACCGATACCAAAGGTACAGTTATTATGAACTCTATCCCCAAAGGCTATCGTCCGCTCACTGCAAGATATCGCCAAGAGCGCAATGGTGCTTTAATTGCCTCCGAATCGGGAGTTTCTACCGCCTACGCTCTAGATCAAGCTCAGGCTCGCGGCACGCTTATGATTCCGCCTCAGATTGACGTCTACCAGGGCATGATTGTTGGTCTTGCCAAAAAGGACGAACTCGATATCAACGTTTGTCGCGAAAAGCAGCTCACGAACATGCGTACGCATTCATCTGACGGTGCTATCCAGCTCACCCCGCACACTCAGCTTTCGCTTGAACAATGCCTTGACTTCTTGATGGACGACGAATTGCTAGAGGTTACGCCAAAGCATCTCCGCCTTCGCAAAAAAGAACTCAACCCGACTTTGCGCAAACGTGCTAATAAAAAATAAGTAGAATGATATGTTGATAGATTCTCATTGCCATATCCACGATCGGCAATACGATTTTGACCCCAAGCTTACGCTCGCGCGCGCCCGCCAAAATCAAGTCGAAAAAGTTGTCGTTATCGGCACAAATTGTGCCGACTCTCGCGTTGCTTTCGAGTTTGCCAAGGCGCATGCGCCTGCTTTTTGGACTTTTGGCGTGCATCCGGGGGAATATCGCGGCGAAAAACTCAGCGAAATCAAAGACAGCTTCAAGGAGCTACTTGCGCTGGATCAAGAAAGCCCAAAACTCGTTGCAATTGGTGAAATCGGACTAGATTATCATTACCCTCATGATAAAAGCGCCCAAATCCGCCTCTTAGAATATCTACTGCAACTCGCGCAGGACTTTAGTTTGCCGGTCGTATTCCATGTCCGCGAGGCCTTTGATGATTTTTGGCCAATTTTAGACAACTTTCATCTCGTTCCTTCTGTTCTGCACTCTTTCTCGGATAATCGGGCAAATTTAGACATCGCATTAAAACATAATCTTTTCATAGGCGTCAACGGTCTTGCTACCTTTGCTAACATCCCCTTGCCACCCCTAGAAAAAATAATACTAGAAACCGACGCTCCCTACTTGACACCAAAGCCTTTCCGTGGTAAAATAAACGAGCCAAGCTATATTAAGAATATAGCAGAGTGGGTGGCGGGAAAATTCAACGTTTCGACATCAAGGGTCGCTGAAATTACGACTCAAAATGCCGAAAAACTCTACAAACTATAGGGAGAAAAAAGTGGAAGATAATTCGGTGTTCAAAATTCCGTCTTATGCCCGTCAAGAGGCTGATACTTTTGCCGTGCCTAAAGAAAACGAGTTATTTCTTGAACTTTCCGCCATTTCTGAGGAGATTATGCTATGCAGACAGCAGGCGCTAAAAAATTACTAGAAAAAGTCAAAAACGTCTTGGCTAGACCCAGTTCGTCTTATGTTTGGACTGAAGATGACTTAATTAATGCCGAGTCGGCTATTGGCCGTAATATTTTTGGAGCTATTCCGGAAGGCGCTACCCGTGAATTTTTCTGTCATAAGAAAAACGTCTGGCTCTGGTACGAAAATGGCAGCACGATTCGCTACGAAGTGCGTCCACAGGGTGTCTACAAGAAGATTGCCGACGCCAAATATCAAAAAATTTCCGGCCAAGAACTCGAAAATTTTCGTCAAGCTACAAAAAACTATCTAAAATTAGTCAAAGAAAGACTCTATTCGAGTCCGAGCAAAGCCTAAACTTCAATTATAGCATACTTGACTACAAAAGTCAATAGAGGTATAATATCAAGCATGATTTACCTAGACCACGCCGCAGCCACGCCTGTTTCAAAAAAAGCCCTTCACGCCATGCTCCCGTATTTTGACGCAAAATTTTTCAACCCTTCCTCGCCTTATCTTCCTGCCAATGCAACTCGCCACGATTACGAAGCTGCCAAAGACCAGATAGCTCAGGCGATCGGCGCCAAAGGCGTGGATTTGGTCATGACTTCTGGCGCTACCGAGTCGATTAACTTGGCTTTTGCTACTATTCCGGGAAACGCTCATGTCTTGATTTCTAGTGTCGAGCACCCAGCAGTATTAGAAAATGCCCGTAAGTTCAAAAATCATCAACTTGTAACCGTCGATAAATATGGTCGTCTACAAATTGATGATTTCAAGCGTAAATTGACCAGCAAAACACAGTTCGTTTCAGTCTGTCTCGCCTCTAGTGAACTTGGCACTATTCAGCCAATTTCCGAGCTAGCTAGCCTTGTTCGCGCCGAGCGTCAGCGTCGCCAGCTTGCCAAAGAAACAACTCCACTCTATTTTCATTGTGACGCCTCTCAGGGCTTGGGATTGCTTGAAGTTAAAGTCGCCAGGCTTGGCGTCGATCTATTGACTATCAATTCTGCCAAAGTTTATGGGCCAAAAGGCGTAGGTGCACTTTTTGTCGCCCGTAATGTTAAGATCAAGAGCCAAACTTTGGGCGGCGGTCAAGAAATGGGTCTGCGCAGCGGTACCGAAAACGTCCCCGGCGTTGTAGCTTTTGCGGCGGCTCTTTCCGACGCTGCCAAGCATCTTGCCTCGGAGCGCAAGCGTTTGAGTGACTTGCGTGAGGTTCTTCGGCGAAAATTATCGCAAAATTCCGACATTGTTTTTCTCGGTAACCCCAAAAACCAACTGGCGAATTTCCTGCCGATTTCCGTACGCGGACTAGACGCCGAGCGTCTGATTTTTATGCTCGAACAAGACGAAGTTTATCTCTCGACCGGTGCAGCTTGTTCCGCCTCCAAAGGCCAAAAATCCCCCACGCTCCAAGCGATTGGCCTAGATGATGTCGAAATTGCCGGTTCTTTGCGCATTACTCTTGGTAAGCTAAACGATGAGGATAATATTTCTCGGGCCGCCGATTTTATTTTGCAGGCAATTCGCAAAGAGCAAGAGAGGCTAAAACATGGCTAGAAAATTACGTGTATTTTTGGGCATGTCGGGCGGAGTTGATTCTTCGGTTTCGGCCTATTTGCTCAAAGAGCAGGGCTACGAGGTGATTGGTGTTTATATGAAAAACTGGAGCCAGAATCTGCCCGGCATGAAATGCCCTTGGGCGGAAGATCTCGCAGACGCCAAGCGTGTAGCCGTACGTGCCGGTATCGATTTTCGTGTTTTTGATTTTGAAAACGAATATAAACAAAAAGTTGTAGATTACATGTTGCAAGAATATCAAAAAGGCAACACCCCGAATCCTGATATTATGTGCAACCAAGAAATTAAGTTTAAATTATTCTTTGACACTGCTATGGAGCAGGGAGCTGATTTGATTGCAACCGGGCACTATGCTCGAGCTGAGACTCAAGAAGGTTTTTCGCGCAAACAGCTTTTGCGTGCCGCCGATGAAAACAAAGATCAGACTTATTTTCTTTATCGTATCTCTAGCGCCGCACTCGACAAGACACTTTTTCCGCTCGGCGACATGCAAAAGAGCGAAGTCAAAGCTCTAGCCGAAAAACTCAGCTTACCTGTTGCGTGCAAAAAAGAATCCATGGGTGTTTGTTTCGTAGGCGAGGCTGGCATTCGGGAGTTTTTGTCGGAATTTATCAAGTCAGAAGCTGGTGAAATCCGTGAACTTGAAAGTGGCGAAATATTAGGATTTCACGATGGTGCTATATTTTATACTCTCGGGCAACGACACGGACTGAATATTGGCAACGGTTTGCCGCATTATGTGGTCAAAAAAGACATGGCAAAAAATATCGTTTTTGTTTCTAAAAATCTCAACTCTACGCATCTCTGGCAAGAATCCATAAAGCTCAAGGATCTCATTTTGCGACAAGACATTTCTGGACCAACGAAACTTTTTGTCCGCACTAGGCACCGCGCTGCGTTAGAGTCTGCCACTTTCGATCCCCAAACCCAAAGTATTCATTTTGACAAAAGCCAAAAGTCGCTCACGCCAGGCCAGTCGGCTGTATTTTATGCGGGCCCTAAGACCGAAAATTGCATCGGCGGCGGCATCATTTGTTTATAGCTATATCCTGTTCATGATATAATTTAACAATGAACGCAAATGAAATTCGCCAAAAATATTTAGACTATATGCAAAAAAAGGGACACAAGCTAATCCAGCCTGCGCCCCTAGTTTTAGAAGGAGACCCCACCACACTATTTACTGGCTCTGGTATGCAGCCATTATTGCCCTATCTTCTCGGCAAGCAGCATCCAGACGGCAAACGTCTAACCGACTCCCAGCCTTGTCTACGTCTGCAGGACATCGAAGATATTGGCGACCCTAGACACACTACTGTATTTGAGATGCTAGGCAACTGGTCACTTGGCGATTATTTTAAAGAAGAACAAATTCGCAATTTTTTTGAATTTTTGACTCAAGCAGTCGGGCTCGATCCGCACAAAATTTTCGTCACCTGCTTTATTGGTAACGAAAAATACGGCATTCCGCGCGACACAGAATCTGCTGAAATTTGGCAAAAGGTATTCAAAGAAGCTGGCATCGATGCTAAAATCGCCGATATTGACACTGCCGACAATGGTGCCAAGCGCGGTGTCAAGGCTGACGAGCGTATCTTCTTTTACAACGATAAAGAAAACTGGTGGAGTCGTGGCGGCGGCATCGAAACTACTCCGATCGGTGACCCTTGTGGCCCCGACAGCGAGGTGTTTTACGATTTCGGCGAAGAGGTCCAAGATGTCGAAAAATTTGGACTTTCTCACCCCGCCTCAGACGGTGCCAGATTTATGGAAATTGGCAATCAAGTTTTTATGCAATATCGCCGTTTGGAAGACGGCAGCTTCGAAGAACTAAAGAATAAAAACGTTGATTTTGGCGGCGGACTAGAACGTATCGCTGCAGCTAGCCTCGATTCTTATGACGTTTTTCGCATTTCTTTGCTGCAGCCTATCATCGATAAGATTTCCGAATTGTCACACAAAGAATATTCTAGCCATACCGCAGACATGCGCGTAATTGCCGATCATTTGCGCGGCGCTTATCTTTTGGCTGCCCAAGGCCTAGTGCCGGCAAACAAAGCTCAAGGTTACGCCCTGCGCCGTTTGATTCGTCGTGCGATTTTGAAGGCTCTGAACCTTGGCGTCGATCAAGATTTCTTTGCTGAAATCATCCCGGTTATTGCCGAAAATTATCAATCTTTGCCCCCAGAAATTTTGCCACAGCGCGAACAGGTTGCTAGTGTGCTGCAAAAAGAAGAAAAAGCCTTCCGCCAAACTCTGCGCAAAGGACTCAAAGAGCTTGCAAAACTCAAAGCCCAAGGTTTGACTGGTAATGAAATCTTCAAACTCCAGGACACTTACGGCTTTCCTTTAGAGCTTTCAGTCGAAGAAGCTTTCCGCCAGGACATCCCTTTGTCGGAAAATTGGCGCGAAGAATTTAATGCTGCTCTTGCAGAGCAGCGCGAGCGTAGCAAGACTGCAAGTCGAGGTATGTTTAAGGGCGGACTAGAAGACAATAGCGAGCAAACGGTCAAATATCATACCGCGGCACATTTATTGCTAGCTGCCATGCAAAAATTGATCGACCCAAGTATCGACCAAAAAGGCGCCAATATTACTTCAGAACGTTTACGTTTTGATTTTGGTATCGACCATAAACTTTCACCAGAAGAAATCTCCCAACTAGAGGAGCAGGTAAACGCCTGGATTGAAGCAGATCTCCCAGTTACCCATGCCGAATACGCTAAAGATTTTGCGCGCACGGAGCTCAAGGCTCACGGCCAATTTTGGGAACGTTACCCAGAACAAGTCACGGTTTATACTATCGGCGACGATAACTCGCCAGTCAGCCGGGAAATTTGCGGCGGCCCGCACGTTGAACGCACCGGTGTATTGGGAAAATTCAAGATTGCCAAGGAAGAATCTTCCGCCCGTGGCGTGCGTCGCGTTAAAGCTGTCTTGTCTTAATTTCTTTGTGTTACAATGAAAGCATGAGAGTTATGCCGAAAAAACCCAAGACTAAAATTTTAGAGCCGAACAGTAATTATATTCTAGCTCTAGATATCGGGACTCAGTACGCCAAAGCCCTCATTGCCAAAAAGGGCAGAGCGGTAGAGATTGTCGGTATCGGCAAAGCCAAGCAAGCCCTGGGCAATATTTACGCTGGTGCAATTTCGGACATTTCTGGTGTCGTTAAAACTTGCGAAGAGGCCCTTTCTCAAGCCGAACAAATGGCTGGGCTTGTCGCTACGCAGGTTATTATTGGCATTGCAGGCGAACTCGTTAAAGGCAACACAGCTACGATTAAATATCGTCGCCAAGATCCGTCTAAAGCGATTACTGAAGCCGAAATGGAAGGCATCATCAAGAAAGTGCAACAACGTGCCGAAATCCGTGCCCGTAGACAAATCGCTCTGGAAACTGGCAACGAAGAAGTTGATGTCCGCTTGATCAATTCCGCCCTCGTTAATCTATTTATTGACGGCTACAAAGTTACTAACCCGCTCGGTTTCAAGGGCAAAGATATCGCCGTGCAAATGTACACGGCATTTGCCCCGCTGGTCCACGTTTCTGCTATCGAGAAAGTTTGTGATGAGCTGCAGCTGGATCTCGTTGCGGTCGCAGTCGAACCTTTTGCGGTCTGTCGCGCCTGTCTCGGCGATGATGCGGACAGCAATTTTACCGGCGTAGTTATGGACGTTGGCAGCGGCACTACGGATATTGCCGTTGTCGATGACGGCGGTGTTGAAGGCACGAAAATGTTCAATATCGGCGGCGGTGCTTTTACTCGCCAAATTGCCGAAAAGCTAGGCTTAGACTTTGAAGACGCCGAGAAATTAAAATTACTTGAATCTAACCCCAAGATGAAACCGGAACTGCGCAAAAAAATCAATGACGCGATCAATCAAACTCTGCCGGTTTGGATTTCCGGCGTTCAGCTCGCCTTAGAAGAATTCAAAAAAGTTGAAGCCCTGCCGACTAAAATCCTGCTTTGTGGCGGCGGTGTCGGTTTGGATCAAATTCCCGAATCATTGGCCACCCTCGATTGGTACAAGAGTCTGCCGTTCTCGCGCCGACCCATTATTCATATTATTACAATTCAAGATATTCCAGACACCAAGAACTCCACCAATATTGACTTAGATCACTCTTTTGCGACTGCAATCGGGCTCTTGCGCGTCGGCATGGACACTCTGGTCGGCACTAGTACGAACAACGGTATCCGTGCTAAGTTGACCAAGCTTTTGCGCTCATAAAAACTACTCGTGAACGCTAATTTTTTTCCACTCACCAGGCTTTAAGTCGCCCAGGCTATACTCGCCAAATTTCAAACGCTCTAATTTTTCGACCGTATAGCCCAGAGCCCCAAACGTGCGGCGAACTTGGCGATTCCGCCCCTCACTCATCTCGACTTGCCAGTTTAGACGCGCGTCGTCTATCCGAGTTAGAGCTAGCTTACTCTTGCCGTCCTTTAAGTCAATCCCAAAATCTCCAATCATTTGTTGATGCAGGGGTTCAAGAGGGTGGTCTAACCCCACATGATAAACCTTCAGCTTAAAAAACTTTGGGTGCGTGTGACGGAAAGCAAAGTCCCCGTCATTGCTCAACAAAATCAGCCCAGAACTATCTTTGTCTAGTCTTCCCACGGTTTTTAGCTTGCGATATTCTTTTGGCAAAATATCATAAATCGTCGCCGCTCCGTCTTGGCGTTTGCGGCTGCAAACATAGCCGCTTGGTTTGTAGAATAATAAATAAGTAAAATGCTCCAAACTTTTTACGGCTTTTTTGCCGACCATAACTGCGTCGCCATCGTTATAACGCTCGCCTAGGCTTGCAATTTTTCCGTTAACGCTTACTTTGCCGTCCGCAATTAAATCGTCCGCCTCGCGACGAGATAAGCCAAAGTTTGCGGCGAGATACTTATTGAGGCGTTGGGGCATTGTTGCCACCTAATTCTTGCGCTATGCGTGCCTCCATATCCGCAGCGGCGGCCGTAGCGTTATTGCTAATCGGTTGTAAAATCTTTTCGCCCATCTTTGGTCGCTCTGCTGCTGCTGGATTTGGCTGGGGTGCTTGCCCGGGAATTGGAGCTGCTGGAGCTGGATTTATGGGCATACTTGCTTGCGGCGGCATAGGCGCAACTGGTATCTGTGTAGGCGCTACGGGCACGGTCTCTACCTGAGGAGCTGCTTGTACGGGGGCGGCGGGCTGAACTGGAGCCGCAACTTGTTGAGCTTGACCAACAGGAACAGCGACCGGCTGAGCTGGAATAGTTTGTTGTGCTGGCGGCGGGGTTTGCTGTGGCTGAGGGGCTGGCGTAGGAACTAGTGCCGGCTGAGGCACTGCCTGCGTAGCTGCTTGTGCTGGAGCAGTTGCTGCCGCCACGGTCGCCGCAGTATGCAGATTCGCCCCTGCGTTCGCCGCCTGACGGTCGCCTAATACCTCATGAACGGCATTTATTACGTCTTCAATCCCCACCTGACTCTTGATCAGATATTTGTCTGCCCCGAGGCTTTCCCCTCGCTTGCGTTGATCCTCTGAAGACAGAGCTGTCATCATGATAATCTTGATGTTCTTTGTTTCTTCCGTGGAACGCAAAATATCAAGCATGTCAAACCCAGAAATTTTTGGCATCATGACATCAGAAACAATCAAATCCGGCTTTTCTCGCACCGCCATTGCCAGTGCCTCTTCGCCGTCGCCAGCCGAAACGATGTCGTAGCCCTCGGCCACAAGTCTAATACTGTATATTTCCCGCAAAGACTTATCATCTTCGACTAACATTATTTTTGTCATATTACCTCCCATTTTATAATACTTATGCTAAAAATGCTATAAGTTTTCACCACTATGTCTAGTCCTTTCCCTGAAATTGCTTAGCAAAAGCCGCCTTTTTTGCGGCCAATTGCTCTGGGGTCAAATCCGGCCCCGCCGCTTCGTCAGTATTTTGGTCAATACTCGCTACCTCTGTTTTCGGAGTTTTGACCTGCGCTTCAACGCCATTAGCTGCACCCGAAATCTTTGCAGTACCGGCCGCTATCTGCGGATGAATCATTTTAGCGTTTTCTAATGCTAATTGCTGTTTTTGGTAATCATTTTCGGACAATCTTGGCAGCGCTACGATAAAATTTGACCCTTTCCCGAGCTCGCTTTCGACGCGAATTTTGCCCCGCATCACTTCTATTCTCTGTCGGGTAAGGTATAGTCCTAAACCTGTTCCGCCAATGTCGCGCGTATCAGAATTGTCTACTCGATAAAACTTCTGAAAAATATGTGGCACCTCACTGCTCGCTATCCCCATGCCCGTATCCGCTACGCTGATAAAGACGCTCCTTTCGTCACCGTAAACATTTACTGCTATACTGCCGGATTTGGTGTACTTTATGGCGTTTTCGATCAAATTCCCGACCGCCTCACGCAAAAAATCTATGTCGACACTAGCATAAAGCAAAGGCTCCAAGTGCTTTTTTTGTCTTTCGTCTGCCGCACCCGACAGAGGCTCGTTAAATAAAAAGCGCAGACCCTTTTCTGTCACGCTTGGCATCTGGGCTTCCGCGATGTTTCTGACTAGCCCCAAAACCTCTACTGGCACGAAATTCGCCTTTAGTCTGCCGTCATCTAGCTTGGTCGTATCCAGTAAGTCCCGAAATAGCCTTCCGAGATGCCGAGAAGATTCATGCGCCTTCGTCAAATATTCCTTGGCTCTCGCGTCAATCGTTGCCGTCTGAGGGTTTAACGCCAAGCCTAAATACCCCTCAATACTCGCCACGGGCGTACGCATTTCGTGACTGGCCGTAGAAATAAATTCATTTTTTTCTTGTTCTTCTTTTAGTTCCCGTGTGATATCTCGTATTACAACTAGCCTATCATCGCTCGCCGTCCCCATTGGACTTACGCTCAGGGCAATTGCGACCGTGCCGTTTTCGCGACTCCGTATCAAGCTTAAGTCCCGCGTTTCTGCATATTGATTATTTTTCAATGCAAGACTGATTGGATTTAATTCTGCCTCCAGTAAAGATCCGTCTTTCTTTACAAAGCTCAACAGAGAAGTGTGCGCGATTCCTACGCCTTCGTCAGCAGAAATACCTAGCAATCTCCGTAGCGCCGGATTGACTACCTTGACTTTGCCGCTCGCCTCAATCAGTGTCACGCCGTCATGAATAGCGTTGAGTATCGCGTCACTACGCACCGGAGCGCTAATTTGTTGTTTTTTCTTGCCAAACCAAGCCATATTGACTTAATTTTAACATAAACGGCAAAGAAGTTTGCGTTTAATCGTTAGCGTATTATATAATGAGTACTATGAATAAAGATGTCATCTATATAGAGCCAGAGGACGATATTACTGATATCCTCGCTAAAATCAAAAATGCCAAAACCAACATCGTCGCTCTCGTTCCGCCCAAGCAAGCTTCTGTCTTGCGCAGCGTTGTCAATTTTAAGCTACTAGCAAAGGTTGCCCAAGAGGCCGGAAAGTCTCTAGTTCTCGTTAGCGCCGACAGCTCTTTGATCAAACTTGCTGCCTTTGTGCGCCTGCCTGTAGCTAGAAATCTCCAAAGTAAGCCAGAAATTCCTAGTGCTGCAGATTTAGAGGACGAATCCGCGAGCTATGATGATGTTATCGATGACGTTGAAGCCGATGCTATCGCTGATGCCGAGGAAGAGGCTCTCGCTCTTGAGCAAGACGCAATCGAGACCAACGCTGTTGAATCCGCTGCCGCTACACTTACTGATGACACCGACAAAGCACAAAAAGACGACAATGCTTCAGCCAAAAAATCCAAAGTCCCAGATTTCAAAAAATACCGCAAGTTTATCATTATGGGCGCATTGGCCCTGGTCGCTATTGTTGGCTTTTTAATCTGGGCTCTCGTAATTGCCCCTAGTGCCAAGATCGCCGTCAGCGTACGCGCCAAAGCGCAAAGCTTTTCTGAAAATATAGAATTTACCAAAGATAGCAATCTCGCCAATTCTGAAAACGGTGTATTTTTGCTAGAAGCCGAAAAACTCACCAAAACTACCTCAGTTGAATTTGAGGCTACCGGCGAAGTCGACAAGGGCGAAAAGGCCTCTGGCAAGCTGACAATCTCGCGTAGTGGCGTTGCGGCCACCGATGTCACGGCGCTCGTCATTGCCAAAGGCACCAAATTTACTACTGGCGGCTTAGTCTTTGTTACTACTGCTGAACTTACACTTGCAAAACCTGCCAACGGCGACACCGTACTTTGCAATGTTACGCAAGCCTGTTTCGTAGAAGGACGCATCAAGGGCGAAGTCCCGGTTGTTGCCGAAAACGCTGGCGAAAAATACAATATCGCCTCCGGTGTTACCTGGACCTCCTCTGTGAGCGGTGTCAAAGTCTCTGGTGGCGCTATGTCTGGCGGTACTACCAAAATCGTTAAAATCGTTTCCGAAGACGATATCAAAACCGCCAAAACCAAGCTCGAATCTATCGGCGAATCCGAAGGCAAAAGCGAACTCTTTGCCGACTTGCCCGACAGTCAAATCATTATCAACTCCAGCTTCGCCTTTGAAAGCAAAGACCCTGTATCTAGCCCAGCTCTAGGCGAAGAGCTCCCCTCCGGCAAAACCGCCACACTTTCCAGCGAAGCTACTTTCATTGTTTATGGCGTAGATCGCGTAGCGGTTTCTGAATATATCGAGGCCAAAGTCAGCGAATCGATCAAAAATCAAGAAAACCAAAAAGTCTACTCCACCGGTGTCGGCGAAGGTCCAGACGACAGCAAAGCCTTTTTCGAATCTTTCCGCGAAGCTGACGGCAAATTCAAGGGTAAACTCAAAAGCACCGCTCAGGTTGGTCCAGAAGTCACCGATCAAATGGTCATCGAAAAATCCCTCGGTCGCAAAGTTGGTGAAGTCCAAAGCCTGCTCAAATCAATCAACGGCGTCAACTCCGTTTCTATCGACACGCCGTTTTTCTGGGTCACTTCTATCCCGAACGACATCAACAAAGTCAGCGTAGAAATCACCATCGAGGAATAGCATGAAAATTGTTTGTCTTGATGTTGGCGAGAAGAGAATTGGCATGGCTACGGCCGATACTTCTGTGCGCATCGCTGTGCCACACTCCACGGTTTTGGTGGACGGCAGCGAATTAAAGCAAATCACCCGTGCCTACCTACTAGAAAAAGCCAGTCTACTCGTGGTCGGGCTGCCTCGCAATTCTCAAGGCGAAGAAACCGCCCAGTCCAAGACTGTTCGTGCTTTTATTATATCACTAGAAGACTTTTTTGTCAAGCATAAGCTGCAAAAGCCCCGCATCTGTTTCCAGGACGAGTCGCTCACCTCTGTAATCGCCGAACAAAACCTTACGCGTCGCCACCGCCAAATCAAACAAAAGGGCGATATCGATCGCGAAGCCGCCACGCTCATCTTGCAGGATTTTATCGAAAGTCATCACCCAGAAATGATTCAAAATATGGCTCGCCCCATATCTTCGGCCGCTGACGTTAATACCGCTTCGCCTTGTCAGTCCAGTCCCGCGACCGCACCTGAGTCGCCCCAAGCTCAAGCCAAGCCTAAAAAAAAGTCCAAAATGGCGAATAAATTAGCCAAAACCGGCATTTTTTTGTTGGCATTTTCGATGGTTGCCGTTGTCGGCTTAATCGCCGCTTACTCGTATTTTACTAGTCCCATGTTGAATGCCGAGGCCTGTGAGCAAAACTCCACTGCTACTTGCAATCTCAATGAATTTGAGATCCAAGACGGCGAAAGCACTGACAATATCGCCTCTCGTCTAGAAAATGACGGCTATATTCGCTCTAGTTTAGTCTTTAAAATCTATCTCAAAATCGAAAATCGCGGCAGCAAGCTCAAGGCTGGCATGCATAAAGTATCCGCCACAATGTCCACTGCCGAACTCGTCCGCACTCTAGAAAGCGACCCTGCTGCCGAAACTATGTCGCTCACGATCTTGCCAGGAGAAACCCTACGATCAATTCGCCCAAAATTTGTCCGTATGGGTTTTTCTGATGCCGAAATCGATAGCGCTTTGGCCGCAGATTATGATCACCCGCTCCTCAAGAGCAAACCCGCTGGATTATCCTTAGAGGGCTATCTTTATGGCGAAACCTACGAATTTTACGCCAACGCATCCTTGCAAGACATTTTGGCCAAGATTTTTGATGAATTTTACGCCCTAATCCAGGCAAATGAGCTCGAAACAAAGTTTGAAGCTAGGGGGCTCAGCCTCCATGAAGCAATCACGCTCGCTTCTGTTATCCAGCGCGAGGCTTACGCCACCGACCAGCCGCAAGTTGCACAAGTTTTCTTACTCCGTTTGCAACAGGGTATTGTGCTTGGCTCGGATGCTATTATCGGTTATGCTGCCGACCAAATCAATCCTGATCGCGACAAAACCGACATGTCTTACCTAGAAACCATTGAGTGCCCCTGGAACTCGCGTCGCTGCCAAGGCCTACCGCCCACCCCTATTGCGGGCCCTTCGAAATCCGCCTTGCTAGCCGTAGCAAATCCAGCAGAGGGCGATTACCTCTACTTTTTAACCGGTGATGACGGCAAAATGTATTACGCCCGCACAGAGGCTGAGCACAACCAGAACATCCAAAACCACTGCCAAAAGATGTGCCAGATATTGTAATTTTGCCCAAAAATGATACAATTATAAAGCGTGGGCATCATTATTTATGCTAGATATTAAGAAAAAATTTAATTCAAAAACCGGGCGCTTTGTTCAGCGTGTCGCTCCGTTTTTGTTCTCATCTCTAGCGATTATCGCCTTGATGTTTCTGGGCTCTCGCCAAAAAGAACTTGCTGCCGAAACCAATGACCCGATTATTAGCGCTATCAACGATAGCAGCTTTGTAGTCACGGCCGATCAGTTGTCAGAATCATATATTGTTGCCGACCTTGCCAACTCCGTCAGCCTACCCTCTATGTATACGATTAACGAAAACTACGCCTCCATCGTCATGAAATATGAGCTGACTGGCTCTACGACAGACGAAGAAATTATTACCAAGCCTAACATTATCGACACCTCATCTCTCGCTCGCGGCGTCATCACTCATATAGTTGCCGAAGGCGAAACGCTAGATTCGATTGTCGAAAAACACAGTAACGGCGCGACCGCCACTCAGATTCGTTGGAGCAATAATCTTAAAACCGCCACGCTTAGCGTCGGTCAAACTATCTATATCCCGCCCGTGTCGGGCATTTTGTATACCGTGAAGTCTGGCGATACGGTCGCTTCGTTAGCAGAGAAGTACAAATCCAATATTGAAGAAATCATTATCCGTAATGATCTAGAGGAAGCTAGCGATCTAAATATCGGTGCGACTATCATTTTGCCGGCCGGCGAATTGCCAGAAACTGAACGCCCAGAATATGTTGCCCCAGCCCCTAAGCCTACTTATAGCGTTAGTCGTGTTAGTGACTCTGGTATTCGCTATAATACCGTAGAGGTCAATAGTCGTAGCTATTGGAGCTCCACTTACTCTAACCTGCGCTGGCAGGGTAACCCCGGCGTTTATGGAAACTGTACTTGGTACGCTTGGCACTGGCGTCGCAACAATATGGGCACTAATTATCATTTGCCAGGCGGCGCTATTGGCAATGCCGGCACCTGGACTTACATGTCTTGGTCGCGGTCTTATCTGATTAATAAAACCCCTGCTTATGGTGCAGTTATTCAGACTTCTACCGGCTCTCCAGGACATGTTGGGGTAGTGGTTGGCGTTGTCTCTGGCTCGCATATCGTTATTGAAGAGATGAATTTCCACGGTAGCTGCGGTGGCGGTCGTTGTGGCTATAACCGAGTTTTTCGCTCGCATATCAAATGGTCAGACGCCTTGCGCTATAACTATATTCACGCCAAATACTAGATAAAACCTCCAAAATATGTTAAAATTAAGGCATTATGTTTGTAGACACAGCTAAGGTTTTCATCCAGGCAGGCAAAGGCGGCGACGGCGCCGTTTCTTTTCGCCGTGAAATTTATATCGACAAGGGCGGTCCAGACGGCGGCGACGGTGGTCGTGGCGGCGACGTAGTTTTTCGTGCCAGCAAAGATTGCAATACGCTCATTGATTTTCGCTTTCAGCCAGAACTCAAGGCCGAGCCCGGCAAACGCGGCGCCAAGCGTCAGGCCGCCGGCCGTTCCGGCCAAGATTTGATTATCAAAGTGCCAGTCGGTACCGTAGTCAAAAGAGATGGCGAAATTATTGCAGATTTGGTCTATGACGGGCACGCAGAAATCGTTGCAAAAGGTGGTGATGGCGGTTTTGGTAATGCCCATTTCAAATCTTCCGTTCGTCAAACTCCCCGTGTCGCCGAACTGGGCGAACCGGGCGAAGAATTCGAAGCCGAGCTAGAACTCAAGCTCCTCGCTGACGTTGGCTTACTGGGCTTTCCGAACGCTGGCAAGTCTACCTTTCTCTCTATCGTCAGCAACGCTACCCCAGAAATTGCCGATTATCCCTTTACGACCCTCACTCCCAACCTCGGCGTCGCCACTATCGACGATACCGACATCCTGATCGCCGACATCCCTGGCCTGATCGAGGGCGCCTCCGAGGGCAAAGGCTTGGGTGACAAATTCTTGCGTCATGTTGAACGCACCAAAGTCCTGCTACACCTAATTGACGTCTATTCGGATGACGCTGGTGTCGCCTATAATACCATTCGCAAAGAGCTAGCCAATTATTCTCAAGCACTTGCCGAGCGTCCCGAAATTGTCGCTTTGACCAAAGTAGAGGGCTTGGACGAGGAAATCATCAAAATGCAAATGGCGAACATCCTTAAGCAAAACCCCAAGGCTCAAGTTTATGCTATTTCTGCCCCTGCGCATCAGGGGACCAAAGAGCTCTTGCGCGCACTAAAATCCGTTATTCAGAAGGCAAAAAACTCCGCAGAGGTCACTAGCGACCCTGAGGGCGTATCTGACCCACAATCAGATAAAGACGGCGCTTTGCCTCTCATTACGCTCCAGACGCCTGTCAAGGGCAAAGGATTTGAAATTGCCATGGAGGGCGAAGTCTTTGTCGTCAAAGGCGCTAAAATCGAAAAATTTGCCCGCATGACAGATTATTCTAACTATGATTCGCTTAACCGGTTGCGCGACATCATGAAAAAAACCGGTATTCGTGGCGAGCTCACCAACAAGGGCGCATTGCACGACTCTATTATCCGTATCGCCGACCATGAATTTACCTTTGTCGAGCAATAGTAGAAAGATAGTAATCATCAGAGATATCAAAAAACCTCCCAAACGGGAGGTTCTTTTGCTTGAGTTGTAAAACTTAAGCTTTTGGACGGGCTAGCGTTACGCTAATTTCACGTCCATCAAGGGTTTTGCCGTTAAGCTGGTCAATTGCTTTTTGGTTATTTGCTTCGTCAGCAAATTCCACAAAGCCAAAGCCTTTACTCTTGCGGGTATCCCTGTCAGTAACTACACGAGCACTAGTAACTTCGCCAATTGTCTCAAAAAAATCTTTGAGGCTATTGTCGTTTGTTGCCCATGCTAGGCTACCGATAAATAAATTTTGTGCCATATCTTTCCTTCTTCTATATAGAACATTTCAGTTCGACCATGAAGCTCTTTGTTTCCAGAAAAGACATTCACACTGAACATATATATTATACCATATCTTTGTTGATAAAAGTAGAGTTTTTTGCGCAATCCCTATTTAAGGCGTTCTTGCACTTAGGCGCCTTCTATACCGCCTTCGCTGTCGACCAGACAACGCACTGCAAAGCCGAGGTACTTGCCGTTGCTGTTCGCCGGGCCGACGTAGCCGGAATTGAAGATCAAGTAGTAGGCGTTGACGGCAGAGGTGACGGTAGAGGACCAATAGTAGGCGTCGCTACCCTGGTGGCCCAAGCCCGAGAGGTAGCGGCCAGAGAACACGCCCTGAAACGATCCCGAAGGTTGCCAGCCTGCGTAAAGCGAG
>CAYLGU010000007.1:18300-23987 GCA_964383445.1 uncultured Candidatus Saccharibacteria bacterium | reverse complement strand
CGTGGTATATCTATAAAAGTCCCGCCTTCCGGGTCCGCCATCAAAAGCAAAGCCGCATTGCGGAACATATGATGCGCCCTCGGTCCAAAAATTCCTTGATTCCCAGGGTCGTACAAGCTCTGCAACATATTGATACCCTCTTGCACAATAAAGTCCTTCTGATCCGCACTCGTAAACTCAAACATGTTCATCCCAATCGGGTTCTCAATATCGCCTGGATCAAAGTAAATCACGTCGTCCATCCGTTCCGCTGGTACCTTGCTCATCAAAAGCTCCACCGCATCGCCGTGCGGATCGATAAACGCAAAGCCTCGTCCATCCATCATGTCCTGATAGGCAATGTTCGTCAAAAGTACCGATTTACCCATACCGGTCGCACCAATTACGTAAGTGTGCCGCCTTCGGTCGTTCTCTGACAGCCTAATCTGCTTTTGCTCGCCTCTAAATTCGTTCACGCCCAACAAAACACCGTCTTCAACCAACTTCGCCGGCCCATCCACCTGTCTAGTCAACTGCCTTTCCACTTGCGATGTCGGAATCACATTTTGACTTGGCAAATGAAACAACGTCGCAAGCTCCACGCTATTCAAAATATTACTATCCGTTTCTTGCGGGAAATTCCGCATCATAAAATCTATACAAATCTTATCCGTATTCTTAAAGGCATCATAACGAAAGCCGTTGCTATGCGGCGAATCAAACTGCGAAAACACCGCCACCAAGCCACCCAGCAAAGCTTCCGATCTTGCTTTAGTTGGCGTACTCGCCACCACTCGCACCAGCACCTCAAAACCCGGGTATTTTGTCTTTTCCTCTATTTTTTGGATTTCCTCTTGTTCCAAATTCGTCAAAATTTTCTCACTCGCCTCAAAACGCTCTCGTTCTTCCGGTGGTCGCCACAAAGCTTCCGCTACGTCCCCCACCAAACCTACCGCGCCATGCACGCCTCGCGCCAACAAATTCGCCCCCGCCCTACTTACTTTCTTCCCGTCTTTTATATTTTGTACTCGGTCTAACGCCTTTTTTATCCATTTTTCGTCTGCCGGTCTAAATAAAATCTGCAGAGCCAAACCGTCACCCTTTTTTGCTACCGACATTGCATTCAAAAGCGCCAAGCTCGCATCACGCTTCGTTTCTTCGTAAGTCGCAATTTTTAGCCAATAATCTTCTTTCAGATTCAGCTCACCACCTAGCGTACCCTCAATCTTCCCCTCCGCGCTAAAAATGTTCGGGTCCGGCACTTCTTCCAATCTCGCTGTCGGATAAGCCGCCGCAATCGCCTGCTTGATCGTTTCGGTCAGCACCGCTGGCACTACCGCATAGTATTTGATAAACCCATCGTGCGCCACAATCTCAAACGAAATATGCCTCTGTCCGTACAATTTTGCCCGAAAACCTTTTGTCGCCGTAGACGAAATAATACTATACATCACCTGCGCCTCACTCAGAGCCTCACTAGTCACATCGCGCTCGTCACGCCCGCCAACCTGAATATCATCCGTAGAGGGCGGCAGATGTATCAGCAGCGGGATCATTTTCAACCCGCGCTCGATGTTCTTCGCCTCCCTCTTCTTGCTGCTATATATTTTTTGCACAATCAAAAATACAACTATAATCCCCGCTAAAACGCCCAAGCCCACCAAAATATCGTTCACGCCGTCTTCCCCGCATCATTATTTGCTTCTGCACCAAACAGCCCGTTTATCATCTTATTTCTAGCCGCACCCCCTATCGACTCTAGATCGATCTTTCCTTCCAAATAGTCTCTTCTGTTTTCATATCTCGCCCTCAAAAAAGCCGTTTTGTATAAGGTGAATTGATCTTGCCCCAACTTCGGGTCTTTCGCAACCTCTTTCTTGCAATCTTCAACCAGTTTTGCCCACTCCTTCTCTACGCCCTCCCCATCTTTAGCTACCTCTGGTATATTATTTTTTACAACATCCAAGACATCTTGTTCTGAATCTTCCACTATCATCATCGGCGGCAAAGATACGTTCACCTCTCTATTTTCTGTCGTCAGATTCTCGTTTTCAATTTGTCTATCAGCACTCAATTCTGCCTCGTTACCTAGTGCTTTCTCTTGCGGCGCGCCAAAAACAGCATCAAAGCCACGCTCTCCGCTAAAACTAGCATTTTCCATAGGCCCATTGTACCACGCTTATGCTTTTTTAGATACAAAAAAGCATATTATCGCCACTAGAAGAGTCACCAAAAAAACCTCCCACAAACTTACTCCGCCAAACGATTGCATCGCCAGCAACATCACTGGGCCAAAAGCTATAATCGAGCCAAAATAAAAAGCTTTTCTACTTGGAGCTTTTCCTTTTTTCCCCTTAATTTTCCATTTCAAATCAAAAAAAGATTGGCACAAAAACCTGGCCAATCCAAAACAAATTACATAGAATAATGTAAAAAATACCAAAACACCTAAAGGACCTGCCTCCGAAGGAGTTAACATATTCATCATACCAAGCAACAATATTGCCGACACCGCACTCGAGATATTCAAGACTTTTCTTACCATAAGGATATTATACTACAAAGTAACTGCAATTAGACGCCACGAGAATAGTCAACTAATCAGAAAAACGAGATGAATCGTTCAAATCAATATGTTCCTCCCTCCGTACAAGACATGGCTTAAGGTTGAAGGGAGGTTATCCGGCAAATTATATATTACTTATAGCCGCAACCTTTATCCCCTCACCTTAAGACTTTTGACCGCTTCTCGTTTAGAGAAGCAAATCCCTGTAATTCCCTTTACTGTTCTGATTGGGTATTAATGTGCAAACAGTGTCAGGCCTTACGCGCTCTACGCGCATGATCTCTCGATCATCTTTTGGCGGAGCTTTAGGTCATTCCTAGAATGTGTAATTTATGGCTAGAAACAACCTTTTCTTCCGTCAATTGTTAATGTTTGTTTGTGCTTTTTTATTTTGTTCAGGGCACGTTCCTATACTAGCAAAGAAAACTCACAAAGTCAACATATTTGTTCAATTTTTTGTTGTATTTTTTACAACAAAACTCGTTTTTACAGATACCCTTTTTTATTCAAAAGTGTTGTAGACATTACAACAAAAGTCCGTATATTTTAGTCTTTTCGGCAGCTATCTTCCTAAATTTACTTCACGCTCTATTCTTCCTAAAGGCTCTTCCTCTGCGCATTTACAAAAATCCCCACGCGCACATTACGCGCACGCATCACAAACAACTCCAGCAACCCACGGCAACTCCAGGCTCTTTCACCCTCCTCTTGACAATATGCCTTGTCAAAAATTAAACTATTCTTCTTTGCTCTTATATTTTCAAGGCATCCTTAGCTTTTACAGCTCTTGTTTTCTTCCTTAAAGAAAGTTTTTACCATAACTCCCTGCATATCTGCCTGGCCAACTCTGTCAAAGTCCATCATGAATCCATGCCAAAGCGTTGAAGCTGCTCTAGCCTTAGCCCACAAACAATCATTTCCGCCACTATCTTTGTTTTTTCTACTACAAAAGCTGTGGAAAACTTTCAATTTTTTCTTAAAAATGAATACAAAAATCTATTGACATAAGCATCTTTGCTCGCTATTATAGGGGTAGCTTTTGAATAACATTTGTATTCACAAAGCCAAAAATAAAAACGATATCCAAAATATAACTCCACACTCTACATCATGAAAGACCGGCTTTCCTCGCAGTTGCCGGTCTTTCTCTATGTCTAATTTTCCTCCTATTCCGTCCCTATTTACCCAAAAATCTTATTCCTTATCGAAAGTCACCTTTCCTGCGTCTCAATCCAAAGAACGCCCAAGTCTCATCTTTTATCATCAAAAAATACCTGAAAATCACGCTCTCAGGTATTTTTTGTCCTAATCTCTTTTGCAAAACCTTCCTTTTAGAAGAAAAGTTTGCCTATCTCTATATGGTGGAGCTGCCGGCTACTGCCGCCGGGTCCGAAAAGTCTCCTAGTATACAATCTACAAGCTTAGTTTATTCTTTCATCTCGGCTATCTTGATCAGCTGGAACAAACAAAACTGACCAAAGCCATGACTATATTTTCGAGTAGCCGACCGTCAAAACGGCAACCTTAGCGTCGTAATATGATACTTGGTAAGCGCTACGATGCCTTACGCTCCAAGCAGGCTCTAGGTTAAACTAGGCCATAGCGTAAACAGGTGAGAACATCACATGTTTACTAGCAGTTTTTTCTGCATTTATGAATATACTTACGGTATAACTCGACTTGCATATATACTGTTAACGATCCGTCGAATCTTTGTCAGCCCCGACCTTATAATTATATCACACTTATGCTTTAAAAGCAAACATTTTTGCTTTATTTTCTTCTTATGATCGCAAAAATTATCTCCGCCATACCTCAAGGTTACGGCGCAAAACTCATAGAAGTCGAAGGCGACACTAACCACGGACTTCCCTCTTTTAATATCGTTGGCATGGCCAACAAAACCATCGAAGAGTCACGCGAACGCGTTCGCAGCGCCATCACCAACTCATCCTTTACCTTCCCCAACCAAAAGGTCACCATCAATCTCGCACCGGCCGACCTACACAAAGACGGTGCCTACCTTGACCTCCCTGTTGCTCTCTCCATCCTCGTCCTCTCAGGGCAACTTTTGGCCAGCAATGTCCAGAACTCCCTCTTTGTCGGCGAACTGTCGTTAACGGGCTCGCTACGCCCTGTCCGCGGCATTATTAACATCACTGAAGCCGCTCGCAGCCACGGCATCAAAAAAGTATTCGTTCCCGCCCAAAACTACGCCCAAGCTAGCTTAGTCAAAGATATCGACATCATAGGTGTATCAACCCTCCAAGAACTTTTTCTTCATCTCAAAGAAACGAAGCTCATTCTCCCGCCCAAAATTGTTGTAAAAAATACTAAATCAGATAGCATAAGCGTTTCCTTAGACCATATCAAAGGTCAAACCCAAGCCAAACGCGCTTTGACTATCGCAATCGCTGGCCGCCATAATATCTTGCTCACCGGCCCTCCTGGAGCCGGCAAAACCATGTTGGCTCGCGCCGCTCTCGGACTGCTCCCCGACCTCAACGATTCCGAAAAAATCTCCGTCACCAAAATCCACTCTTTAGTCGAATCCGCTGACGACATCGTTACTGCTCGCCCCTTCCGCAACCCTCACCATAGCGCCAGTCTAGGCGCCATTGTTGGCGGCGGCGCCGAGGCACATCCTGGTGAAATTTCTTTAGCCCACCTCGGTGTACTTTTTCTTGACGAGCTCCCCGAATACCCCAAAAATATCATCGAAGCTCTTCGCCAACCCCTAGAAGACAAACGCATCACTATTAGCCGCACCAAACAAAAAGCCCACTATCCCACCAACTTCATCTTGATCGCCACCAGCAACCCTTGCCCTTGCGGCTATCTCGGTTCAGCCCACCATATTTGCTCATGCAGCCCCACTCAAATTGCCAACTACAGCAAAAAACTTTCTGGCCCTATTCTCGACCGCATCGATATCGTCTTGTCTGTGCCAAAAGTAGAAACTTCCAGCCTACTCGACCCAAGCCAAACACAAAACCGCGAACAGGCTCTCGCTAAGCAACAGATCCAAACCGCCATCTCCGCTCAACGCGGCCGATTCCCCAAAATCACCAAGTACAATTCCGACGCCAACCCCCAAGACATCGCTAACTTATTCCAAATCAACCCCACCAGCAAGCAACTC
>CAYLGU010000007.1:17735-18290 GCA_964383445.1 uncultured Candidatus Saccharibacteria bacterium | reverse complement strand
CGCCGCCGACAAACTTCAACTCTCTGCCCGCAGTTACTTCAAAATTCTCAAAGTCGCCCGCACTATCGCCGATATTGCCACTTCCGTCGAAATATTACCCGAACACCTATCCGAAGCTCTTCAGTACCGCAAAAAATAGTTGCTTTTTCGAGGCTTATCTGCTAAAATAACCCTTGAAACAAGTCAGAAAGGGTTAACGCTATTAGTACAAACAATTCACGCACACGTATTAACGGAGAAATTCGCTATCCTGAGGTTCGTGTTATTGGCGCTGATGGCGAACAGCTAGGCATCATGTCTAGCCGCGAAGCCCAACTTTTGGCCCGCGACGCCGGCGTAGACCTCGTAGAAATATCTGCAGGGGCAAAACCGCCAGTAGTCAAAATCATCGATTGGGGTAAATACCAATACCAAAAGATGAAAGAGCAAAGTCGCGCCAAGAAAAAAGCTAAGAGCAGCGAGCTCAAGCAAATGCGACTTGGTTTGAAAATTGGGGAAAACGACCTCAAAATTAAGCTCCGTAAAATCAACGAGTTCACGGTCGCCGTTGTCGAG
>CAYLGU010000007.1:0-17725 GCA_964383445.1 uncultured Candidatus Saccharibacteria bacterium | reverse complement strand
CCTCGACAACGGCGACCGTGTCAAAATCATGATCGTCTTTCGTGGCCGCGAAATGGCCCACAAGGAAATCGGCACCGAACTGATGCATAAAATCATCGGCATGCTCGGCGACGAAGTTCTAGTCGATGGCAAATCTCAGATGGCCGGACGCAACCTTACTTTTTCAGTAAGGAAAAAATAACACTAAAACGGTTACCTTCACCGCGCAGTGTTCTAATGAATATCATTAAAGAAGGAGAGGTACAAAATGCCCAAACTAAAAACCCACAAAGGTACTGCCAAACGGATTAAAGTTACCGGTTCTGGCAAACTAGTGCGCGAACGTGCTTTTGGCAACCATATTCTTGCCAAAAAATCCAAAAGTCGCAAACGTGTTATCAAATCCCCTGCCACAATCAAGGGTAAAAACGCAAAAAACATTAAGACCGCACTAGGAGTTTAATCATGAGAATTAAAAGAAGCGTTCCTGCTCGCAAAAAGCACAAAAAGATCCTTAAAGCCGCCAAAGGCATGCAGCATTATCGTCGTCGTAGCTACCGTCTCGCTAAGCAAGGCGTCATCAAATCTTTGCGCTACGCCTACCGCGACCGTCGCAACAAAAAACGCGACCTTCGTGCCCTTTGGATTACTCGCATCAACAACGCCTCCCGCGAACAAGGCCTCAGCTATAGCCAGCTTATCAACGGTCTTCGCAACAAAGGCATCGGGCTAGATCGCAAAGTCCTTGCTGAGCTCGCGGTCAATAACCCTGCTAGCTTCAAAGCTATTGTCGAATCTGTCAAAAAATAGCTTTCGCGGCTAACTAAAACCATAAAAAATAACCTTGCAGATTTCTCTCAAGGTTATTTTTTAGGCCCGTCCATAAGCCGGGTTCTGTAGCTACCTCTAAAGAAGTAGCCGGCAACCATCTATCTAGACCCATGATTGCTCATGGACTCTAGCGGTGAACGCGCATCGGCGGACAGCCGTTTAGTAGCGCTCCTTGCAGCCAGTAGGGTTTACCTCGCCATTATGTCGCCATAACAGCCTGCGAGCTCTTACCTCGCTCGTTTCACCCTTACCTTTCGGCGGTATCGTTTCTGTGGCACTTTCCCTACCCTTGCGGGCGGTCGTCGTTAACGACTACTGCGTCCTACGCTGCCCGGACTTTCCTCTCGCTCCAAGAGCCAGCGGTTACCTGTACGAGCCATCCATATTATATCATAATTCACTAACGTAATTATCAATCGCGCGCCCCGCTTCTTTATCCGCCTCACGATTTTTCTGCCTCGGCACATGCGAGAAACTATACGAATCCAACCTCTTTAACAGTCCCAAAATATCATTGTGTACCGTCATCAAATCCTTGTTCTTCACCTGATACACTCCGTTCATCTGATTGACCATCATCAAACTGTCACTCATAAACCTCACCGACTTCAGTCCCAATTCAATCGCCTGCTCCACCCCCTCTTTTAAAGCATAATATTCCGCCAAACGGCTCGTTGAAAAACCAATAAACTCCCCTCCTCGCTTCAGCACGCTACCGTCTGCCGCAACTACATAATAGCCAATGCCGCTCGGGCCCGGATTCCCCCTACTCCCACCGTCAACAAAAATCGTCGCCGCGTTTGCCGTCCCCCTATAGTTCCCTCCCTGTCCGACACCGTTACGCTTTTCTCCGATAATCTCCACCACCGCCAAAGAAGCTTCGTCCACCACTATAGAAGCGATGTCTTCATTTTTAACCCATTTATATGCACTGTAACGCGCAGTCGTAATCTGAGCCACGTCCTCTTCTAGCTCTACCTTATAAACAATAAATAAATTGTAAATTTCCGATGCGTTTCGCAAATTTGTAAAAGTAATCGCATCTTTCAGCGCCACCGTTCTTGCTCGTACACCTAGATAATCGTAAATTATTCGCGCCATCGCCTCTTCAGGCTGCTCTCCAAAAACAATTTTACCCGTCGGTAATTCATAATGTGGGGCCACCTCCAGTCGACCCTGGCTCCGCTTCAAAAACAACAAGCCTCGATCCGTCTGTATAATTGCACTCACCCTGATTCTCTGTTTCATTGCTATCTATTATAAACCATAAGCAACAAAAAAGCCCTGAGATGACTGCATGTTTTTCCCTTCGTATTCCTACAAAGGTGGGTACGTTCTTATGCTTTACTTCCACAGAAGCAAAACCACGAACTCCCGTAATGATTTTATTCAGGAAAAAATCATTAACAGCCATCCAAGGCTACTTCTATTTTACCACACTAGCCAGATAAAGAAATCCAAGATCGCCGAAATTGCTGCTCCCATATAGCTCGATAGTACCGAACTAAACAACAAAAACAGTATCAAAAACGGCAACATCCCATATCGTTCTAACTTCATCATAAAATTACGCACAAAATCCGGCGCAAAAACATACAAAACTCTGCTCCCGTCCAGAGGTGGCACAGGAATCATGTTAAACACCGCAAAACCCAAATTTACCACTACCCAAACTGAGATAAATGAGCTCCAAAAACCCATATCCATATACACTAAGCCCGTAAAATGTCCGATCAAAAAGCCCACAAATGCCAACAGCAAATTCGTCATTGGCCCCGCTATCGCCACCAATGCAAAGCCCCATTCCTTCCACTTCAAATTTCTCGTATTTATCGGTACCGGCTTTGCTCCACCAAATACCGGTCCGCCGGACAACGCAAGCAACATCGGCAAAAGCAAAGACATAAATGGGTCAAGATGCTTAATAGGATTCAAGGTCAGCCGACCCTCATTTTTTGCCGTATCATCCCCTAGCGCGTACGCCACCACCCCATGCATCAGCTCATGAAAAATCATCGATACCAAAATCACCACAAGTACGGTTATTAGATAACCCAAATCTATGTTCATCCCTCCATTATACACTATCTCTGTTGACTTTTCTGCTCTTTCAGATTATACTAGACAGAGTCTATAAGGAAAAAATTAAATGGCAGTTTGTGAAATTACAGGAAAAGGCAAAATGTACGGTCATAACGTTAGCTTTTCGCAACGCAAAACCCGTAAAGTTTTCAAGCCTAACATCCAAAAACGCACCCTAGAAGTCAATGGCCAAAAGGTCAAAATGAAAGTTAGCACTTCTGCGTTGCGCACCCTCAGAAAAAAAGGCGTTATCAAATAAGATTTCGCTCAAAAAATAACTCCCTTATAAGGGAGTTATTTTTACTTAGTGCCTCATTAATCTAATTTATAAATTTCCAGCATCGCCGGCAAGGCGCTCACATTGCGTACTTTCAGCTTCTTTTCTACTTTCACCTCAGCCTTCAATTCTGAAAAGTCCATATTTCCCATCGGAATCACAATCTTTGGCTCAACAATTGGCACTACCTCTACCGCCGTTGCCCCCAAAATATCAATTGGCCCCAATTCATCCAGTTCTTCAACTTTTACACCCTTCCCCACTAAGCCAATCTCTACCCCATCCAATTCAATTCTATACATCACCGTTCCGCTCTCGGTCGGAATCCCCGTGATCATCGCTTCACCAATTTCAAACTCACCCGCACCCTTAATCGAACCCACCGTAAGCCCCGCCGAAATCACAGATTGTGCGACATTGACGTTTATAGTCTTATCCTTTAGTTTTATGCTCATTTCGTCTGGATTTTTTAGTTCAATTTCAAACATTTTCGTCTTTCCTTCCTATAAAATACTTTCCGGATCAATCCTATCCGATATATCTAACTCAAAGATATCAAGCAAAAATTTATCTCTTACGCTTTTTCTGTACGTATAATCTTCTCGCGTCATAATTACATAGTTGAGTGGCTTCCCCTGCTCTTTTTCCATCTATTCCGCCCAACGCGTCAATCGTTTTGCAGTATCGTCGCCCACAATTAAAAGGTCTATCCCCTCTTGTCCAGGATGTCGATTTGTCACTACCAAGGCCTTCAATAGGTTTTTTACCGGCCGCACATATTCCTCCCAGCCCGCGGTATGCACATCCATATCTTGTACTGCAGAAATTTTTTTCGAAAATATTTCTGTAAGCGGCCTAGCAAACGGATGCCTTGCGTTTGCCGAATAATAAACTTTATTCTCATAAGTCTCTACTCGCACTAACCCCAAAGCATTCAAGTTAGTTAACTCGCGCCTCACTGAGTTTATCTGCTCTTCTATCACCCTAGTAATCTCTCGCACATAGTAAGATTTTGTCATGTCGCCAAAGAAAAGTGCCAAAAGTTTAGCCCTCGTCTTAGAGCCGAATAACTTTTCCAAAGATTTAGTATTTTCTTTGCTCATTTGAATATATTATATATGTATTCTTTCGCCTCGTCTAGCCCCAGCCAAACAATTTTCTTGTTCCTGCGAAACCAAGTCATCTGCCTTCTCGACAACTGCCAATCATCTGTCACAAGTAAGTCAATCGCTTCCTCCCGGCTTATCTCTCCTTGCATCATCCGCCAGACAAACTGATAAACATTAGACTTCATCGCCTGGCTTCCCCATCCATATTCCTCTACCAAAGTCCTAGTTTCCTTTTCTAGCTCCTGAGTAAAAAAGTTATTCGCTCTTTTTCCCAATCTTTCTCGCAATTCCACACTCCCCCATTTGAGCCCAATCATTACAAAATCCGAACTCATCTCTTTGCGGTCTGAACAAGTTTTTTTCACAACGTCGCTAAACTGATAGTCGTACACGACCGCGTCCACATACAGCCCCGTCCCTCCCGCGATAATCGGCAACTTCCCTCTCGCCCTAATTTCTTTAATTTTTTGCTCACAATACTGTTTGAAATCCGCAACTGTAAACCTTTCACCCGGCTCCACCAAATCTATACCCCAATGCACGACCCCGCGCATCTCTTCCTTGTCGGGTTTTGCCGTCCCAATATCCATGCCACGATAAATCGCCCTAGAATCTGCAGAGATCACTTCTCCGTCAAATTCTAGGGCGCAATCTATAGCTAGTCCGGTCTTGCCGCTCCCCGTTGGACCGACAATAACTAAAACTTTATCTCTATTTTTGGCGCTCACGGTAAGCGTAGGTTTCTGTATCAATCGAGATCGTGTCTCCCGTCTTTATAAACGCCGGCACCTTCACGATCGCTCCAGTTTCCAGCGTGGCGTCCTTTACTATAGAAGACGAGGTATCGCCCTTCACAGCGGTTTCCGTATAGCTAATCTCTAGCCAAACGTTCTTTGGCAATACTAAGTTAATCGGCAAACCATTGTAAAACTGAATATCGACGGTACTTCCCTCTTTCATAAAATCTTTTGCGTCGCCTACCATATCAGCAGACAGCTCAAACTGTTCAAAGCTTTCTGGGTCCATGAAAAAGAATTTGTCACTATCAGTATACAAATATTGCACATTTTTACTATTCACTTCGGCAGATTCGATTTTTTCTTGCCCTTTGAAGGTTTTTGGCAAAAGCGCCCCCGTAATCAAATTTTTCACTTTCACGTTCACGATAGAACCCCCTCGCCCCATTACCTTCTGTGAATATTCCATCACCTTATAAGGCTGACCATCTAGCGTAATCAAGGTGTTTTTCTTTAAATCCGTTGGTCCGTACATACTTCAATTCCTTATTTATTTTTATGCTTCGAGGCCCGACTTGTTCGTCCGGCCCCGCTTGCTCCAAAATTAAGCACTGGCCACAAATGGCAATAGTGCGATATGGCGTGCACGCTTTACAGCTACAGCTAGCTGACGCTGTTGCTTTGCACTCAAGCCAGTCTTTGCGATTGGCTCAATTCGCCCATACGGGTCAATATAACGCTGTAAAGTCTTTACATCGCGATAATCAAAGTATAAATTCGGATCGTTTTTAAATTTTCTCATATTTTCTCCTTAAAATGGTATCTCGGACAAGTCAATTGGCTCATCGCTAATATCTTCCGGGGCTACATCTGCGCTCGCTGTTTTTGCCGCACCAGAGCTAACACTTCCGCTCGTAGCGCCGCCAGCCGCATTACCGCCGCCAACAAAGTTAAAATCTTCCACCACAATCTCTACGCGAGAACGTTTTTGACCTTCTTTGTCTTCCCAGCTTCGCTGGTCGAGCCGTCCAGAAACCATAATTCCTGAACCTTTTTTGGCGTACTGTGCAATAATTTCGCCCGCTTTACCCCACGCCGAACAGTCGATGAAGCTCACCGCTTCTTGCTGTTGCCCAGACGAATCTTTGAAGGCTCGATTGACCGCCACCGAAAAACCACACACCTGTGCGCCAGACGGCGTACTGCGCAGCTCTGGGTCGCGCGTCATGTTGCCCATAATAATTGCTTTGCTAAAACCCCTTGCCATAAACTTTACTCCTCTTCTTTAGTTTCTTCACGAGGCTTGCGCGCCTTCTGCTTCGCTTCCATCTTCGCCTTTCGCTCGTCCTTTTTCACGAGCAAGTAACGAATAACTTCATCAGTAATATTCAAAACTGACGAAATCTTCAGCGGAGCCGCAGCCGGCAACTCAAGTTCGTAGCCGTAATATACTGCAAATTCTTGTCCATCTACAGCATAAGCAAGTTTCTTTTTTCCTTCATTGGATTCTTTTACGATTTTACCACCGTTATCCTTGATAAGCGCCTTGACCTTATCTGTCGCAGGCTGCAAATTCATCTCCAAATCTGGATGAATCAACACTGTTAATTCGTATTCTTTCATAGAAAACTCCTTTGGTTAAAGCAAACATGCCTTTTTGCTGTTTGCTGAGCTAATATATACCTTCATTATAGCACACTTTGCCCTATTTTTCAATATGAAAAAGGGGCCAACCATGTGGCCCCTTCAATCTATTTGACTTCTCCCCGGAGTTCTATTATTTTACGATTAACCCGACTTCCTCCATCAACTCCTCAGCGTTCACAAACGCCAACCCGTCAATCACAATTACTCGCACCTCAGTTTGATACCCCCCATACCAAGCTTTCGGCACCAAGTAAGCTTGCGCTGTCTTGTTGACAGTTGAAGTCCAAGTTATCGCCTCGTTACGGTTTCTCTCTGTGTCTCCAAAACTCAGAGTATCATAAGTCTTACTCCAATTCAGACTTAATGGTCGCACCGTATATTTTCGCAAAATATGCGCCAAATCACGCGCCGGGAACCACAATTTACCATCATAGCTTACTACCGCCATGTCGTTACTGATCGTCTTACCGTCAATCACGAAACTCAGGTCAAACTCCCCATTATTGTACCTTTTGTTTTTGGCAATAGTAATTTTTTGCGTAGTCGTCGTCGTATTAGTATCACCCCCCGCGCTGCCAGTCGATTTCGAACCGGCCGCTGCCAAAACTACCGAGCTGGCTTTTTCGTCGTCGGTCCACTTGTAGACATAATCATTCGCATAAAGCGTTTCTGTCATCTTGAAATAATCATCATAATCGCCTGTCTCATCCGCCATACAAGGGTCCAACCAGTACTTTTGCATTTTCGCTTTATCAATCATCACTACTCTGTAATGATAATGGTCCAGTGATTTTTGATAGCCCACTTCGATGTAAGCAGGAATATCGGCGGCTCTCAAGAGCCCTGTCAAAAACCGTGCATAGTCACCGCATCTCCAACTTGGCAAAGTGCCGTCATACAACACCGCATCCGCCAATTGTTCCATGCATTGAGTAAACGTGTATTGCGGCACGTAGGTCTCGACTTTTTTAGCCGGCACGTCTCGCAAACTAGTCCACTTCCCGTTATACCAGACATCTCTGTCCAGATAATCATCATCCCAGTTTCCATACTTGATCGTCGCGTCATACAACGCTCGTGCTTTTTGCAAATCCGTGCCATAGTACGCGTCCTCGTTTTTCAAGAGCCAGGTCACCCACTCCGACCAATCCGCACTTTTCCAGTTCACCATCTTGCTTGAAGCAAGCCAGCTCGCCGAAACATTCCCAACGCTCTTACTCTTCGCGCTCACTTCAGGCGTTGTTGGCCTGGTTGGCGTCGGTGTCGGCGTTGTAGGCTTAGGATCAGGCTTTGGCTTCGTCGGCTCAGTCGCCGGCGGCTTTTTCGCCTCGGCTTTTTCGTCATAGATTTTGCTAAACTTGTAATCATAATCGTAGTTTAGCTTTGTCATTTGGAAAAATCCGTCACTGTCGTTGTATCGATCAGCAGAACACGGGTCCAAGTAATAACTCCAATTCGTCGCCCCATCAATCATAATTACCCTGAACAAATAATCGTCCTCCGACGCCACGTATCCAACCTCAATATAGGCCGGGATTCCTGCAATCCTCAACATACCAGTCAAAAATCGCGCATAATCCCCTGCCAGCCATTTTGGCGTCGTCGTCCGCGGATCACTGGCATAAACTGCCACCTGCTCCATGCATTGCATAAAAGTATAGTGCTCAACATAAGACGACAAACTGCTCGATCTGATGTCTCTAATTTGCGTCCAACGCCCGTCATACAGCACCCACTCGTTCAGCTTACTATTATTATAGTCAGCGTATTTAATAGTTGCATCGTACAACGCTCGCGCTTTTTGCAAATCCGTGCCATAGCTCACGCCGGCATCCGCCAGCATCCAATTTACCCACTCTTTTGCCCAATCTGACCCCGACCAATTCACCATTTCTGTCGAAGCCGTCCAGCTTGATTTTATGCTTTTCACCTTTACGGTTTTGATGTTGTTACTTGCTGCCATTACAGGAGCTGCCAAAGAGCACGTCAGTACTACGGTCAGCAACAAACAAATCACAACTCTTATCTTTTTCATATTATAGACCTCCTCGTCAAATTTTAAAGTACCAGCATTATATATATTAACGCCACGCCAATGCCTTGCGTCACGATTAAGTTTAATTATACCACACCAGAGATAAAATGTCAATTATAGACTGGCAAATCGTCTTCCGGAAACGGATCTTCATCCATCTCCCCGAAGTCATCCTCACCAAATTCATCATCCTCATCTTCATTTAACCCATAAGGATCATAGCCCAAATCCGTCAAAAACCTCGACGGGAAATTATAATTCCGTCCGCCAAAAGTAAATCTCGACTGCGCATAGGTCAAAAACAGCTCTTCCATCGCCCTAGTCATGCCCACATAAGCCAAGCGGCGCTCCTCTTCAATATCCTCGTCCGAAGCATCTGCGCTTCTAGAATGCGGCAGCAAGCCTTCTTCCATCCCAACCAAAAACACCACCGGAAATTCCAAGCCTTTTGCCGCATGCAGGGTCATTAAGGTTACAGCATTTCCGTCCGCACTCTCGTCCGCCGAAGACATCAAAGCCGCCTCCGCCAAAAAATCATCCAAACTACTATAGGCTTCCAATTCCCCCAGCAAAACTTCTATGTTTTCGATTCTCTCTTCTGCCTTCAGTTTTTCCCCATCGTTCAAATATTTTTTATATTGCGTCCGCTGCAACAATTCATCTACCAAATCCACCGGCGTCACTCCACGCAAGTTCTTCTCTCGCAAATCTTCCAAAATCCGCATAAAATCTTCATATGCGCGCCTAATTTTTGGCGTCAAACTCATGATTTCGCCCCCCAAAATCCGCGCCACGCTCACTTCCCCAATCCCTCTAGTGGGTACATTTATTACTCGCATCAGTGCCACCGTATCGCGCGGATTTACAATCAAATGCAAATACGCCAAAATGTCTTTTATCTCTTTACGGTCATAAAATCTCACCCCACCCACCAACTTATAATTTATATGCGCGCTCATCAAAGCCCGCTCAAAAGCATGGCTTTGCGCATTCGTACGATACAATATCGCATAATCTTTCAACGCTCGCCCCATACACAAAATCCGATTCGCCACCCACGCCGCCTCCTCCTGCTCGTCTCGCATCCGCTCAATCGTAATCGGCTCCCCTTGCCCCAGCTCCGTAAACAAAATCTTATCCGTTCTCTGTGAATTTTTGCAAATCACCCTTTGCGACGCATCCAAAATATTCTGCGTACTTCTGTAATTTTGCTCTAACTTCACGACTTTCGCGCCCGGAAAATCCTTCTCAAAATTCAAAATATTGGTGAAATCCGCCCCTCGCCAACTATAAATTGACTGCCAGTCATCTCCCACCACGCAAATATTTCGCGCTTCATTCACCAAAGCCTTCACAATCTCATACTGAATATGGTTTGTATCCTGATACTCGTCAATCAAAATATGCTTAAACTTTTTCTGCCACTTTTCCCGCACATCCTTCCGATTTTTCAATAATTTCATCACCTCAAGTAGCAAATCGTCAAAATCCAAAGCGTCCGCCTTTTTGCGCGCATCTTCGTACTCCGCAAATACTTCCGCCATTTTTAACTGATTCGGATAATATGCCTCCGCTTCATAATCCTCTGCGCTTTTCCCCTCATTTTTAGACTTAGAAATCGCCGCCTCGATCGCCTTTGGCTTAATCTGCTTATCGTTAATCTGCAGCTTCTTCATACAGCGTTTGATCAGCGCCAATCTGTCATCCGTATCATAAATCACAAAACTTTTCGAGAGCCCCACATTTTCAGCTTCAATTCGCAACATTTTTACGCAAATTGAATGAAAAGTCCCCATCCACGGCATAAAGCTATAATTATTTTCCGCATCCAACAAAGCCGCCAAACGCACGCGCATCTCTCGCGCTGCCTTATTCGTAAAAGTCAGCGCCAAAATCTCATACGGCCCTACTCCATTCGCAATCAAGTTCGCAATCCTATGCGTCAAAGTCTTCGTCTTGCCACTTCCCGCCCCCGCCAAAATCAACAACGGGCCGCTAGTCGTCTCCACCGCATCCTTTTGCGCCGCATTTAAGCCTTCAAAAATCCTCACTTTCATCTTCTTATCTTAGCATACGCCCCTCTTTTTTCGGAGTTTTAACCTGCGCTCCAACTACAGGCACAGGTCTCCTTTTGCCCCCACCCTCAAGTCATAACGCGACATACGCAAGCCTCCTTTTGCGTTTTTTAAAACCGTATCGTATTTCCAAAGTATAAAAATCTGGACTTCCTAAACCTTTGCGAGTGGGTGACTTTAGTGGGACCCCCGAGCAAATGTTTAGACGAAGGACAGATTTTTATACCTTGCGAAATAGGATTGTTTTAAAAACACAAAAGGAGGCTTTTCATTATATGTCGTACACTGGGCAACCAACAAAATCGCCCTTTCAAAGCGAAGCTGTTGGCCCGCCTGGGAACATACATTTTTAGAGTTTTAATCTAGATATGTGCTTTATACAGCTAGACTCGAAAGATAGCAATCAAAGATTACCACCTTGATCGTCACTTGAGCTTGCCTAGGTATTTCGCCAACCCCAGTAACGCCACTTTTTCTTCTTTATCTTTCAGGCGTACACTAATTTCTCGCCCTTCGGCGTCTTTTGGTCCCGCAATCAACACCACCGGCACCTTCATCGCCACCGCTTCACGAATTTTCTTGCCCAAAGATTCATTTCTGTCATCAATCGTATAGCGCAACTCGTTCGCTTTTACCGGTGTATCCAAAACCACGCCCTTCAAAATTTCTTCAATCTCTGCCACGTAATCCGCCACCGCATCATTGATCGTCAAAATCCTCACTTGCTCCGGCGCGCACCAAAATGGGAACCAACCGCCCGTATGTTCAATAAATACCGACAAAAATCGCTCAATCGAACCCAAAGTCGCGTGATGAATCATGACTGGACGTTCTTTTTCACCCTTTTCGTTTACAAACTCAAGCTCAAAGCGCTCTGGCTGTACAAAATCCAACTGCACGGTCGCCACTTGATGTTCACGCCCAATCGCATCCTCTGCCATAAAATCAATTTTTGGCCCATAAAATGCCGCTTCACCTTCCGCTTCAAAATATTCCAAGCCATTATCTATCGCGGCTTGGCGGATTTCGCTCTGCGCCATTTCCCACAGAGATTTATCACCCAAAAACTTATCCGTATCATCCCGATAAGACAACCGTGCACGTAATTTACCCATGCCCACAGTCGTGTAAAGTTCTTTCACAATAGCGACCAGCCGTGCAATCTCCTCGTTAATTTGCGAATTACGACAGAACACATGGCTGTCGTCTTGAGTCAAAGATCGCACTCGCGACAAGCCGCCCAATTCGCCAGTTTTCTCGTCTCGATAATCCGTCGTTCCTTCCATATAGCGCACCGGCATCTCGCGATAAGTCCTTGGTCGCGACGCAAAAATTTGCGCGTGATGCGGGCAGTTCATCGGCTTCATCGCAAAAGTTTCACCATTTACCTGTGAAGTCACCACAAACAATTCATCGCCAAACTTATCGTAGTGGCCAGATTTTTTATACAAATCCATTTTGGTAATATGCGGCGTCCAAACCTTATCAAAACCCGCCGCCCCACGCAGGCTCAAAGAGTAATCCGCCAATTTCTCACGCAAAACCGTCCCTCTTGGCGTAAACATCGGCAAACCCGCACCCACCAAATCCGAAAAGCAAAATAGATCTAACTCTTTGCCCAGCTTACGATGATCGCGCTTCTTTGCCTCGTCCAGCATCCGCATATATTTATCCAACTCATCCTGAGTCTCAAACGCCACTCCAAAAATTCGACTCATCTGCTCACTTTTTTCGTCCCCCTTCCAGTAAGCACCGCTCACCCTCAATAGCTTAAACGCTCCCACTCGTCCACTATGCTCTACATGTGGGCCGCGGCACAAATCCGTAAAATTCCCCAAAGTATAAAAAGTTATCGTCTCACCCTCCGGCAACTCGCGAATCAATTCCGCCTTATAATCTTGCTTATTCTCTTTCGCCCACTCCAACGCCAACTCTCGTGTTTTCTCACTTCTCTCAAAATCAATTTTACGAGCAATAATCCCCCGCATTTTTTTCTCAATTTTCGGCAAATCTTCCTCAGAAATCTTCAAATCCCCAAAATCAATATCATAATAAAAGCCATTTTCTACTGCCGGCCCCACGCCAAACTTTAGCGTCGTCGTGCCAGCATACATCTCCTGCACAGCTGCGGCCAAAATATGGCTCAAACTATGTCGCATTTTTTCGATTTTTTGCATGTCTGACATAACTTTCCTTTCTTTTATTCTTATATTCTACCACAAGGGAGGCAAACCGCTTGAATTTTCCTTCATTTCCCACTTGCCTTCATCATCCCGCCTATGCTAAAATAGACTTAATTCGTTGGTGTTCTTGAAAATATGGGAGTAACAAAACACTATGGCACTCAGCCTCAAGAACCTAGACAACAACAAGCTATCTAATGCTTTATCTAACTTTTTACATCATCGTCTCACTCAACCTATTGCTATATTTTTTGCTTCCTTCTCTCTTGCCTTCATTTGTGGCTCTCTAGCCTTTGTGGTCCGTGATTCTAATGCTGCTCAACCTCCTGCTCCTAATGCTCCTCCTAGTCTATCTATGTCCGTATCACCAACTAACTTAGACTTTAGCCTTACTCCTTCTATTACTGGTTCAGTCGCTACGGCAGATATTACAGCATCCATCACTACAGACAACCCTACAGGCTACAACGTATTATTAAATACAGAAACTACCAATACTGATCTTACTCATAGTAATGGCACGACTACCATCCCGTCTTCTGCTAATGGCGCTCTAGCTAGTCTCAGTGCTAATACCTGGGGCTACAATGCCTCGTCTAGTACTACAGACTTCTTAGCCATTCCCGCGCCTAGTTCTCCTGGCACCATTGCCTCTTCTAACACTACAGCCTCATCTACTCCACATACTGCCACAATCGGTGCAAACGTAGATACCACAAAGCATGCTGGTACTTACAGTAACGACCTAGTCATAACTACTGTGGCTAAATTACTTCCTGTGCCTAATCTCACCGCCCTAAATCCTGCAGCTGGACCCTTGTCTGGCGGCACTACCATTACTTTTACTGGTACCGACCTTAGCTACACTTCTGTCGTCCTAATTGACGGCAATATTTGCACTAATCTTTCTATTCTTTCTGATACCAGTATGACTTGCGATAGTCCAGCAGGCGCATCCTATGGCGCAAAGCCCGTCTCCATCGAGTCTTATGGTAGCCCCTACGCTACTAGTCTCACCTTCGAATACGCCAAGCCCGAGGAGTTCAAGTTCAGCGTCGATACTCGCATGACTGATACCCTAGATACTGACCCTACTCATTACAGCGGCACCGCTACTACCTTCTATATTCCTACGAGCGGATACGTCGGTGGAACCGATTCTCACAGCTACGACTGGCTCGTTGACTGTGGCAATGGTGCGGGCGAACAAAACTATACTGGGACATCAAGTGCCAGCGGTAACGGCATTGCTTGCAATTACGCCACTCCCGGAGAGTATCAGATTAGCATCAAATCCAATGGCGCCGCTACTACTGGTTGGATGGATGCTTTCGGCTTCTACAGTAACACTTCCGGAAACGCCAACAAAAATACCAACAAGCTTCTCTTCAAGTCCATAGATACTTCCTTTCCTAAAAACGCCCGCACGCTAGACTCCGGATCTACCTTCGCTTACACCTTCTATGGCGCCAGAAACGCCACCACAATCCCCGCTGGTCTCTTCGGCTCTATAGACACCAGCGGTGCGACAGATTTAAGCTCTATGTTCTCCGCCACCTTCTCCTCCTACGCTTCTAATTCCACTTCCGGCACCATCCCCGCTGGTCTCTTCGGCTCTATAGACACCAGCGGTGCGACAAATTTAAGCGACATGTTTAACACCACCTTCTCGTACTACGCCCGAAATTCCACTTCCGGCACCATCCCCACCGGTCTCTTCGACTCTATAGACACTAGCGGTGCGACAGATTTAAGCTCTATGTTTAAATACACCTTCTCCTCCTACGCGCACGCCAATAAAACCGGAGACAGCACGCCGGACACAGATATAAATAATATTTGGGGTTCTGCGGATTTAAGTGGTATTACTGCAAGCAATGCAGGAGGGTCTAGCGGCGTCTTTTACCAAACTTTTTACAATATGCCCTCCCTCACCGGCTCTGCTCAGACTTTCATCAATAACTATCTTGGTGGCATCAATCCATCTTCCGACACGGACGCCTTTTATGACACCGGCGTCACCGACCTCGCCTCACTCCACGCTAACTGGAAATAACCCGCACCCACACTACCCAGCAAAAACCTCCTCCACCACTAGACCTATCGCTAGATCTGTAGTAAAATAATCGTCATGGGTCGCTAGCTCAGTTGCCTGTACGAGCAACTTGTTGCGAGAAAATCAAAAACAAGCCAGCTCTAGTCAACTTAGCAGACGGCACCATATCGTTCATTACAAACACAAATCAAACAGACATACCGTCATGGGTCGCTAGCTCAGTTGGCTAGAGCGCCTCGTTTACACCGAGGAGGTCGGGGGTTCGAGCCCCTCGCGACCCACCATATATTATATGTTTATCGTGGCACCGTAGCTCAGCTGGTTAGAGCGTAGGACTCATAAGCCTAAGGTCACTGGTTCGACCCCAGTCGGTGCTACCAATTTAATCATTAATCCCTCAGCAACACAGCTAAGGGCTTTTTTATTTATCAAAAACAAACCGAGCATCAGACCAACCAATACCATCACTTGTCTTCCCCAGAGTCTTCACTCTAACGCCCCCAACCCCAACTACCCTTTCACCTTCTTATCCGTCACGTCAAACTTTTCCATATAATTCCCCGTCATCAGCCTCGTCTGTGAATAAAACGCCGCAAAAGACGAATACACAATCGACGTTACCGGCATCAGTACCCACTGCAGCACCATAATCGCACTTTTGCTTTTCTTATACTTCGCCGGACGCTTCGGCAGCATCCTCAACGACAGCAAAATCGTAATAAATAACCCAATTGACGCCACCAATTGAATCGCGCTCACCGTACCCGGCAAATTATAGGCCAACAAATCCCTTGACTGCGTATTTGTGATCAACGGTACCCAGCCACCAAAAGCCACGATCGGCGCCACCGCCGCCAAAGTCACATGCCCGTCCAAAAGCCGCACGAATTTCGGGAACAAATCCCAAAATTTCATCGTTCTATCCTTCGAAAACAACCTCGTCCCCACATAAGCCACGTCGCTCGCCCCATAGTCCCAACGCCTCAGCTGCACAAATTGCGCCTTCAAAGTACTCCAAACCGTATCAGACAACACCGCATCTTGATAAATCGGCACCCGGATCGGCAAAACCTCATATTTCCCATCAAAATGGAACAAACTTCGCCAATACTGATGTCCGTCTTCAACAATCGTTCGCACACTCCAAAAATCCATCTCCACCAAAGCATCCAAAGGCTGCGAGTGCGAAGCAAAATTACGCAAAGTATGCGGCCGCATCGACGAAATAATGTTCCAAAACGAGTTCCCCACCGCAATCACCCGCATCGGCGCCGGCGCATCCCAAATATTGCTCATGAACAAAGAAACCGGCTGATAGCTCAAGCGTTTCCTGTCCTCATGCACAATATATTCATAAGCCACATAATCAAAATACGTTTCATGCGGCTTATTATCCGAATCCAAAGTCGTCACAATCACATCGCTAAACTTCATTTTTTTCTTCTCAACATACTCCTGCAAAGCCCGCCCCGCGTTCGTGATATTGCCACCCTTCCCCACGACCTCCCCCTTCACCTCATCCGGATGTCTCACTAACAAAAATTCCTTAAATTCCCCCTTATACTTCTTTTTTAGCGCCTGCGCTACCTTTTCTGCCTCTTCACCGCCCCTCTCCTCGTAAGCCAACAACACAATCATCCGCTCCTTCGGAAAAGTCGTCGCCTTCACCGCCTCCAAAGTCGGTTCCAAAATCTCCAAACCCTCGTTATACATCGTTACAATCACCGCATGATAAATCTGACTCGGCTTCGGGAAATACCCCTCTTCCGCCAGCGCCATCATCCGTAAATTCGCAATATGCTGCTCATACCCATAACTCTCGTTCTTCCTGCTCGACAGCTTCGTATAGCTCTCGCAAGGATTCTCCAGGGCATCCAAACGCTTCGCCCAATCCACCCGCATCGCCCGATTCAAAATATTATGCCCCTGTATCGTCCGCCCCGCAATCCCAATCGCCTTCACCACCATCGTGATAATAATAATGAGCAAATAAATTGCTCCAGCCAGCGGGCTAATCATCGAGAACACAAATAGCAAAATAATCATCCCATAGCTCATCGCCCCTGGCAAAATCTCAAAAAATCGATACAGCCGGCTTCGCTTCCCTATCGGTAGCTCGTTATCTTTCATATCTTAAGCTTCGCCCAAAATTTTAGCCAACACGCTCACCCCTATTGCTATGGCTGCAATACTAATAGCCAAAAACAACACCGTTACCGCCCCGCCACGCTTAGAATATAATTTCGCCCCCAACAAACAATGCCCCACTCCCAGCACCAAGCCCATCAACGAAAAACTTATCAAATACCACCAATCCCCCTCTGCATAACCCTTATTCAGGTCCGCATATCGCGCCCAAATCTTCGGCGTATCCGGGCTCAAATGAAAAAGCGGCATCAGCACCAACGCCGCCGAAACTGCCAAAAGCCCCAACATCACGACCAAAACATAGCGGTCGTTCCGGTAAATTGTTTTAAAATCTTCTATCAAATCTTTCATAAAATCAATTGGAGCCGTTGACTGGGCTCGAACCAGCGACCTGCTCGTTACGAATGAGCTGCTCTACCAACTGAGCTACAACGGCAATATAAACATTATATAACATCTTGCCAGTTTTAGAAAACTCATATATAATCAGTCAACACAAGGGCCCGTGGTATAGTGGTTTAGTACGCCTCCCTGTCACGGAGGAGATCGCCGGTTCGAACCCGGTC
>CAYLGU010000006.1:0-25453 GCA_964383445.1 uncultured Candidatus Saccharibacteria bacterium | reverse complement strand
TGCTAGCGGCGCCAGGAAAATTGTTTATATAGATTTTGAAAAAACGTTTGAGTGGCTCGAAGGAATAAGACTGGTATTGGTCGTATAAGTCTAGATGATGATTAAGCAAGCCGATGAGCTCTTTTTTGCCGTGGTCTGTCGGATTTTTTTCGAAACAAAATGGATTAGTGAAGACGCCACGGCCGATCATGATGCCGTCGGCGCCTTGCGCTATGAGGCTTGAGCCGTCTTGGGAATTTTTGATGTCGCCATTGATGATGAGTTTGGTTTTGGGCGCGATTTGGTCACGGAGTTCGATGATTCTAGGAACAAGCTCGTAGTGAGCGTCGACTTTGGACATTTCTTTTTTGGTGCGGAGGTGGACGGTGAGGGCGTCGAGGTTTTGTGACAAAAGATATGGGAGCCAAGCTTCAAATTCTTCGGGGCGAGAATAACCAAGTCGAGTTTTGACGGAAATGGGGAGTCCGGCACTTTTGGTGGCGGCGATAATTTCGGTGGCGAGTTCAGGATTTTTGATGAGAGCGGATCCTCCGCCGTTGGCGACAACGTGTTTGTCTGGGCAACCCATATTGATATCTATAGCTGGGTAGCCGAGATCTTTAAGTCCCTGAGCCGTAATGGCAAAATGCTCGGGCTTGACGCCCCAAATTTGAGCTACGATAGGCTGCTCAGTGGGGAGAAAACGAAAACGTTCGAGTGCGTTAGCTCTGCCCTGCTCGCTGGCGTAGCTAGAAACGTTGGTAAATTCGGTAAAATAAATGTCGGGGCGAGCGGCGCGAGCTACGACTTGGCGAAATACAATATCCGTAACGCCTTCCATTGGGGCGAGAATCGTAAAGCCTGGATTAAATTGGTCCCAAAAATTCATCTATATATTATATAACATTTGGTAGGTAAGTGGCAAATTCCTTGCCCTCCCAAGCCTAACTTTATAAACACAGATTAAAACTTTAAAAATGTCATACACTAGAATAACTTAAGCCCTAACCTAATCCCATTTTCGAAAACCTTTCGCGCGCACGCCTGTCTTCACAAGATGCAGTCGCTGCAGTCCGGCTCGAAGTAGATGGCGTTTGCCAAAAGATATTGGTGTAAGTTCGGCTAGTTCTGATACGGGTATTTTGAATGCCGCTATGGCGGAAGATGATGGGTTGACGACTGATTGGGCGGCAAATAATACCAATAATAATACGAACGGGCTTTATAAAGATAATTTTTATCCAAATGGACCTTTCCGGGGAGCGCTTTCCGGATTTTATCAAAATGGCTTTAACTACCAAGGAAAGTACTCGTTCTATTGGACGGGGACGGCTTATTCCGCAACCGCTTCACACAACTTATTCTCGGCGACGACCTATATTTATCCGTCAAATTATAACGTGAAACGTTATGGATTTGCGGTGCGTTGTTTGGTGGGCGAATAGAATAGGTGGTAAAACTTTTGGGGGTATGAGTATGAAAAAGCCAGCACCTTGATATGCTGGCTTTTGAGATAATGTGTTTTTTGTAGCTAGGATATGAAAAGTTTTTGCACGTCTTTTTTTGCCGCATGCGCAACGTGGCGTATAATAATGTATACTTTTATGGCTACTGTGCGTAGCCGGTGCCGTGGCAAGCTTTACAGGTTTGGCTTGGCGCTCCCCATTCGGTTTTTTTGCCGCTGCCGCCGCATTCACGGCAAGGTTGCTTACCGTGTCGGCAACAGGAGTTAGCGCCTTCTTGGGTTTGGTGCGGTCTACCGCAGTTTGGGCAAGAATAAGTCAAACATAACACGTCCTTTCTGAAAAAAAATATTTTAGAATTCAGTGACTACTCTTTGCTAAAAATAAAAAACACCTCCTTGTTGAGGAACTATGCAGTATGCATGTGTTTTTATTATATCACTTGCAGTAATAAAAGTCAATAAATTCATGTGTGTTATTGAGGTGGAGAATAAAATACTACTTATGCTAGTTTTTAGATGAAGTTTCTGAGATATTTTGGTCAAGGAGTTCGGCGACAAACTCCTTGATACTACGAAGGGTCTTTTCGCGGTCATTGGTGTCGGGGAAATTTACCTGTTTGATATTTTGGTAGACGCTGGTGGCGAGGCGTTTCATATCTTGTAAGGACTTTTCATCGAAGATTAGTTCTTTTTGGTGGACTTTGCCCTCGTCGTCGGGGGTAACGAAATCGATGACGGCAGAGTTGATTTGGTAGTTGCGATATTCTACGCTAGATTCCAGGAGTAGTTTGTAGAATTGCAACTGTAGCTTGTAGAGGTAGAGGCTGGGGTGAGAATCCCAAGATTCGTTGTGATATTTGCCGGTTTTGAAATCGGTAATAGTGATGGTTTTGTCAGCTTGGTTGATAGCGATGTGGTCGATTTTGCCGCTAATCGGGACAGTCACCCCGTCAATAGTAAAGCTCAGACGCTCTTTGCCGAACGACACTTCGCTAAAATGTTGATCTTGGCGCAAGAAATCGCCGCGGGATTCTAGATAGATAGCAAGATTGTCTAAGCCTTTTTCGAGTTGGTCTTCCCTGTCTTCTGGGTCAAGATCGGCGGCCAGTACGGACTCCTTGAAGAGTTCCAAGGCGCTTTTGTTGTCGAGCTTCTCTTTTGTGACGCGATCTAAAGTGTCATGAATGAAGTTGCCGTAGCTTGCACTAGCGGAGTAAGCACTAATGTCGCCGATGATGCGTCGTTTGTAGAGCTCTTGAGGACCGGCATAAATAATACCGACATATGAGGTCAGGTCGGAGGCGGAAAGGCGGTAGTTTTCGAGTTTTTTGGTGGCAATGGTTTGGATTTCTGGGTTTCTGATGTCGTAGCGGCCAACCCAGTTGTTTTGAAGGGCGCTGAGGTTAGGTGCAGACTCGTCGATTTTGATAATTTGTTGAGAGATTACGGGCAGAAGAGGCGAGTTGCCGTTGCTTTCCTGGAGGAATTTGAGGGGCTGAAGCTGTTTGCCGGTAAAATCTTTGAGAGAGCTAGATAGATAGAGGTGACGCTTGGCGCGAGTGATTGCTACGAAAAAGAGGCGAAGCTTTTCGTCTTCGGTGGCACCAGTGTGGCGGACAAACTCGAGGTTTTTAGGGAGGACGAGCGTATTGTTATTGCCTTTGCCAGTACCCCAAGAATTATTGTCGAGGGAGATAAGGAAAACATGGTCGAATTCAAGTCCCTTGGACGAATGGGCGGAGAGTAGACGAACTGCGGCGTCGGCATCTTGATAGGGGCTAGTGTTGATGATTTTTTGTTCGGCAAGATTAAAGTCGTTGACGAAGCTAACAAGGTCGGCAAGGCGAAGCTGTTCTTTTGGTGTGTATTCTAAGACGCGTTCTCTGAGCACGCTGAGATTTTCGTAGAAATGGATAGCGGAATAATTGTTTTCTTGAGTAAAGTATTCTAGGTATGGGCTGCGATAATCGTTCAGAGGAGCATTGCCTAATATCCAGTCGAGGACTATTTCGAGTGGAGTGTCTAGAGAGCGGACTGCGAGTTCGGCAAAAAAAGTACTAAGTTCTTGGAATCTTGAGTCTTCGGATGAATTGAGGTAATCTAGCGCAGAAAGGTGTTTTTCGCGGGCTTCGCTGACGAGTCGGATAGCATCAGAGGGTTTGATGCCCCAAAACGGGAAGCTCAAGATCTCTAAGAGGTCTGGGGCACTGGGTTGAACTTTGGCTAGATTGTAGGCTAGAGTAGCAATTTTTATGAGCGGTTGAATTTCGGGGCTAGTGAGGATGTTTTCACGTTTTTCGTAAGCGAGCTTGACCTCTGGATGCGCGTTAAAATAAGGGACAAGAGCTTCTAGGTGCTTGTGTTTAGGAGAGATGACGGCGATACTTTGCGGGTCGGTGCCAGATTTGATTAATTCGGAGATTTGACCTGCGATAAAACTATATTCGCTAGGGGCAGCGACGAATTCGCGACGCTCGATAAGGGCATTAACAGGGGCAGACTGAGGTTTTTTGATGAGATGGAGGAAGCTAGTGAGCTTTTTGACGATATTGTATTTTGTGGAAAAACGCTCGGAGATTTGACCTGCGGTTGATGCACCAAGGTCAATAATGTCTTGGCTAGAGCGATAATTAGTGGTCAAAACGACCACTTGGGCCCCAAAAAGTTTCTGGAAGTCTAATAGATTGGAGTATCTGGCTCCCTGGAAGGCAAAAATAGCCTGGTCGTCGTCGCCGACAGCCATAATATTGGGCTTTTCGTAATCGGCGATAAGGCGGATGAGCTCTAATTGGCTGTCATTAGTATCTTGGAACTCGTCAAGTAAGATATACTGATATTTTTCTTGGACGGAATAGCGGAAGGCATCGTTGGTTTTAAGGTAAGAGATTGCCTCTTCGATCATGTCGGCAAAATCAAACAGGCCGTCTTTTGCGAGAATCTGGTCGTACACATTTAAGACATTAGCTAAGGATAGTAGTTTTTTGTTGGCGATGAGATTTTTAAGAGCGAATTGGTCCTGGTCGTCCTTTTCGTAAAATTTGGAGCGCCATTTGGTTAGGGCGGAGGTGGAAGGTTTTTCGGCGCTTTGTTGTTCGCTGATAGTGTCGTTGAGGGAGTCGAGCAAGGAGTTGGCGATGCGCTCGACTTTGCCGGTGATGTTTTGTTGGCTGACAAGCGGAGCGAGCGCTTCTCTAACCTGCTCGTAAAATGGCAGAACCGTGTCGAACTTGGCGCCTTTGGGTATTTCTCCTAGAATTTGCGAAGTGGCAGCGTTGATTTTTTGGGAGTCAAGGAGGTTTTCGTTGGCAATTTTGCTGAGGTCGGCGGCGGATAATCTTGCGGTTTTGATTTCGGCGATTGAGGAGATGATGTCGGAGATTTTACCGTTTTTTAGAATATCGTTGTGTTTTAGTGAGTCTCTGATATCGCTGATGATTTTGTATTGGCGGACCGGGTCTAGCGGCGTATCGAGGCGACGCGCGCAAGTGGCGAAATTGTTGTAGAGATAAATAATATCGGAGCCAAAAGCGTGATAAGTAGAGATGTTGATTTTGCTACTGGCTGGACCAATAAGGGAGTTGAGGCGAGAGCGCATTTCGCTGGCACCGGCTTCGGTGAAGGTAAGACAGAGGATGTTTTCGGGGTTGGTGTCGGTTTTTTGCAAGATGTTTGCGGTACGAGTAGACAAGAGTTGGGTTTTGCCAGTTCCTGGTCCGGCGATAACAAGGAGAGGGCCGTCAATTTGATCTACGGCCTTTTTTTGGTCAGGATTAAGCATGGCGTAGGCGGATTGAAAGTTCATAATTAAAAAACCTTCGCGTATATTTTTCGGATGAGAGGATATTGACCGCGATCGGCGTGTTCTAGGGCGGAAATTCCTTCAATGGTGCCGAGTTTGGTTTTGATGTTGTCTAAAGTTTCGCCTTGGCGCAAGAGCTTGCCGCATTGTAGGTTGCGAGATTCGGAAGAGGTGGCGGTGAGAGTGAGATCGCCAATGCCGCAAGACAGATCAGCAGTGGCGGGGTCGGCGCCAGAGTTTTCGAGATAAAGTTTGGTTTCCTGGAGAGCTTCGTTTAGGTAAGATGAAATATCTTCTATATTGTTAGTGAAGAGCCCGGCGCCGATAGCGTAGATGTTTTTAAGGGTGCCGCACAAAAGCACACCAAGGGCGTCCTGAGAAAGTTCGATAGAGAGATAATCGTTGGCGAGAATTTGGCTGACGAGAGGATTAGTGGCGGTGAGTGTGACTTTTTCGGCGGCCTTGAGATTGCTAGCAAAAGCTGGGCCGGAAAGTATGTAGCAATGTTTGAGCGGAGCTAGTGGCTCGAGAGAGAATAAGCCTTTATTGGTAATGATACTGGGGAGTTGGCGGGAATTTTCTGGTAATTTGGACAATAGTTCGGGCAAGTTTGGCGTAGGTACGGCGAATACTAGAACCTCGGCACTATCGATAGCTTGGGTCAGAGTAGTGTCGTATTTGACGTCATAATAAGTAATTTCGTGATGGTTGTCGCTTAGGACTTTGCCGAGAGCAGTGCCGAAAGCGCCGGCACCAAAAATAGTAATATTCATATTTTAATAGTAGCATGAAATAAGCTTAGAGGGATTAAAAATAGCCGCAAGAAGCGGCTATTTGGAGGGATATTCTCGGTCTTTAGCAAAAAAGAAGATTGCGATAGCTGACGGCCCGACATGGGCGCCAATAATTGGGCCGATCCGAGCAAATTCAATCTTGGCGTTTGGCATTTTTTCGCGGACATAGTCAGCGAGTTTTTTGGCTTTTTCGGGAGCATTGCCGTGTGCTATTACGAAATTTTCTTCGATATTAGTTTCGTAGGCTATTTTCGCAAGACTGCGCAAAGTGGCGTTTGTTCCACGAGTTGTGCCGTGCTTTAATATTGCTCCACTCTCGTCAAAGTGCATAATTGGATAGACTTTTAATATTTTAGCAATGTCGGCCATGGTGGGGCTAATGCGTCCGCCGGCTTTTAGGTAGCTGAAATCGTCAACCGAGAACCAGTGAGTCATTTTGAGGCAAGACTGGCGGACGATAGCGGCTACTTCATCGATATCTTTACCAGCGTTGCGTTCTTTCACGGCGAGCTTTACGAGCATACCAAGCCCCGGAGCTACAGATTTAGTGTCAATACAGATGATGCGTTTGGTGGGAAATTGTTCCTGAAGTTCGCTAGCGGCGATAAGGCTGTTCTGGAAGCTACTAGACATTGTACTGCTGAAGCCTAAATAAAGAACATCCTGGTCATTCATGAGGCTGGCGCGAAAAAACGATTTATATTCGCCAGGATTGACTGCGGATGTTTTGGCGAGGCGTTGGGGAGTTAGCAGTTGGTAAAACTTGCCAGTGCTGATGTTTTGCGTCTGACTATTCGGTATTCCTGGTATTGAAACCCCGAGCTGAAGTAGGTGAATATCGTTGTCTGAGCATTGAGAACTGGTGAGGTCTGACGTGCTGTCTGAAAAGATTGCAAAACTGGAAAGCATAATGATTCCTCCTTAAAGTACTAGACATTTTTCGAATAAAATAAAAAAGCTATGCTATATATTATAACATATTTCTGTAATTGTGTGAAAATTTATTTAAGCTGGAGGATGACGAGGTTTTCAATATGAGGCGTGCGAGGAAAGAAGTTGAAGGCCTGGATATGCTTGATCTGGTAATTATTCGTGAGTTCGGCGAGATCGCGAGCTTGAGTGGCAGGATTGCAGGAGAGATAAATGACTTTTGGCGGGAGCGTTTGGTTGATGCGGTCTATGAGCTTGGCGTCGCAGCCGGCGCGTGGTGGATCTAAAATTACACTAGTGTCGGGCTGGATAAAATCTAAAACTTCTTCGGATTTTGCGAGCACGGGGCGGACTTTTGTATCTGTTGTCGGAGTTTTGACCTGCGCTTCATCGAGTAAGCTTTTGCAGTTGTTTTCGAGTTCAGAGAAGGCGCTAGCGTTGGTTTCGACGAGAGCTAAGTCGTGATTTTTGGCAACGGAAAGCCCAATAGTACCGACGCCAGAATAAAGGTCAAGGACTTTATGGGTGTCGATATGCTTGGCGATTTCTTGAAGCGCCATTTCGTAGACTGGGAGGTTGATTTGGAAAAAGCCGTTCGGCGAATAGGAGTAGGCTTGTCCTAAGATTTGATCGGTTAAAGTTTGCATTTGGGGGCGAGGTTTGAAGTTTTCGAACAGGGCGGCGCTGGTAGTTCCCTGCTGATTGGCGCGAATGAGAAGCGATTGATAGTCGCGCGCGGCGGCGTTTTTGCTGTTTAGTTCGTCGATAATCTCTTGGGCTTTTTGGAAGATTTCAGGACGCTCGATGGATGAATTGGTGATAGGGGTTTTGCGGTGCGTGCCGCGTTGGTGAAAAGCTGGAAAAATTTTTTGTTCCGTATTGTCCCAGTAGAGAGAATATTCCATTTTGTTGCGATAGAAAAAATCTTTGCCGTCGCTAGAGATTTTTGGGGCGGCGAGTTGGATTTTATGTTGTGCAAAAACTTCTTGGATAAGGAGGCTTTTTTGTTGAAGCTCGAAATCGTAATTAAAGATTTGCCAGGGCGAGGTGGAGAGATAGCAGGCGTCTTTTGGGGCGATGCGTTCTGGGTTTGACGTAATGACGTTCGTGACAATAGCTTCGCAGTAGGAGCGCTTGTTTTTGGTGATTTCGATTTCAACTGTTTCGTTCGGCAAAGCCCCCCAGATGAAGGCTTTTTTGCCGTCATCTAAGGTGGCTAGAGCTTGCCCGCCAGGGACTAATTTGGAAGTTTTGGCGATGATTTTTTGCATAAATATTTTATTCGTAACGTAGGGCGTCGATTGGGTTTTTGCGAGCGGCGCGGATAGCAGGAAGAGTACCGGCAAGGAAGGCAATTAGCATGATAATTATAAATATAGAGAGGATGTTGCTTGGGGTAAAGCTGACGAGCGAGAAGGTTGGGAAGGTTTCAAGGAAGCCACCGGGGGCATGGAAGGCGCTATTGGCGGCAAAGCCAACGGCCATAGCGACGCCGGTACCGATAAGTGAACTCCAAAAGCCGAGAGAAATGGCTTCAAAAGCAAACGATAGAAATACTTTGAAGCTGCTTAGGCCCATGGCTTTCATGAGGCCGATTTCGCGGGTGCGATCAGATACGGACATAAGGAGGGTGTTGACGATGCCGATAGCGGCAGCGAGTAAGGCGATGCCGCCAAAGATCGAAAAGACGATAAGAATAACGTCAAAGAAAGTACGAATCATACCGGCTTGGTCTTCTGTGGTAGAAATAGAGAGTTTGAGTGCTGCAAAATCTTCACGAAGCTTATCTAGCTCTTCGCTTGTAATGGTAGGGTCGTATTCGGCAGTAGCATACATGGTTTTGTTGGCGTACTCGGCTGGAAGATTGGCGTTGGCGACTTCTAACATCTTTTGATTAAGAACTTCGTTGATCCAGCTGCGACCCATACTGATGATGCCGGGAGCTTGGATGCCGCTAACAGTTGCGGAGATTTCGCTGATTTTGCCCGTGACGGAATCTTTGACGCCGATGACGACGGTTTTGCCAACGATGTCGGTGTTTGAGTCGTAGCCGAGTACTTTGGCGTAATTATCTGGTAAGGCGATTTCTGGGAGGTCGCCGTCGATGTCGATGTTTTTGCCCTCTACCATGTCGATATTAAGAGTTTCGGAAGGCATGGCTTGGACGCGAATTTTGTATTTTTCTTCGGTAGCTTCGCTAGTGATATATTCAGCATTGGCGCTTAAAAACGGGCGAACGCTTTCGGGTTTGATATGGTCGATTTCTTTAATTTTGGCGATGGTTTTGTCGCTAAGATAAGATATTTCAGAAGAATTACTATCGGGATTGTAAATAATAGGGTCGGAAGAACCGCCCATTAAATTAGCGATCTGCTCTTCGATTGCCGCAGGCATAATTTCGATGTAGCCTTCGCCGCCAATAGACTCGACTTGACGGTCGATAAAATCGTTGACGCCGGAGTTGATGGCGGAGCTGAGGATGATAGTAAATGAGCCGATAAAAATAGCAAGAATAGTAAGGAAGGTGCGAGCTTTAGAGCGCAAGAGATTGCTATTGGCTTGTGCGATAATATCTAGAGTTTTCATTAATTTTTGCCTTTCTTGTCAGATTTGTCACTAAGGATTTCGCCGTCTTTGATATGAATTTGGCGCTGGCATTTTTTGGCAAGGTCAGGGTCATGAGTGACGATGATAAGAGTAATTCCCTTTTCGCGGTTAAGGTCAAAAAGGAGCTTGGTGATTTTTTCGCCAGTTTGACTGTCAAGGTTGCCGGTAGGTTCATCAGCAAAGATTACTTTTGGGTTGGTAACGATAGCGCGGGCGATACAGACGCGTTGTTTTTGTCCGCCCGAAAGGTCAACGGCTTTGTTTTTAGCCTTGTCTTCTAGCCCGACAGTTTTAAGGGCGGCTAGAGCGCGGCTGCGACGACTCAAAAATCCGATGCCGCCGATTTTTAGCGGTAAAATAACGTTATTTGATACGCTGTCGTTTGGGTTCATGAAGAATGACTGAAAAACAAAACCGAATTCGCGATTGCGTAGACGATTTAATTTGCGAGCTTTGAGCTTCGAAGTGGGAATGCCACTAAGTTTGATTTGGCCTTTGGTGGGCTTGTCTAATAAGGCTAGTAGATGCATAAGGGTAGATTTGCCGGAGCCGGATTTGCCGATGATAGCGACGGATTCGCCTTTTTTAATATCGAAATTCAAGCCTTTTAGCGCCGAGAACTTATTGTGTTTTTTGCCGTAAATCTTGTGCAGATTGCGGACTTCTAATAGAGTATTCTTATCGTTCATCACTCCATTATACGCTAATTTTGAGTGTCAGGGCAGATAAGCGTGTACTTGCTTGCTTAAATATGGTATATTTGTAGCTACTGGTGGGTCGTCGCCAAGTGGTAAGGCACTGGGTTTTGGTCCCAGCATTCGCAGGTTCGAACCCTGCCGACCCAGCCAAATTAGAAATTAAAATATCCGTCAGAAATGGCGGATATTTTGTGCTGACAGCAACTATGCACTGAGTGTATAGTTGAGGCATGGAAGTACAATATGCATTACTGGGGATTTTGGAGAAAGCGCCGAGCTATGCTCTGGACGCGGTGTTTATAAATATGGTTGGGAATAGTCTAGGCGTAGCGTTGAAGTCATTGTATTTCGTGATGTTGGGCGGTAGTGTAGTCTTGACCTATTTGATTATTCGGATGATTCTACCGATGCTGGATAAGATCACGAGGCCAGAGGCAAATCGGACGGAATAAAAAGTAAGTGATTAAAAAAATATCTGCTCTCTCAAAGGCAGATATTTTTTATGGAGCGTTTGCTTATTCGATTTTGGTGATTTTGCCGTGGTCTAAATGGATTAGGCGTTGGTTGCGAGAGCCGCGGAACTTGAGGGTGAGATCGCGTTCGGCGAGAATAAATGGCCCGTCGATGATGGCGTCTAGACTATTAAGGAAGTCTAGGGCGGCGCCGCCATGTTCGACAATTTGTTCGTAGGTATAGCCAGAAAAAGACCAAACGTTCCAGCCGAGTTCTTTTTTAACGAAGTCGGCAATTTCTTTGCAGGCTTCTGGCTGGATAAAAGGTTCGCCGCCACAGAAGGTGAGTCCGCTTTGGCCTTTGAGGGCGGCTAGCTCTTGTTTGACGTCGTCGATATTAGCGAGATAGCCCCCCTCTGGGTCCCATGATTCAGGGTTTTGGCAGCCCTTGCAATGTGCGAAACAGCCTTGAGTCCAGACGACTGCACGTAGCCCGTAGCCGTTGACGATGCTATCGCGTTCGGTGGGTCCTGAAAGTCGAATGGTACTCATGCTTGTTTCCTTGGTTAGTTTTTATTAATCTTTGCCTACAGCGTGGCTGGCGCTATGTTTGGCCGCTTCGCGTTCGGCTTTTTCGGCGCGAGAATATACGCCAGTGACGCTGTGCTTGACGCGGGCTTTTTCCTCGGCCTTTTTAGCGTCGTTCCAGCGCTCGAGTGAGCCAACTAGGTAGCCAGTGATACGGCGGAGACGCTCAAATGGCACGTCGCCTTCTCTGCGATTGCAGGCTGGGCAGATATCGCCAGCAATAATGCCAGAAAAGCCACAGACTGGGTCGCGATCGACTGGGTGGTTGACAGAGCCGTAGCCGATCCCCTCTTCTTTCATTTTGCGGATGACCGCTTCAAAAGCGTCGACGTTTTGAGTTGGGTCGCCGTCCAGTTCGATGTAAGTGATGTGTCCGGCATTGCAGAGAGCGTGGTAAGGAGCTTCGATTTCGATTTTCTCAAAAGCGGAAATTGGGAAGTAGACTGGTACATGGTAAGAGTTAGTGTAGAAGTCACGGTCGTTGACGCCTTTGAGTTCGCCAAATTCTTTGCGATCCATTTTAGTAAAGCGGCCAGCGGTGCCTTCGGCAGGTGTAGCTAGGAGTGAGAAGTTGAGGCGATGCTTTTTGGCCATTTTGTCGATACGCTCACGCATGTGGGTAACGATATCTAGCCCAAGTTCGCGAGATTCTTCGGACTCGCCGTGATGTTTGCCGGTGAGAGCCACTAGGGCTTCGGCTAGGCCGATGAAGCCGATAGAGAGGGTGCCATGCTTGATGACTTCCCGGAGCGTGTCGGTGCGTTTGAGTTTTTCGCTGCCAATCCAGTTGCCTTCACCCATGAGGAAGGGGAAGTTATAGACATGTTGGTTAGCTTGGAATTCAAAGCGTTCGAGAAGCTGATCGGCGGCAATGTCAAGTTTTTCGTCGAGTTCTTTGTAGAAAGCACTCCAGTCGGCTTCTTTGCGGTCGCCGGTAGCGATGCCGTGCTTGATGCCGATGCGAGGCAAGTTGATAGTGGTGAAGGAGATGTTCCCTCTACCATGGGCGACACCGTCGGATTCTGGGAATACGCTAGCCATGACGCGGGTGCGGCAGCCCATAGTAGCAACTTCGTTTTCTGGGTGGCCAGGCTTGTAATATTGAGCGTTGTAGGGCGCGTCTAGGAAGACAAAGTTCGGGAAGAGACGTTTGGCGGAAACTTCCATACTTTGCTTGAAGAGATCATAGTTGGGATCTTTTGGGTTATAGTTGACACCTTCTTTGACCTTGAAAATTGAGATTGGGAAAATTGGCGTTTCGCCGTGACCGAGTCCAGCACTAATAGCTTCTAGGAAGTACTTGCTGACTAAGCGGCCCTCTGGGGTAGTGTCGGTGCCAAAGTTGATAGAAGTGAAAGGAACCTGTGCGCCGGCACGGGAATGCATCGTGTTAAGGTTATGCACGATACCCTCCATGGCTTGCTGGGTTTGACGTTCGGTGTCGGATTTGGCTTCGTCAGTAACTTCCTGAGGAATTTTGAGTTTGGCAAGTTTTTTGTCGTCACCAAAATTGATATCATCAAAGTTAGCGGTAAGTTTTTTGCTGGCAAATTTGTTGTATTTTACTAAGTTGCTCTTGAGGGCCTTGCGATAGGTTTTGTTGACGCCTGGCGCCATTGCGTAATCGAAGTTCGGGATAGACTGACCGCCGTGCTGTTCATTTTGGTTGGCCTGCAAGATAATAGCGGCTAGAGCGGCGTAGGAGCCGATGGAATTTGGTGTACGGAGATGACCGTGTCCAGTATTAAAACCACCGTTTTCGAAGAGTTTTGTAGGGTCGGTCTGACAGCAAGTGAGTGTACCTGTAGCCCAAAAATCTAGATCGTGGATGTGGATTTCGCCACTATCGTGGGCACGAGCAAAGCGCTCATCCATGAGAAAAGTTTTGGCGAACTCTTTGGAGCCTTCGGCGCCAAATTGGAGCATTTTGCCCATAGCGGAATCACCGTCAACGTTAGCGTTGCCGCGTTTGACGTCGCTGTCTTCCTTGGCGTCAGCTTGGGAAATGGTGGCAAAAGTGTGCATGAGGCGACTATTGGATTCGCGGATGCGGTTGCGTTCTTCGCGGTAAAGAATATAGGCTTTGGCGGTCTTTTTGAATTTAGATTCCAGCAGTACTTGTTCGACAAGGTCTTGAACTTGCTCGACTTGGGGGATGCGGGTTTTGACTTGCTCCTCTGCCAGCTTTAGGACTTTTTCGGATAATTGTTTGGCACGAGCTTCGCCGAATTCTTCGGTAGCGGTGCCGGCTTTAGTAATAGCGATGGTGATTTTTTCTGGATTGAAATTGACGATTTTGCCGTCGCGTTTTTTAATTTTTTTGAACATAAAAATTACCTCCTAGGTGTTACCCAGTTTTATGTTGTTTGGTTGATTTAATTGCTACGCTATAATCGTTCGCGCTAGTTTAGTCTTTTAGGGCGATTACGCTATATGTAGCGCTTGCATCTATATTAGTACGCTATATGTAGCGTGTCAATAGTTTTTGTGCTTATTCTTAAAAGTTTTTTGAGTTACAGATAGTATATCATAAGAGTGGTTAAAAAAGGCAAGAGAAATATCAAAAGTGCTATACTAGGATAAGAAGATAAAAAAAGGAAAAACATGTGCGGAATTGGCGGCTTTTATGGAAGCATGGCAGATAAAAAACTGCTAAACAAAATGAATACTCAAATGGCGCATCGTGGGCCGGACGGTTGTGGGGTTTTCGTGGGCAAAAAAGCCGGGTTAGCGCATAGAAGACTATCTATTATAGACAAAAAAGGCGGTGCGCAGCCAATGCTAAGCGCAGACAAGCGTTTCGCAATTGCCTTTAACGGCGAAATATACAATTACATTGAACTGAGGGACGAGTTAAGGCTTTTGGGGTATAAGTTTACGACTGACTCTGATACGGAAGTTGTTTTGGCGGCTTATGAAAAATGGGGAAAAGATTGTTTTAATCGGTTTAATGGTATGTGGGCGATTGCTTTATACAACGAAAAATCTGATGAGTTGGTTTTGTGCCGTGACCATTTTGGCATTAAGCCCATATACTATGCTCCGCTAGAGGACGGATTGATTTTTGCATCTGAATTGACACCGATTGTCGAGAGTGGCTTGATCGAGAAAAAACCAAACGACAAGATTATATATAGGTATTTGAATTTTCGTGTGCATGATGATGGGAAAGAGACCTTTTTTGACGGAGTGCTAAGGATTTTGCCTGGAGAATTGTTGACGATTGGTAGGGACGGAAAAATTAAGCTCGAAAAATATTCGGATTTGTCGGCTAAGCTTAAAAAAGCGGCAAAGCATAATTTGCCTTACGGCAATGAGGCGGCAATGGATTACCGTAGGCATCTGGAGCGTGCCGTGAGGGTGCGGCTAAGAAGTGACGTGCCGGTCGGTACTTCCCTGTCGGGAGGGTTGGATTCTTCGTCAGTGGCGGTATTGATTGCGAAGCTTATGGAAACGGAAGAAGCCGCTACTGGTAGCGTAGGAGCAAAGCAAAATTTGTTTTCTGCGGTGTTCCCTGGTTCGATAAATGATGAAGAAAAATATGTCGATTCGGCGGTTGAAGCTTGCGGAGAAAATGTGGTAGCGCATAAAATTCGCCCAAACGCGGATGAGTTCAAAGTTGAGCTAGAGGATTTCTTAAAAACTCAAGAAGAGCCGACTGTGAGTTCGGGGCCTTATGCGCAGTATAAGGTTATGCAAGAAGCGTCAAAGCATGTGACGGTACTTTTGGACGGTCAAGGAGCGGACGAAACCATGGCGGGGTATTTACCGTATTATTTTGTATATTTGCGTCAATTGAAAAAAGAAAGTTTTATGAAGTTTTTGGGTGAGGCTTGCGGTTCTTTGGACGTGCTTTGGAAATATGGACGTATGCAATTAAAGGGTAAATTTAAGAAATCTGTAAGCGCAAAAAGTTTGATGCAAGCGGATTTTGCCGAAAAGTATAGCGGCGAAAAGTTCGAGAACATACAGGACAATTTGAAGTTAAGATTGATGGATGATTTGTTCAAAAACAGCATTCCGGCACTGTTGCGCTATGAGGATCGCAATACGATGCGATTTGGTCTGGAAGGGCGCGTGCCATTTTTGGATAAGGATTTGATTGAATTTGTTTTTTCGCTGGAAGACGCGGCGATTATCAAAAAAGGTTGGAATAAGCGAATTTTGCGAGATAGTTTGGAGGGGGTTTTGCCAGATTTGATTCGTAAGCGTAGGAACAAAATTGGCTTTACGACGCCGGAGCACGAGTGGTTTTTGCACCTAAAAAATTATTTCTACGGTATTTTTATGTCAGAAGAGTTTAAAGGGAGAAAATACTTTGATCAAGAGGCGGTCGTGGCGGCTTTCGAAGAGTTTATCGCCGGTAAGAATACGGCAGGCAGTATGACCTTTTGGCGATTAGCGGCAGTGGAGTTATGGATGCGGCGTTATTTTGATACGCCAAAACCAAAAGCGAAAGTTAAATCTAGTGACTTTGAGCCAAATGGCAAGAAAAAAATAGATATTGAGATTGGTGATGAAACTTTTGCGCGTTATCCATTGCGAACGGAAGCTGTGGACGCGAAAACAAAAATAGTGAAGTTTGTGACTGAGCGGGTTGAGAAAACTTTGTCGGAAAAAGAATTAAAAAATAAAAAAATGAACGAATGGTATGTGTTTATAAGCGAAAAGATTGTGGCGATTACGCAGGGGCGTTCGTACTTTTTATGGGACATCAAGCCGCGACCGTCGGCGAGATTCTTGAGCCGTTTTGTAAAAAAGACACCTTACGGTATCGGCTTGGGGAGTCCGTTTACTATGGAGTTGGCAATTCGTGAGGTGGGCTTGCCGAAGATTCTGTGGGCATCTATGGCGGGGGCTTTTGGTAAGGTAATCGGAAAAAGCGGATGGTTCTATATCGTGGCGGGCGGCGATGTGCGGGCGATTGATGGGCCAACGGAATATTCGGTTTATCCAGCAAATGTTTCGGCCAAATTGGCGCCAAAGAATCCGGATGACGTGGCGAGGCGTTTGGCAAGAGAAATTCGCAAGAGTTTGAGTCCGAAGCATAGTGAGAATTTCGCTGGCGTGGTGATTATTGACGCTAATGATCTTGGCCGTAATATTTTGGGGAAAAGTTTTGACGGCGACGATAAACGGTTGGCAGAAATGTTTGCAGATAATCCTTTAGGGCAAGGGCACGAACAGACGCCGATTGCTCTAGTCGTGAAAAAATAAAATCACAGAATAAGAATACGACAGCGAAAAAACTGCCGTATTTTTTATTAGTTATTTTTTCTTGGACCAGCTGTGGCGAGGTTTATTTAATAAGGCGCTGAGTGAGACCTTGCTGCTGAATTCGATAGCAGAACGCTTGAAGATAAAGACGGCAAGACGGACGACGAAATAGGATGAAACTGCGATGACGGCAAGACCGAGTAGGAGTTCCCAAATTGGTAGAGTGCCAAAGGCGTTACGAAGCAAAAGAGCGATAGGCGCGGACGGCGGGAAATAAGAGAGGGCGTAGGCGATAGTACTGGGCTGGTCGGTCATAAAATTATTGATGAAGAACATTGGCAAAATGACAAGAATCATCAGGACGGACGAGAACGAGCTGGCGTCTTTTGCGGTGGGGACGAGCGTGCTGATGGTGACGCAAAGGCCAGCAAAAAGGAAATAGGACAAAAGGAGTAGTAGTAGAGATGAAATTACGAGCCAGGGGTTCCAGTTGATAATTAGATTGGCGGGGATTAGGTCGTTGCGATAGCCGAATATGGCGGCGATGATAATTGGGACAACTAAAACGGCGACTTGGATGAAGCCTAAAATGATTAAGGATACAATTTTTCCGATAATTAAATCTTGAGGCTTGACACTAGTTAGAATCATCTCGCTGATGCGGTTTTCTTTTTCTTCGACCATGGCGGTGGTGAGGCGGTTGCCGAATAGGACGATTAGTATATAGAATAATACGAGAGCGATAATAGGCACGACCATGGTGCCAACGCGCTCTAAAGGGTCGACGGTTTCGTTAGACGCAGAAAAATTTATGCTTTCTATAGCGATATTTCCTGTAGTTACACTGAGGTCGATTGGGTCAATGCGGCTCATGGCCGAGCTGGCTAGAAGTTGTTGTATGGGTGCTTGATAATCTGAGAAGAGGCTGAGCTGGTCGTTCTTGGTGAAAATTCTGACTTGGAGGTTGGAAGTAAAATCTGGGTCTATGGAGTAAAAGACGTCGAGATTGTCATTTTTGACAGCGTCAGTTCCCTGTTCTTCGGAATCAAAGCTTTGGAGTTTTTGGATTTCGTTGTCTTGGTTGACGATTTGATAATTGTCTTCCGTAGGGGCGTCAAGATAAGCGGCGGCGTCATAGAGTCCGAGGCGCAGATCACTAGAGTCGCTATTGCTTTCTATCACCGATCCGGTATTGTAGCCGACGAGCCCGGCAAGAGCGATATAGCCGACGAGGGCGATTGGCAGTAAAATGGCGGCGAGCCAAAAGGTAGGCTTTTTGAGGCTACGAATAACTTCAAAAGAAATGATATGTTTGAGATTAGTATTCTTCATTATTTTCTCCATAAACTTCTACAAATATCTGGTCTAGACTTTTGCCTTTGAATTCTTTGCGAATATCGGCGATGCTGCCATAGGCACGCGCGACGCCGTCTTTTAGGAGCAGGGCGCGATCGCAAAGTCGCTCGACTTCGTCCATATAGTGAGTGATAAGGATGACTGCGCTACCTTTAGCGTGGAGTTCGTCTATGATGTCCATAAGCAGACGGCGATTGACGGGGTCGAAGCCCTTGGTGGGTTCGTCAAGAATAAGAACTTCCGGGTCGCCCATAATGGTGATGCCGAGCTGAACTTTTTGTTGCATGCCAGAAGATAGCTTGCTGATTTGTTGGTTTGCAACATCTGGCAAATTGACTCGTTCAAGGTAGTCTAAGGACCATTGTTTGGGATCTTTGAGCCCTTTGAGTTTGCCAAAGTAAACCATGACATCTAGGACTTTTTCGTTTTTGTAGAGCCCGCGTTCTTCTGGCAGGTAGCCAACGACAGTGGAGTCAGAAGGTGCAAAAGCTTTGCCGTTGATAAGTAGTTTGCCTTTGTCGGCCTTGTAAAGACCTAGTAAAGTACGAATAGTAGTAGTTTTGCCGGAGCCATTGCTGCCAAGTAGGCCAAAAATTTCACCTTTTTGTACGACAAAAGAAAGATTTTTGATAACTTTTTTGCCAGAAAAGGATATTTCGAAGTTTTTTACGGAAATAATATTTTTCATATGTTTATCATAGCATGTGAGCTAAAGGGTGGAAAGAAAAGAAGACGGTTATGGTTTATTATTGGGATATTGTTGGGTATTTTAGATATATGAAATATATAATTTGGTTTTTGATTTGCTGTGGAGTGATTTTGGGTAGAGGAGGATTGGCTACGGCAAAAGATTTTAGTGGCTGTAAAGATTTGAATTATATCTACGCGCGCGGCTCAGGTGCAGAGAGAAACAATAGCGACGAATGGCGGGCCTTGAAGGCTGCGGCGGCAAGGGCGGAAAAGGTGTTTGATCTCAGCTATGAAGTTTATGATTTAGAGTATAAAGCAGTGGCAGTCGACAGTGTGCCGGTGCTATTGGGAGCGGCCGTGTCAGGTGGAAAAGCTTTTGAGTATGGGGCGAGCGTCAGAGAAGGTGTAGAGAATTTGGCGGAATACATAAAAGACTATTCGCAAAGCTGTTCGGGAACAAAGTTTATTTTGGTTGGCTATTCGCAAGGCGCGAGCGTAATAGCTGGCGGCTTCGAGCGTATTGACTTTAGGAATATCTTGTATGCGGCATTGCTGGGTGATCCAAATTTATATTTGCCGGAAGGTAAGGGTTTTTTGCCAGAGGCTTGTTTTGGTAGCGGATTGTCGAGCTACCGAGTTTATGCGCCGAATTGCCGGACGTATGAGGGTATTTTTGGAGCTAAAAAACCTTATGTGGCGGAGGGGTATGGAGGAAAAATCGGGCTATGGTGTAATCGTGACGATTTGATATGCGGAAGCTCGCGCAATTTGTTCGTAAATGAGGGACATTTAATTTATGGCGAAAAAGGGCATTTTGATATGGTAGTACTTAAGGCTTTGCGGGGGTATCCGAAAAAACTACAAAGTAGCATTGTTGGCCCGCCCGTGAAAACTTTGCCAGAACAAAAGGGTGCTATTTTGCGCGCTTCGGTTACTAAAATAACCCAAGAGGAATTATTGCCGCCACTCGCATTGCTGGCTTTTGATGAATACTATACTGAGCCAGGAAAAGAGATAATTTTTGACGCATCAGAAAGTTATAGTTTTGACAGTGAAATTTCAAAATACGAGTGGGATTTGGACGGCGATGCTTTGTTCGAGCGGGAGAGTGCAGGGCCCATAATGAGTTATACTCTTACCGAAGTCGGAGAGCACAAGATTAGTTTGAGAGTCACTGATATGTACGGATTAAGTAGCGTTGTCGACGCAAAAGTTTTTGTCAGAGAATATTTTGAAGAACAAAATATGTTGTCGCCGCAAGAAATTGAATTGTCAGTTGCGGGAGAAAATAGTCTAAAAGTCGATTGGTCAGATGACGTGGCAGCGCCTTATTTGTTAATTACTGTAAATTCTGTCATTTTGGGCTATACGGAGGCGAGGATAGGGAAAATTTTGCTTGAAGATTTGGACTTGCGCAGCGAGGTAAAAATTGTCTTTACTAGTGTTGATGGAGATCATAACTTAGGAGCTAGCGTAACGAAAATTTGGCCAGGATTGGACGAGCAGGGGTATACTGGGCAAAATACACTTGCGTCCTTGGGAGGGGGCAATTTTGGAAAAAATGCAAATACATTGTTTGCTGGGCTAGCTTTAGCTGGGAGCGTTTTGGCGCTTTTGTTGATGCTGTTTGGTGTGAAATTTAGGAAACTAAAAAACCAGCAACTAGTTTAGATTGCTGGCTTTTTGTGAACTTTGGCTTAGGGCAAAAGATGCCAAGCCAGTGAGCCGCTGTCGAACTCGAGGCGATAATTTTTATTGCCGGCGAGGCAGTCGAAAATGTGCCTTGCGCCGTCGCCTAGAAATTTGACGTTGGCATGGAGAAGTTCGGTGACTTCTACTTCCCTACCGCTGGCTCGCTTGAAGCGGAGCGGTTGGCAAGGTGTTTGGCTGTAGTTAAACAGCGCCATGACTTCGACTCGTTCACTTTTATTTTTGTTAACAGTTTTCATAAATTACTCCTTGTGTTGTTGATTATTTGGAGCCATTTATGTGAGCCTTTGGTCGATATTATCCTTGGCTCAGTATCAGATATACAATGACGATATACCTGATGATGTGGCAATCGCTAGTGACCGAAGTATTGCGATGCTCTATTATTATATAGGGATTAAAATGTTTATGCTAGTCTTGAAAAATAGGATTTTTGACGGACTGGTGCTAGAATAAATACAAAATGGAGGTTGTAATGAAGAAGTCGAATCGGCCGGGTTGGGATGAATATTGGCTAAATATTATGGATGCGGTGGGCTTGCGGGGGACTTGTCCGCGTGGGATGTCTGGCTGCGTGATCGTGAGAGATAATATTTTATTGTCTACCGGTTATGTGGGCGCACCAAAAGGGGCACCGCAATGTGACGAGGTAGGTTGCTTGATCAAAGAAGTTAAACACGAGGATGGCCATGTGAGCGAGCATTGTAAGCGAACAGTGCATGCGGAGGCGAATGCGATTTTGCAGGCGGCAAAAAACGGCGTGCGAATTTCGGGAGGGACTTTGTATTGCAAGATGTGCCCTTGCCGCGACTGTGCGATGCTGATCGTAAACTCGGGTATCAAATGCGTGATTGCAAAAAAAGATTATCATGAAAGTGCCGATACGAAGCAAATGTTCAAAGATGCGGGAGTGGAATTGAGAGTTTTGGGAGAAGTAGAAAAATACTAGAATGGCTACCAGTCGATAGGCGTCTCTCCCCATTTTTCTAGCTGTTCGTTGCATTTGCTGAAATGTTTGCAACCAAAAAAACCATTATGGGCAGAAAGTGGCGAAGGGTGGGCGGCTTCAAGCACGAGATGTTTGGCGCTGTCGATAAGAGGTTTTTTGGAGCGAGCATCGCGTCCCCAAAGCAGAAAGACGAGATGAGGGCGGGTTTCACTTAGATATTCAATGATATTTTTAGTAAATTCTTCCCAGCCTTTGCCGCGGTGGCTGCCGGCTTGGTGAGCTTCCACAGTTAGAGTATTGTTGAGCAACAGCACTCCTTGCTTTGCCCAGCGACCGAGATTTCCGTTGTCGGGGATTGGTAGCCCCAGATCGCTATGGATTTCCTTGAAGATATTTTGAAGTGACGGTGGGGTGGGGACGGTTTTTTGAACGGAAAAGGCTAGGCCGTGAGCTTGGTTTGGGCCGTGATAGGGGTCTTGTCCAATGATAATGACTTTGGTATTACCTAAATCAGTCGTAAAGGCAGAAAAGACCTGAGCTTTGGGCGGGAAAATAGTTTTGGTGGCGTAGGCGTTTTTAAGAAACAAAGAAAGTTCTAGGAAATAGTTTTGCTTGAATTCGTTTTGGAGAAAATTTTGCCAAGACGGATGCATATTAAATCTCAAATAATTGGCGGAGTTTTTGTTGGACTTCTTCGGGGGTGCCGGCGGTATCGAGAGTCGGGATATTGAAATCTTTGGCGACAGTGAGATAACTTTTGTTGACTAGTTTTTGAAAGTCAGCAGCTTGAGATTTGAAAAATTCGGTTTGGCGTTTGCCCTGGGCGACGAGGCGTTTCTCGCGGTTTTTGTCAGAAAGGGTGAGGATGACTATTTTGTCAGGGTGAAAATAGTGATTAGGCATGACAATTTTATGTAAGCGAGAGATGAGGCTGCGACTGACGCCGCCGGCGTAACCTTCATAAATTAGAGTCGAAAACCAGTTACGTGTGGTAATAACAACGTCGTTATTTTTTAGTGCGGGTTCGGCGAGTTTGCGCCATTGCTCGTAGCGATTAGTCAAATATAAAAGTACGCGCGTGCGATGATCGATGTTTTGCGAGGTGCCGTAATTTAGTCTAGCAATTTCGGCGACAAAAGGATCGGGAGAACTGGTGCCGGATTCGGCATAATGGACGACGTTTTTGCCCTGAGAGCGTAAATATTCGGCCAAAAGTTTTGCCTGAGTATCTTTGCCGGTCGCGTCTTGACCTTCAATAACGATATGCATAGAGCCATGATAGCACTAAAAGTAAAAAACTAAAAAAGCCCAGCTTACTTTTTGGTTTTTTGGGGGTGCGTGAGGTCGTAGTAGCATTTTGGGCAAAGGGCCTTGTAGATAATCTCGCTACTGCCGTCGTCAATCAATATGTCTGGACCGTTAGTGACGATTATGTCGTTTAAGAAACGAGCTTGGCGTGTAGCTTTATGTCCGCAGTCGCAAATAGTTTTGATTTCTTCGATAATATGGGCAATTTGGAGAAGACGAGTTGCTCCCTCGAAACCGCCGTCGCTTTGGCGAAAATTAAGACGTAGGCCGTAGGCGATAACGGGAATATTGAGAAGCATGGCGACTTCATTGAGCTGGTCGGCTTGGTCTGGAGTCAAAAATTGAGCCTCGTCTATCAAGATACAGTCGACGTCCTTGTAGTCTTGCTTGATAATTTTGAAAAGATTGTCGCTTTTCGCGCTCGGGGCCAATACGAGTGAGTAGTTTGTTGCCGTTTTTGGTATCAGTGGCGGGTTTGGCGACGCAGACGCTTTGTCCGCGCTCTTCGTAATTGAAGGCGACCTGGAGGAGCTGCATGGTTTTGCCGCAGCCCATAGCGCCATAGCGAAAATATAATTTTGACATAAATATATAATACTCGATTTTTGCCGTGATGAAAATCTTGGCATTTATGCGAAAATAGTGTATGATGAAACAAGTGTTGGCTCTGTAGCTCAGCTGGTAGAGCAGAGGCCTGAAGAGCCTTGTGTCACTGGTTCAAGTCCAGTCGGAGCCACCAGAAAAAGATGTCAGTTTTGATACAAACTCAGAACGCAGAAAACCCCTAGTTTCTAGGGGTTTTCTGCTGTCTTGAAATGAAACTTGCCGTAATAATATGGGAGAATTCTTATTAATCCAGCCCTTGGCAAGGGCAGATTAACTTTGCAAAATCAAACGATATCATTTTTTGCACCCACCAACAACAAAATTGGGCATATCGTCTATTTTTGCACCTAGGCAATTTGTAAAGCAGAATTAGTAGCGTTTTGTCTCCGATATTTCTCTTGATAGAGTAAATTAAGCTCATAGCAGCGTTGGACTGTTATGAGTTTTTTGCATAAAAGGCTTCATTTTACTATTGCAATATTTCCCATTCCGTTCTATCATTTCTCCATATGCATAACGCTAATAGTTTTTGCTTAAGGAGGTTGAATGAAAGAGGCTATAAAGCTTAGAAAAACAAAGCAATCAGGTCAGGAAGATTCCGGACTTAGTCTTGGCATATTCGGCAAGCAAGGCCGCAGCCAAAAGGCTCTTACAGCTATAGCCGTATTTGCGGCATCCTTTTCTTTTGCTTTCATCTGTGGTTCACTCATCTTCATTCCACACGAGTCATATGCTGCAGGGGAAGATTATGGTGATGGCACAGGAGGCACGATTGCGTTCAGCATAGACAACAGCAGTGTCAGTCTGCCGATTGCCGATGCATCTACCGCTCCCGTGGTCTCAGACACAATGCATATGACAGTTACCACGGATAATATCATGGGATATACCCTGACCATGAGCACAAAAAGCAGCGATACAGACTTAACTCATACAAACGGCATAGACAAAATAGCAAATACCAGCAATACTACGGCTGGAGTCCTAAGCGTCAACACCTGGGGATATAATCTGGATGGCTCAACAACAAATTTTCTGCCTGTACCAGCCTATGACAGTGCGGAGACTATCCGCAGTTCTTCCACTCCAGTAACTGACGAAGCAACAGATGTCACCTTTGGTGCAAAAGTGAACATGGATATTCCTTCCGGGTTGTATAGCAACGAACTAATATTCACGGCTACAGCGAACTATGTGCCTGTGACCATTACCAGCATTTCTCCCAACACAAATGTCTGGGAAGGCGACACCATAACCATCACTGGACAGTTCCTCCAAAACATCAATAATATCTACATCAACGGTGACGCTACAACTGGCACTGCCTGTACTAGCTTTACGGAAGTATCCACCACCGAAGTAACTTGTATTCTCCCTACTATGGCAGAAGGTACATATAGCGTAATGGTAGATACGATTTTTGGCGAAAGTAATTCAGATAAGACTATAACTTATGTAGAGCCATTAGACTTAGGCTACAACTGGACTGGTGGCGATCTCTACTTAACTGGCACTGGCTTTACATCAGCCACAACTGTAACCGTTGGCGGTACAGCCTGCCAAGACACCAAACTCATATCTAGTATTCTCATCCGCTGCACTCTACCTAGCAAAACTAACAACAGTACCCAGACAGTTGCCATAGACGGAGCCAGAGTAGGAGACTTAACCTATGACGGCAACAACAAAGGCAATATGCAAGATTTTGAATGGGCACAGTGTGAAACGATGGAGCGCGGTCAAGCCCAAGCCTGGACCGATTCCAGAAACAACCAAAGCTATCGCATCAAGAAAATGGCCGACGGCAAGTGCTGGATGATAGATAACCTTAGGTATGCTTATGGCACATATGTTTCCGGCTCCACCGCTTCTATAGATACTAGCGCCCAATATGCAGACCCTGGCACTGCAAGCTCTTCTTCCTACTGTTCTGCCGGCGCAACGCTCTCTACTTGTTACGGCTATCTCTACAACTGGTACGGCGCAACTTACGGCACTGGTACTACGAGTATTACTTCTGGCGATGTCGCCGGCAACATCTGCCCCAACACCACAAACCCAGGCTCCACAAGCGCAACCAGTGGCGGTTGGCGACTGCCGAAAGGCACAAACACTACCAGCTCAGACATCGGCATTCTTAACGCCGCAATGGCAGGAGATGACGGTACTACTACAACTTGGACTGCAAGCAATTCACCTAGTAGTTCCTCCGATTATTACAGCGGTTTCCAACCCACCGGGTCCTTTCAGGGCGTCTTCTCCGGCTACTACTACTCGGGCCTGGGCTATCAGGGTAGCTACGGCA
>CAYLGU010000005.1:6682-27368 GCA_964383445.1 uncultured Candidatus Saccharibacteria bacterium | reverse complement strand
GAGTGGAGAAGCTGAGCGAAAGAAGAGTGGAGGCAAGGAGAGAGAGGGTGAAGAGAGAGAGGGCGGAGAGGGCAACGACGGTTCTGCGTGCTAAAGGCTCAGACTGCTTACGTTTTGAGTTGGAAAATTTACTGCAAGCAGCAAATGAAAGCTTTTTCACTAGAAACACCTCCTTTAGGAAAACGATTGAACATAAGCTTATATTAAAGCGGGAGCGGGATGAAGTCAAGAGCGAAATTGGAGATTATGTATTTTTCTCCAAGTCTAACTTTAGAAACACATATCTAGACTAAAGCTCTAAAAATGTATATTCCTGCAGACACCAACAGGTTCGCCCTGAAAGGGCGCTTCTGTTGGTTGTCCAGTGTATGACATTTTTAGAGTTTTAGTCTGTGCTTGTAAAGTTAGGCTTGGGAGGGCGGACTATGTCATTTATAATTTCTGTCTAACCTCAGCCTAACTACTTTAGAGAAACTGCCGAAGAGATGACCGCTGGTCATCTATTTCGGGCCGACCGCAGCGACTACCGCCCGTAAAAACAAGCAAGTACGCAAAAAGTTTTCGAAAATCGGATTAGCTTAAGGGTTTCAACATAGCTACAATGGCTTAACTTCTATTACTCTTGACTTATCTCTTTCCAAAACTGTTTCGCAGTTCCAAAGTATAAAAATCTGGACTTCCTAAACCTTTGCGAGTGGGTGGCTTTAGTGGGACCCCCGAGCAAATGTTTAGACGAAGGACAGATTTTTATACCTTGCGAACCAGATTGTTTAGAAAGAGATAAGCCGAGAGCAAAAACGAAGTCTATTACTTTTTGCCAGCCTTAATCTAATTATTTTAGGCGAAAACGCCCAACAAAAAGCCACAAAAATTCCACTCTCCCACCAATAATATGCTATAATAACTCCCAGCACACTCAAGGGCGAGTGGCGGAACTGGTATACGCGTACGACTCAAAATCGTATTTCTAACGAAGTGAGGGTTCAAGTCCCTCCTCGCCCACCACGATATTAGAACACAATAAAACCTCCTTAACCAAAGGAGGTTTTATTTCTCCCTATTCTTTCCCCTGCAACACTCGATAATACTTATTTTTCGCCATCAGCTCACGGTGACTGCCTCGACCTACCAATTTTCCATTATCAATCACCATAATATCGTCTGCCACCCGCATCAATTCCGGTTTATGCGTAACCATCAGCACCGTATGGTCTTTTTTCAATCTTTTTATCACCTTCATTACCCGCTGCGAAGCGTCCGCCTCTAAACTCGAAGTCACCTCATCGAACAACAACACTTCGGACCCGCTCAAAAGCGTTCGCGCCAAAGCCAACAACTGCTTGTGCCCAGTCGAAATATTTTCCGCATCTCTCAACATCATCGTATTATATTTATCCGGTAAGTTCATAACAAAATCATGTACGCCGGCTTTTTTGCAGGCCTCAATTTGCCGCTCGCGATTCGGGTCAACCAAGCTCAAGTTTTCCCGAATTGTCATGTCGAACATGAACGGCCGTTGCGTCACAATCGAAACATTTCGTGCGTAAACATCTTCACTATAGTCATAAATATTCTGCCCATCCAACAAGACTTCGCCTTGACTAATTTTATACAGCCTCAGCAAGACTCTAAAAATAGTCGACTTGCCTGATCCGCTTTTACCCACGATTGCTGTAAAGCTTTTCGGCGCAATTTTGAAGCTCATATTTTTCATACTTTCTTGCGTTTCGTATTTCAAAGATACCTTTTTGAATTCAATCTCACCGGCAATATCATCCAATTTATTTTTACCAAATCTCTGCATATTTTTCGTCCTGTAACCAAAAATTTCCACAAAACGCCCCACTCTCTCAGCGTTTTTTGATAATTCTGTCATCAAATCACTCGACCATCCAAAACTATCTTCCATCCGTTCAAAATAACCAATCACTAAAACCAGTGCCGACAACTCGTAGCTACCTTGCAAAATCAAGTAAATCAACACTCCATAAATCACCACTTTTCCTAAACCAAAAATCATCGGCACTAATACAAAAATATTATCGTTATAATGACGTCTTTTAAAATAATCCCGCTTCCAAAGCTTCTTGTAGCCGTCCAAATATTCGCTCATATCATCTTCCATGTTGAAAGCATTGATTTCTTTATTTCCATCCAAAGCCTGCCCCATCACGCCGGCAATACTGTCTTGCTGTCGCCTTTGTTTCTCCAAATAATAGTCCCTTTTTTTAGTATTTTTTGATAATGCCAAAAATGCTAAAACGCAAAGCCCCAAAGCCAATAGGCCTACATATATGTTAGCCCTAAGCAATATCACCCCGCTCACCGCCATACTAATTATCTCTATCAACAAACTCATAGACAGGTCTGGAATCCTCACTACGCGCTGTATATCCGAAAAAGCCGTGTTCACTACGCGCGCAGGCGGGATGTCCTGAGAAAATGCCTCATCAAAAGTCACTATTTTTCTCAACAATAATTCCTGCAATTTATCATGGATATAAAGCGAGTTATTCGTGTACGCCTTGTAATAACAATGTCCAGCCAAAACATAAAGTAAGCCACAAACTGCAAAAGCCCCCGTCAACATCGCTGCCTTTTCAAAGTCTTGCAAAGTCAAAGCGTCAATGATCAGCGAGGCCAGAAAAGGGAAGCACATGTAAAATATATTCCAAAGCAGCAAAAAGAACATCATCCAAAACACCAAGCTCTTTTTAGTCGCCCCAAAACCAAAGAATTGCTTTATTACTTTTGCGTAACGCTTAAACATTTATTTCCTCCTTTGGTCGACTTGACGATTTTCTAGACTGCAAATCCCGATAATCTCCACTTACTCGCATCAACTGTGCGTGCGTCCCTTGCGCCACAATCCGCCCCTTTTTCAGCACTACAACCCTATCGGCAATTTTCATCAAATCCGGCTTTTTCGTCGCCATTATCACGGTCCTGCCGTCCGCTCGCAAATTTCGCACCAAACGCGGCACTAATTTTGCCGTATCTGGATCTAGCGCCGCCGTGATATCATCAAGTAGCAAAATTTCCGCATCAGACAAAATCGTCCGCGCAATAGAAATCATTTGTTTTTGACCACCCGAAATATTCCCGGCATTTTCACGCAAAAGGGTGTTATATCCCTTTGGCAAAGTCTGTATAAAATCATGGATTCCGGCTTTTTTACAAGCGTCAATTTGCCTCTCAATATCAGTGTCGACAAAATCTAAATTCTTCCGAATACTCATATTAAAGATAAATGGCTTTTGGCCCGCAACCGACACGTTACTCGCGTACACTTCTTTCGTAAATTCATGTACCTCTACTTTATCTAGCAAAACTTTACCCTTCGTCGGCGCCACTAATCGCAACATCAAATTAAACAACATCGTCTTCCCACTGCCCGCTTCTCCCGTAATCACCACCACCTCGTTTTGCCGAATTTTCAAATTTATATTTCTTAACAAATCCTCTCCGTCCAACCGCAAAGAAACATTTTTGAGCTCGATATTACCCACAATATTATCTCTCGTTAAGTCGCCATATTCTTTACGCTTCGATTCATAATCCAAAATTGCATTTATGCGCTCCACTGCAATACTCGTTTCCCGAATCGCCATCGTTGACGCGATCAAATCGTCAATATAGGTCGTCAAATACTCATGATAAGACACCACTAATACGACTTCATTCAACTCAGCTTTGCCGATCGACATTAGCCATATCAAAACCAAATACAACGTCGCTCGAAACGCATAAATAATCAAATCCGTATCATTGTCTCGTCTTGTCAAATATCTCCTACGCATGCGGTATAGCTTTTCATGGCGTCCTTGCGCAACGTCCAATTTTCCCAATAATTTTGGCAACATATTAAAGGTTTTTATCTCCGACAACCCCGCCATCGCCTGCGCCACCAAATTACTAAATCTATCTTCCTGCGCAACTACTTTATTATGGTAAAACGCCGTCTTGCGGTCGTAACGATTCATTACATTTACTCGCAGCACCGTAAACAAAACTAACACCAACGCAATCAGCCAATTAAACATAGCAACTATTATGATTACCGCCCCAATTTGCACAATCCCCGCCAACGTTTCGGAGAGGCGGTCATTCATATCTCCCACCTCCACTACATCCGAATTCACCGAATTCATCAAGCGCCCTTTGCTAATTTTGCGCGTAAAATCATTGTCTACGCTAATGATTTTCTTGAAAATCTTGTCATGCATCCGCTCCCTTGCATAGCTCATATTAAAAGCATAGACTTTGTAATTTATATATAGCGCCAAGCTATACAGCAAATAAACACCCAGAAACAAAGCCAAGAACAAATATGTCTTCTCGGCATCGTGAATAGCCAAAAATTTAACAATCATCGACGCCATCAAAGGCAGCAAAATCGAAAAACCCTTATAAAAAAAGGCCGAAAAAATATTTACTACGAGGTAAATCGTCTTTATTTCGGCTAACTCTAAGTATTCTTTTATAAACTTTTTATATTCTTTGAACATATTTTGACTCTCTTTATATCATAGCATGAGCACAATGTTTTTATCTTCTTTTGTTCGCCTTCCGACATGTTATAATATCCCTATATGAATCCAGATCAAGGTGGGCTCTCATCGCCAGAGGACAAACAGCGGCAAGCTGCCGCTGCCATTGCGCGCCAAAAAGTCCTCAACGCCTACAAGTCCGACGGCAGCAACTACGCCGCCGCTACACCTACTGCCGCACCGAATACGCTCAGCCAAGAAGCTAAAATCAAAAGCGAAGATTGGCAAAAATACCATAGCGCATGGCAAGAATATTACCAAAAATATTACAGTAGCTATTACACTAAGGCCGCACACCAATATTTCGAACAAGAAAAGCTCAAAATCGAGCGCCAAGCTGCCGAAGAAAAGGCTAAATCCGCCAGCCTACTTGATGCCAATACCCAGACCGCCGACCCTAACGTCTCTCAGCAAGAAAAAATCAAGGAAAACATCAAACAAAAAGCCCGCGGCATCCGCAAATCTCGTCATTTCATACCCATAGTCATTGCCCTCAGTATTGTCATCCTTGGCATCCTCTTGCAATATAACCAAGTTATTTTCGCCAATGTTGCCGCCTATATTTCTCCCGGCGGTGGCAACGTCAACGAAATTGAATCTCTCGACCCTACAATCACCGCCGAAGTCGGCCCCGAACCCTTGCTTATCATCCCCAAGCTTAACGTCCGCGTGCCGATCAATTTTGGCTACGCCAGCGACCAAGCATCAATGAGTAGCGCCATGCTCAACGGCGTCGCACATTTCTCCATACCTGGCGCCAACGCCTATCCAGGACAAATCGGCAACTTCGTTATATCTGGGCATTCCGCCGGAAACGTCTATTGGAACTCCGACTACAAATTCATTTTCTCCGGGCTCGATCGCCTCGTCGACGGCGACCTCATCTACGTCAATTACAACTCAATCCGCTACACCTACAAGCTCAACAGCAAACGCACCGTTCTACCTTCTGAAGTTTCCGCTCTCACCGACATTACCAAAGAAAATTCCGGTAAGCCCGCTATCACTATGATTACCTGCACCCCACTCGGCACCTCGAAATATCGTCTACTAGTTAGCGCTGTCCAAGTCAGCCCTAATCCGGGCGATGCCGCCAGCGCAGAGCCCAGTCAACCCGACCAATCAGAAGATAACGAAGTTGAAATGCCCGCCAACGAAGCTCCGCCACTAGAAGCTTTTTGGAACTGGCTAACTGGGCAAAATTAGCTAATAAACTCTTTTGCGCATTAGTGCCATAGTTCCGTTTTCTAATTCCTGCACAAAATATAGCCAATGATTATTCTTACTCATAACAACTGGAAAATCCGCCGCGCCTAGCACCAAAGAACGCAAATTATCCCCATTAAAATCTCTTACGCTCAAATCGCCCTCTAGATTAGACCAAATCAAATAGTCATTCAGCCACCCCATGCTCTCTATTTGTGGCAAACTAGCCTCATACTCAAAACGTCGGTCGACCTCCGTATCAAACACTGTTACTCCAGTTTCTGACACGGCTAACGCAAAACGCCCACTCGGGCTAGCAACCAGCGCAGTCGGCACAAAACTCAGATCATTTTCCGCGGCAATCTTCAAGTTCGCTGCCGCTTTTTTTGTCGTCGGAAACTCATCGCCACTCTTCACAAAATACCGTTCGTCCAAACTATATGCTAACCATTTTTTACCGTTATAACTAGAGATTGCTAGCCCAACTTCAGATATTTCTCCGCCAATTTGCTGCACTACTACGCCAGACTTTTCGCCTTCCTTATAAACGCCTATAAAAGCTTCGTTCTTTTTATTTTTTGCCATATATAATACGTTAGACCCATCTGTCTGGATTTTTTCGACATTTTTTAGCAAAGCCCCCGACACCGTCACCACGTCGTTCAGATCGATCAATCGCAAGTTTTTATCTTCCAATGCCCAAATTCGATTCGCCACATCATTTACTAAAGCCATGTCGTCAAAACTCATCAATAAAACTTCCGTCAAATTCACGCTATTCGTGGGCTTCAATGTGTCTACTAAAATCCAATCTTTTCCATATTCCCCCTTATCCCAAGTCATCAAAATTTTATCGCCATTTTTGTTCCACTGCACTACTTCAAGACTTCCGTTTAGCGGTTCGCCTTCTTCAAGTTCCAAAATTTTTCCAAAATCCAAATCACTATATTTTATGTCATCATAGTTCAAATCGATTATTTGTGCTTGCAAAGTATCCGCAGTAAAGAGCATCATATGCTTACGGCCAGAAGCTACGCTTAGCAAATCTAGAGTCTTATAATCATGCACTCTCTCGACAATCTCCTGAACAGGGAAGAGTCGCACCCAATCTAAACGCGTCATCAAACCCTCTTCAATTTCAACTTTTCCGCGCCACTCATCATAGCCAGCCTTTGTTACGACAATGGATTTTTCGCCCGCACTTAATAACTTGCTCATTTCTGTTCGCGAAAATTGCGCTTCGCCGTCAATTTCCACCAAGGCATCGCTTGGCACCGACTTAACTCTCAATAAACCCGAGCGCTCTAATTCGCCGTTTTTATTAATCGTATAACCCATAGCCACCCCAACCAACACCGCCACTATTACTAGTACCGAAATCCCCATGAATATATTTGTAGCTATAATCCTCAGGTTACTGCGTCTTTTTTCTGCTTCTTTTTTCATAATTTTGCTATTTTCATCATATCATGTTTTCAATAAATCAAAATGCTTATTGATTTATTTTGCTTTTACTTATATTATGACATTAGCATGATAAGTGAGGAAGATTATGGACGGAATTAAGCGCCAAAGTGGACAAACAACCAGAAAACACCCAAGTTCGGCCAACCACCGCACTCTTCAAAAATCCGCCACACTGAATCGCAAATTCGTCAAAAAACCTGGCGCCCAAGCGCAGATTATTAAAACTTCTCAGGCTCAAGCGACCGCATTAGCGCGCCGCCAAGCCCTCGCCGAAGAAATGAACCGTCAGAAATTAGCAAGTTTACAAAAAGCCAAGGAAACCGCAAAACCTAGCAGCAAGAAAATTGCTATCAAAATCAATTCAGACACAGAAACCACAACTCAGGCTCAAGCAGCCGATTTGGCACCTAGCGCACCCACCAAAGCCGTAGCAAAAGCCAACGCCGCAGTCGCCGCACGCAAAACCCAAGCTCAGCCCAAAACTCTTAGCGCCCATGAACTCAAAGAACGTGCGATCAAGCAAGCTATGATGCAAGTCGCCACAATGAGCGACGAAGAAACTAGTTCATCAAAACAAATTGCCGCTGTCATCCCCAAGAAAAAGAAATCTTGGCAAACCAAGAAATTCTTCGCTGCTGCCGCTATGTCGCTCGCAACTATCGCCGCACTTGGCTACCTCGTTCATCTCAACTTGCCCGACCTATCCGTCAAAGTCGCCGCCATGCAAAGCGGCATCGAAAGCGCCTATCCGTCTTATATGCCTCGCGGCTACTCCTTAAATGGTTTAGTGTCCGAAAAAGACGGCAAGATTGTCATGACCTTTAGCGGCAATGCCGACGAAACTTTCACTATCACCGAGCAAAAATCACCTTGGGATTCCGCTGCGCTGCTCTCGCAGTTCATCCTCCCTTCCTGGGGAACAGAGTACACGCTCACAAAGGAGCAGGGCTTAACTATCTACACCTCCGACTCTAACGCTGCATGGGTCAATGGCGGCGTATTCTATCTGATCGAAGCTCCAAGCAACACCCTTACCAAGCAACAGCTCCGCGATATAGCAATTTCTCTCTAAACCGCGTATAATCGAGTCATGAAAAAGACTATTACGCGCTTCGCGCCTTCTCCTACAGGCTATATCCATATTGGCAACGTTCGTTCCGCAATCTATCCTTATCTTGTCGCCAAACAAAACAATGGCACTTTTATTTTGCGTATTGAAGATACCGATCGTGCTCGCTTTGTCCCGGGTGCCACCGAGCTCATCCAAGAAACCCTAGAGTGGCTCGGACTCAACTGGGATGAAGGTCCAGCCGTAGGCGGTAATTCTGGCCCATATTTCCAAACCGAGCGTACGGCAATTTATTACGAGTGGGCACAAAAACTCATCGACTCAGGGCGCGCCTACGCCGACCCCACCCCAGCCGAAACAATCCAAGGCTATCGCACCGATGCAGGCACCAAAAAACAGCCTTTCCTCTATCGCAATTATCGCCCCGAAAACCCGCCAAAATGGGAAATCGGCTTACCGCTTCGCTTCAAATCCAGCCCTAAAGCCTACACCTACACCGACGAAGTCATGGGCGAGCTCAAAATGGGTCCCGAAACCCAAGACGACATTATCCTAATCAAGGCCGACGGCCTCCCTACCTACAATTTCGCCCACATCGTCGATGACGCCACCATGAACATTACCCATGTCATCCGCGGCCAAGAATACCTCCCCTCTATGGGCAATTATCTAGCCCTTTACGAGGCCCTAGGGCTTGAGCGCCCGTATTTCGTGCATCTTCCTCACATCTTGGGATCAAGCGGCACCAAGAAGCTCTCCAAGCGCGACGGAGCAAAATCCGTTACAGATTACAAAAATGACGGAATTTTACCCGAAGCTATGCTCAATTTTCTCGCTTGCCTCGGCTGGAACGACGGCACCGAAAAAGAAATCTACACCAAAGACGAACTTATCAAAATCTTCAATCTCCACCAAGTCCAACGCTCTGGTGCCCGTTTTGACGAACAAAAACTCATCTGGCTCAACGGCCAATGGATTCGCCAGCTTTACTCCGAAAACAGGGAAGCGTTTTTCGCCCGCACCCAAAATTTCTGGGGCAAATCCGCCCAAAATGCCAGCGACGAACAAAAACTTGCCGTGATCGACATCGTCTACGATCGCCTCAAAACCCTCTCTGATCTCAGTACTATGACCGACTATTTCTTTGCCGACCCAAAAGTCGACCTAACCCTCATTACCGACAATAAATTCCTCAAAAATCTCAGCCAAAACGACATGTCAGACCTACTCGCTAAAACTATCGACCAATTAGAAAACACCCCCTGGCAAAAAGACACCCTCCAAAATACACTCAATCAACTCCTCGCCGAATCCGGCAAAAAACCCGCCGAACTCTTTAGCCTTATTCGTATCGCCCTGTCTTTCGCGCCCTTCAGCCCCGCCCTTCACGACACACTTTTCGTACTCGGACAAGAAACCAGCTTACGTCGCCTCCGCGCCGTACTAGCTTCGCTATAAAAACATCATAGAAAGGGCATTATGAAAAAAGAACAAAGCGAACATCTGGAAATTAAACCAAAAAACTGGTTCTCCCGTCATAAAAAGCCTTTGATTATTGCCACGGCCAGCCTAATCGTCTTCGCCATAATCGCCACCATAACTTTCTTCATGCTACCAAAAAACACTGACAACGACAGCTCTAGCGACAACAACCCCGACACAACTACCCCCGAGCCAGAACCCACGCCAATCTTTTATTCTCGACTCTCCGGTCTAGAGGTTGCCAGCCAAGCCGCCGAAACCGCCGCCGCCACTTGCGTCATGGTCGAAAACAGCCCTGACGCCCGCCCACAATCTGGACTCAGCCAAGCCGGCATTATCTACGAAGCTATCGCCGAAGGCGGCATCACGCGTTTTCTCGCCATTTTCCAAGACCAAAAGCCAGACCTCATCGGCCCAGTTCGCTCTGTCCGCAAATATTACGTCGATTGGCTCACTCCGTACAACTGCTCAGTCGCCCATGTCGGTGGCGCCGATGATGCTCTCGCCATGCTCAGAAACAGCAGCAACGGCTATCGTGACATTGACCAATTTTTCAACGCTAGCAGCTACTGGCGCTCCAAAGATCGTTACGCCCCACACAATGTTTACACCAATTTCGAACGCCTAGACGCCCTCAATAGCTCTCGCGGCTACACCGAATCCGTCTTTGACGGCTTCCCCCGCCTCGCCACAGACGAAGTTAAAATTTCCCAAACCCCCGCCACAAACATCAAAATCAACATTTCCTCTTCGCTCTATAACTCTATCTACGCTTACGATGCCACCACCAACAGCTATCTCCGCGCCCACCAAAGCGGCGGCGCCCACATGGACAAAAACGCCAGCGGCACTAGCACCCAAAACTCCCCCAAAGTCGTCATCGCCATGATGGTTTCCCAAAGCATCGCAAGTGACGGCAGCCACCAAAACATCTCTACCGTAGACACCGGCACCGCCTATATTTTCCAAAACGGCAAAGCCATTACCGGCAAATGGTCAAAATCCGCCCGCAACGCCGAGATCAAATTCACCGACAGCGAAGGCAAGACCATCTCCTTCACGCCCGGCCAAATTTGGATCACCGCCATCCCCAAAAACAAAAGCGTCACCTGGGAATAGTTATTGACTACCACAAAAAAAGAAAGCAAGGCTTTCTTTTTTTTGAAGACGACAAAGACTTGCCCCTGCTTCAAATTACTTATCAATGTTTTAGAAAAATCAACTTGTATGGTGATCCCGGCGGGAGTCGAACCCGCGATTTTCTGGATGAGAACCAGACGTCCTAGACCACTAGACGACGGGACCACTACCTCCAAATACTAGCAAATATTCCTCCCGCTGTAAACCACCAAAAAAATATTTCACAATATTATTGACAAATATGAGCATATGGTGTATAATAAAGACATTATTTCATAAGGGAATCTCAAACACAATGTACGAACTAAATTTCGTTCAACTCGTCAAATATTACATCCAAAAAACCTGGATTCTAATTTTATCCGCCATTCTCGGTGCCATGGCCGCTTATTTCTACACTGTCAGCCTCATCACTCCGCTCTACGAAAGCGAATCCACCGTCATTTTAAACAAAAGCACTGACGACGGCGCCAACCTTACAAACAACTACATCACTCTTCTCAAGTCTCGCAAGGTTATCGAGCCAATCATTTCCGCCCGTAATCTAGACATTGCCTACACGGACTTGATTTCTAATATCAGCATCGAAAACCAAAAATCCACCGAAATCATCAATATCACAGTTACCGCCAACGATCCCGAACTGGCCCAAAATATCAACTCCGACCTTCTCGCCAGCTTCAACCTCAAGGCTCTTGGTCTCGACGCCAAAAAAGACAGTAGCTTAGTCACCGTCATCGACTCCGCAAATATCAGCAACGAAGCAATCAACATCAATGTCGCCAAAAACGTCTTCATCTCTAGCGGCGTCGCAATTGTTATCGCCATCATCGCTCTCTTTATTATTTTCGATACCAAGCAAAGCCGTGAAGCCCGCAACGCCCAACAAAACCGCCAACGCAGTCGATTGGTCGGCAGCCTAGTCGTCTCTCCCGCCCTTAGTTCCGGAGCAATCACTTCAGAAATCGTCACACCAGACCGTCTTCAATCAATCCGTCAAGAGGCCAACGATAACCTTGATTTGATCGAAACTTTACGCCATACGCCCCAAAGCTTCGCCTAAAAATGTTACAATAGCCACATGCAATTTCTTAAAAAGCACTGGCGTCTAATTTTTCCAGTCCTTATTATGGTCGCTATCTTTTTGTTTTCCAACGACCCTCCCAGTGCATCAGATGCAAAATCGCTCTTTTTCGCCGATTTTCTTCAGCTTCCCAACGGCCTAACCCGCAAACTTGCGCACTTCACAATATTTGCATTTCTTGGCGCATCATGGTACAACTATATGCGTAAACATGGTGGTTTTACTCCTGGTTTTACCGTTTTCAGCAGTATCGCCCTTACCGCCTTTTATGCACTTAGTGACGAATTTCACCAAACATTTATACCGGGCCGCAGCGGTCAATTTAGCGACATCGCACTCGACTCTATCGCCGGCGTTTTCGGCGTCAGCGTCTTTGCAATTATTTATTACCTCACTCGCAGCCCAGCACAAAAACTCGCAAGAAAGGAACAAGTAGCGCAGTTATGGCAACAAAACCAACAAATTCTCCAAAAAACTCAGGCAAAAAGGCCATGGATTTTGCGCCGCAAAAAACCAAACCTCGAAAAAGCTCCCAAAAAGCCAAAACTATCGTAGTGCGCAGCGGACAGGCCCCACTTAAAGTCAAAAAACCTCAGGTAACTTCCAGCCAGCAAGTCAAACTAAAATCCACCAAAACTCAAATCAAAGCCACCGTTGCTAGCGACCCTATCGCCGCCAAAGCTAAAACAGCTCAAAAAAACGCAAAAGTTCTCAATCCAAAAGTTGCACCACATACCGCAACAACCTCAAAAAACCTCAATAAGTTCGGCATCAACGATACAAAAAACAACGCCGAGCCCAACAAAAAACACCACCTCAGCGAAGCTATTGACGAAGCCGCCAAAAAGTCCCAAAAAAATCCCAAAAGCCGCTTTATCCTACGCGCCGTACGACTTCTTAGCGCCTTCGTCTTGAGCGCCAGCGCCATACTTGCCCTTGTCACCGTCATCACTTCTCGCCTTATCCCGGACAAATTCGTTCTCATTGGCACTATTGCTATCTTGCTCTGGACCGTTCCTTTTGCCGCCACTATTTTCCGCAAAAAAGAAAAGGCCAGAACTAGCATCATCTTCAGCCTCCTTGCTGTAGTTTTTAGCATCGTCAACATCATTGCCTTCATTTTTCTCAGCTCCACCGAAGGCTTCTTGAGTTATATCGACCAGGAACCCGAAGAAGCTGTCACTGCTACTACCCCAGTAGAAGAAGTCCGCACCACGCCTTTCGTCGTCTATATTTCCGGTAGAGACGCGGGCGGCTCTCTCTCTGACGTCAACCAACTCGCAGTCATCAACCCTAATACTCACAAAATCCTCCTCATCAACACCCCTCGAGATTATTATGTCCAGCTCGCCGGCAAAACTGGCCTCAAGGACAAGCTTACCCATGCCGGCACTTACGGCCTCAACACCTCTATCCAAACCTTAGAAAATCTTTACGATACCGAAATTAACTATTACTTGCAGATCCGCTTCGAATCCCTCGTCAAACTCGTCAACACGATCGGCGGCATCACTGTTCGCTCAGCCTACGCCTTTGACGAATTTGTTGTCGGCGAAAACCAACTCAACGGCGATCAAGCTTTACGTTTTGCCCGCAACCGTAAATCTTTTGCTGGCGGCGATCGCGTCCGTGGCGAAAACCAACAACGCGTCATCAGCGCCCTGATCGACAAATTAGCTTCTCCAAGCACCTTGACTAACTACCTCAATATTTTAGACTCAATGCAAGGCACCTTCGTTACCAACTTTGGCAGCGACAACATCTCCAAATTCGCCAAACGTCAACTCGACAATCCAGTTTCTTGGACCGTCGAAACCTACTCTGTAGACGGCACCGGCTCTTATTCTCGCACCTATTCCTACCCCAACCAAGACCTCTACGTCATGATCCCAGACGAATCTACCGTCAAAACCGCCAAAGCCCGCCTACAAGAAACCCTCCGTTAATCTCCTAATTATATCACACTTGACGTTAAAAGTCAATAATGCTACAATCAAATAGATGAAAAACTTACCCATTGTCGCCATTATTGGCCAAACTAACGCTGGTAAATCCAGCCTTTTTAACCGCCTCACGCGTAGTCGTAACGCCATAGTTGCCCGCGAAGCTGGCACCACTCGCGACAACGTAGTTTCTCGTGTCGGCGATAGCTTTATTCTCATCGACACCGCCGGCCTCAAAGATCCCTCTGACGATTTTGAAGCCTCCATCCAAGACCAAATCGATGACGCTATCCACTCCGCAGATTTAATCTTACTTACGCTTGACGCCACCAAATACACCAACCACGACGATAAGCTTATCGCCAAAAAAGCCCTCAAAAGCCAAAAGCCTATCCTCCTCGCCCTCAACAAGTCCGATCTCGGCGGCTCTTTGCCGGCACACGAATTCCGCAATCTCGGCATCAAAGATCCCGTCCACGTTTCTGCCACTACAGGGCAGGGAACTTACGAGCTATTAGATCGCATCCAGAACCTACTTGGCAGCAAAAAAGTCACCACTCACAGCGAAACTCACCAGCAAAAACCAGACGATCGCCTCAAGATCGCCTTCATCGGCCGCCCCAACGTTGGCAAATCCAGTCTTTTTAATACTCTTGGCAAAAAACAGCAAGCTATCGTCGCCGACCTTTCCGGCACCACCCGCGATATCAACCGCATAGAAATCAAATACAAAGGTCGCACAATCGAACTATTGGACACCGCCGGCCTCCGCAAGCCCGGCAAAAGGGAAGTGGGCATCGAAAAATTCTCCGCCCTCCGCACCCTTGCCGCTATCGAAGAAGCTGATATCTGCTGCCTGCTTATTGACGGCACCGAACCTCGCTCCAAGCTCGACCAAGCCCTCGCCGGGCAAATCGTCGACGCCGGCAAAGGCATCATCTTGGTCGTTACCAAAACCGACCTCCTAGAAGAAGTCACACTTCAAAACGTCATCGAAACCGGCTACAAAAAACATTTCAAAAAATCCAAGAAAAACCAGACAGAAGACGAAGCTCCTGCCCAGCAAATCGCCCGCAACACCACCGACATCATCCTCGATAACCTCCAAAACGACTTCAACTTCATCCCCTACGCCCCAGTTATCTTAACTAGTAGCAAAATCGGCAAAAACGTTACCAAGATTTTTGAACTCGCCGAGCAAATCGACCAGGGCCGCCACCAAAATATCAAAACTTCCGAACTCAACAAGATCCTTTCTGACGCCGTCATTTCGCACCCACCCGCCGGCCTTAAAAACACCACACCAAAACTCCGCTACATCACCCAAACTGACACCTGCCCACCCTGGTTCGTAGTTTACGGCAGCGAGCTCTCACTCCTCCACTGGTCCTACAAACGCTTCCTCGAGCGCCGCATCCGCGAAAAATACCCCTTTACCGGCACCCCTATCTTTTTCTCCTTCCGCAATCGCGACTAAAGTGTTAAAATAAAACCATACAAAATAAGCGGTGGGATAAACTCCCGCTTATTTTGTTTGTATCTTAACACGCATTGTCTATCTAAGGAGGTATTCGCATGCAAAAATCCGACAAATCAATCTATGTCGTAGACACCAATGTCTTGATCGACTATCCCAACATCATACCAAATGGCGAAAATATCGAACTCGACCAACCAACAGTCGACACATCAGACTCACATCTCGTTATTCCTACCGCAGTAATCCGCGAGCTGTCCAGATTCAAAAAAGAGAGTAGCGACCGCGGCTTAGCCGCCCGCCAAATATTGCGGCGCCTTCGCAAAATAACCGAATCCGCCAGTCTGCCAGCAGACATCGAGGACTGCTACAAACTGCAACACCCCATAAGCATAAAATATCATGATTCTATCATCTCCCTTCTCCCCGTGCACAAAGACTTTACCGCCCAACTTCCTTTTTGTCCAAGCAACGAAGATATGGACGGGCAAATCATCCTCGCCACACTTAGTGCTAACCAATACAGCAAAAAAACTGCCACTCTGCTCACCAATGACAACGGGTTAGCTCTTCGCGCCTTTCCGCGTGGTATCAAAACTAGTCGTTACGGATATAACCGTCCCGAACCTTACACTGGCCGGCGCGACCTCTCCGTACCGTTTGATCTTTTCCATATCTGGAGCAAAGATCACGAGATACCACTTGAAGTTTGGCTCAGGTTTATGCCCGATATCCCACCTCTTATCGCTAATGAGTTTATCATCATGCAAATCCCAGACGACTGGTACGAAAACATCAAACGTTTTTCCAACATTGGTCGTTACGATGCCGCCAAACAGTCAATTGTGCCGCTCGATTATCTCGGAAATTTCCCCGAATCTCTCAGTAATGATGGCCAAGCTATCTACGCTGAGGCTCTCTGCCACCCGGACATCGACGCACTGATCGTAACTGGTCCTGCGGGCACCGGCAAAACCTACATGGCGACCGTCTACGCACTTGAAGCCAACAGGCGTAAAAATTATTTTGGCATCGCCATCGTACCTTGCCACGTCGAAGAAGACGAAATCGGCTTCCTGCCGGGAGACCTTGACGAGAAGCTTGACCCCAATATCAGACCCATCAAAAACAGCTTACGCAATTTCATTATCAAGCGTGACTATGGTGGCAATCTCAAACAATCCAGCAAAGAGCAGGAAAACGGAAAGACCTCTCTTATTAAAGCTATTGACAACCAAGTTGAAGTTCTCTGGAAAAATTGGTTTGACGTCATACCCGTCGCTCATGCCAGAGGACGCGATTTTGCATACCAAATCGCATTTTACGACGAATTTCAAGATCAATCCCCACGGCAAGCCGATACGCTCATCAAGCGTCAGGGAGAAGAAGGCAAGGTCATAATTGCAGGCGACATCGAACAGCTTCATTCTCCTTACCTTGATAAGTATAATAACGGCTTAGTCTACGCTAGCCGCCTATATTTTGATAACCCCAGAGTGGCACAAGTTACGCTTACAGCAGATGAAGTCGTCCGTTCCGGAATCGTCCGAGACATCGTCAAGCGTCAAGCCGATTCTGCTTCCGCAAAACCACAAAACACCCAGCGTCACTCAGATCGCTAAAAAGACAATGCCCACAAAACCCCGCCACTACGGCGGGGTTTTTCTTACCCAAGCCCCTTTCTGCTATACTAATCTTATGAAAATCATCGTCGGCTTTGGCAACCCCGAGCCCAAATACAACTTTACGCGCCACAACTTCGGCTTTCTTGCTCTGGATTTTTACGCCAAACTCGAAAATCTCAATTTCAAACCCGAACCCAAATTCCAAGCCCTCATCGCTAAACAAGATTCTGTACTTTTCGTCAAAGCCACTACTTACTATAACGAAGTCGGGCAATCTATTTCGCAACTCATCAACTACTACAAACTAAACCCCGCCACCGACCTCCTTGTTATCTGTGACGATTTCGACCTACCTTTCGGCACCCTTCGCTACCGCGAACAGGGCAGTGCCGCTGGCAATAATGGCCTCAAATCTCTTATCCAGTACCTAAATACTCAGGATTTCGCGCGCCTTCGCCTCGGCACCAACAACCCAGAACTTCGCCAAAACATCTCTGACGCCGACTTCGTACTCTCCAAATTCACCCCAAAAGAACGCGAACAGCTCCCCCAAATTCTCAGCGAAACCACAAATTTCATCCAAAAGCACCTAAAATAACACATTTTAAGCATTAGCACAATAGACTCTCACCTCTCTGTTATTTTCGTCATCAGGGGTCAATTTTCATTGATTTTGCAAAAAAGTATGAAAAAGGTGTTGACTTTATTTATCCAGTGTGCTATAATGCTTAACAGTTAGGGCACAAAAGGCCCTAAACCGCACCTAAATAATCTACATAATCTGCTACAATTCATTTTGTAGCAATTATTGCGTGCTCTTGAAACCCTCTCAGGCTCATCATCTTCTTTTTTAGATTTTGAGTTATAAGTATTACCTCCACTTTGAGAAGATCATTTCAAAAGCACAACAATCCCTTTAACCGGCGGGCCCCAATTTGTGTGAGGTGGGTCGCGCTTCCGGTGTCAACCGGTACCAAGCGAGGTGCGTTAAAGGGCCAAAATGAGCCATAGTGATGCCCACCCTTACTATGGCTCTTTTTGTTTGTCAAAAATCAAGCATTTTGGATTTTCGCGAAAATTATGTTAATATAACACCTATGAGTAAAAATCTGGTCATCGTAGAGAGCCCCGCTAAAGCAAAAACTATCGAAAAATATCTTGGTAAAGATTTCAAGGTCTTAGCCTCTGTTGGGCACATCCGCAAAGACACCAAAGTCGATAAATCAACCTTTGACGTCACCTACGAAATTGACCCAGATCACAAAAAAATCATCTCTGAGCTCAAAAAAGCCGCCAAAGCGGCCGAGCAAATCTGGCTCGCAACGGATGAAGACCGCGAAGGAGAAGCCATTTCTTGGCATCTTTTAGAAGTTCTGAAACTTCCCAAAAACACCAATCGTATCACTTTTCATGAAATCACCAAACCGGCACTAGAATCCGCTATCAAAACCCCCCGTCACGTCGACATGGACATGGTTTCCAGTCAACAAGCCCGCCAAACGCTTGATATGCTTGTCGGCTACGATCTCTCCGGCGTTGTCCGCAAAAAAGTCCCCGGCGCTATTTCTGCCGGCCGCGTCCAGAGCCCCGCACTTCGCCTCATCGTCGAACGCGAACGCGAAATCGAAAAGTTTACCAGCAAATTTTCTTTCAAGGTTACTGGCGATTTTGGCTTTCCTGCCACCTTAAATCATAGTTTTGACGACGAAGCGACCGCCAAAACTTTTCTTGAAAGCCTCAAAAATGCCGATTACAAGGTTTCTGACATTTCTACAAATCCCGGTACACGCACCCCTGCTGCACCATTTACTACCGCATCTATGCAAATTGAAGCCAACAGCAAACTTGGCTTTACTGCCCGCACCACCATGCAAGCCGCTCAGGGACTTTACCAAGCCGGCCACATCACCTATCACCGCACCGACAGCCTCAATCTCTCCAAGCAAGCAATCGCTAGTGCCGCCAACTTTATCGAATCAACTTATGGCAAAAATTACCTCAAAGTTCGCAACTTCAAGACCAAATCTGCTGGCGCCCAAGAGGCCCACGAAGCCATTCGCCCCACCGACATCGCTCGCGAAGTAGCAGGGAAGAATGATTTCGAAAAGCGCCTCTATCATTTAATTCGCTCCCGCACTCTAGCCACACAAATGTCCGATGCAAAGCTCGAGAAGACTGTTGTAAAAATTACAACACCAACCGAATATCTATTCGAGGCCAAAGGTGAGGTTATCATTTTTGACGGTTTCTTGAAAGTTTACGGACGCTTCAAAGAATCAGAGCTACCAAAGCTTAGCCAAGGCGATAGTTTAACCGCCACCAAAATCAGCGCCCGCCAAACTTTCGCCAAAGCCCCCGCCCGTTATACTGAAGGCTCTCTGGTCAAAAAACTCGAAGAACTTGGCATCGGCCGCCCTTCCACCTACGCGTCTATTATGACCGCCCTGCAAATGCGCAAATATGTCGCCAAAGGAGAATCTGAAGGCCAAAGCCGCAAAATTGTCGAACTCGTTATAGAGAATCCAGCCTACGAAATCACCCGTGAAGAAGTTTCCGAAAAATACGGCGCCGATCGCGGCAAACTTCTCCCTACCCCTGTCGGCGAACTCATTTCCGACTTCCTAACCGAAAATTTCAAAAATATCGTCGATTACAAATTCACCGCCCACATCGAAAAAGACCTCGACCTTGTCGCCGAAGCCAAACTTTCACGCGTCAAAATGCTCCGCGATTTTTATGGACCCTTCAGTCAAGATGTCCTAGGTTCCGAAAACGCCGAACGCTACAATGCTGCCCGCGTTCTCGGCCATGATCCAGAAACCGGCAAAACCATTTATGCCAAAATTGGCAAAAACGGCGGTTTCATCCAGCTTGGCGACAACGAAAAAGAATCTGGCGAAAAGCCTCGCTTCGCCCCCTTGCCAAAACGCAAAAGCGTTAAAACCGTCACCTTAGATCAAGCGCTCAAGCAGCTCGCCCTTCCAGCCCTACCTAGGCTCCTCGGCAAGACCGAAAATGGCGATGAAATTGTCGCCGCCAGCGGCCCCTTTGGCCCCTATCTCAAAGCCGGTAAATACAATATCCCTATCAAAGATTTCGATCCTTACACCATTAACTTCGAGGAAGCCAAACCACTCTACGATGCCAAACTCGCCTCCATGATTGCCGATTGGGGCGAAATCCAAATCATCAACGGCGCCTACGGCCCCTACGTCAAAGGTCCCGGCCGTTTTAATAACGTCAAAATCCCTAAAGAAACTGACCCGAAGTCTATTACTCTAGAGCAAGCCGAGGAAATGCTTGCCAATAAACCCAAAAAGACCCGTCGCCGCGCCAAGCGCAGCACTACCAAAGCTAAATCCAAAAGCCCCAAAACCAGCAAAAAAGCCAAAAAATAGCATCATTATGCTTTCGCTTTAAACCATAAAAATCGGTTTTTCGATACTTTAGTACAACTTATTATTACTTATTCCAAAAATATGCTAAAATAAAACATAAGAAAGCAACAAATACTTGTTGACAACCGTACCTAAATATGATAATATAAGCATAATTCAATATAATTTAAGGGGTGAGGAAGTAGAGGAATACTGTAGCATGAGCCATGCGGAAACAATCACTAAGGCCATCGAAGGCAGCCTGA
>CAYLGU010000005.1:0-6672 GCA_964383445.1 uncultured Candidatus Saccharibacteria bacterium | reverse complement strand
CAGCCTGAACATCATCGAGCAAGATCGCGAGAAGGAGATTATTTCGCGTCGCTTCGGTCTCTCCGGCAATAAAGAAACCCTTGAACAAATTGGCGAAATGTTATCAATTACTAGAGAACGCGTCAGACAGCTCGAAAAAGCTATTCTAATCCGCCTCCGCATCGGTGCTCAGGACGGTAAAATTGCCGAACTTGCCCCCGCCGAAAAAATCATCATTAGAAATCTTACTGAAACTGGTCGCATTTCTCGCGTGTCCGACCTTGCCGAAAAAATCACCGGCAAGAAGCCCAGTAACAAAGATAAGGCTAGACTAAGCTTCATCGGCGAGATTTCACCCGTACTTTGCGTCGTTGACGAAAACGACAAATACCACGGCGCTATCGGCATCACCGAATATGGCGACGCCAAAGCTATTCGCAACAAAGTCGACGAAATTGTCGCCATCATCAAAGCCAACAAAGCCCCGATGACGCTAGACAAACTCGACGAAAAGCTCAGCTACGAACACCCCTCTCATATCGAAGCCGTTATGCGCGTCAGCAAACTGCTCGCCTCGCTTAATGGCCTCTGGGGGCTCACCAAATGGCCTACCGTTAACCCCAAAAATATCCGCGACAAAATTTTTGTCATCCTAGAAGAGAAAAAAGAGCCTATGCACTTTAGCGAAATCGCCGAGGCTATCGCCAGCTCAGAATTCAAACGCAAAGACGTCACTATCCAAGCTATTCACAACGAACTCATCAAAGACAACCGCTTTGTCCTGATTGGTCGTGGTATTTACGCCCTTGACACCTGGGGCTTCGAAAAGGGAACTGTTGCCGAAATTATCGCCAAAATCCTTAAAAAAGCCGGCGGCCCGATCGACCGCGAGGAAGTCGTCCGCAAAGTCCTCAAAATGCGCCACGTCAAAGAAACCACCGTACTACTTAACCTCCAAAACAAAGACCTCTTCACTAAAGTCGGCAAATCATCCTATAAACTCGCCGACAAATAACAAAAAATTAGCGAAAATGCTATAATAAGCTTATGTTAGAAATTCTTCAATTTTTGTTGACTCCTATCGTTTGGATCCCGATTGTCGGTATCTTAATTTTCTTGACTATTCGCAATTATCAAAAGCTCAATCGCCTTAAAGTTCTCAATGTCGACAGCGTTCTTTTAATGCTCGAAATCCCCAAAACTAACGACAAAAAAGAACTCGCCGCGGAGCAATTATTTGCTTCGCTTCATGGCATATTGCGCGATCGCCAAGAGCTCAAAAATTCCGGTGGCGTCCAGGAACATTTATCCTTCGAAATCGCCTCCACTGGCGGTCAAATTCGCTTTTTCGTCTGGGTACCAAAAATCCTCCAATCTTTCGTAGAAGGACAAGTTTATGCCCAATATCCGTCCGTCCAAATCTACAAAATGAACGAAGATTACGTCGATCGTCGCAACAAATACCCAGTCGCCTACTCGTCCGAAATTTCCCTCATCGACAACGAAGCTCTCCCGATTAAGACTTTTGAGTCTTTCGAAGTCGATCCGCTCGCTGGCATTACCGGCACTCTCGCCAAGCTAAACCCCGACAATAGCGAGGAACTATGGATTCAAATTCTTACTCGACCCGTGTCCGACGATTGGCACAAAAACACCGAATCTTGGGTCAAAAAAGTCAAATCTGGCAAAAAATCTTTAAGTTTTGGTAATTTTGATTTCGCCTGGCTCACTGGGGTACTCGGCGCGCTTTGGACTCCGCCTAATGGCGGCAGCAATAGTGATAGCCCTGCACCGGAGCTTTCCGAACGTGACAAAACTCGCATCGCTAAAGCCGAAGAAAAAGCCACCAAACTTGGCTACGAAGTCAAAATTCGTATCGCCTACCTCGGTCAAAGTGAATCTAACGCCAAACTCAACACGCAGGCGCTTGTTGGTACCTTCAAGCAATACAACTCGACCAACCTTAATGGCTTCAAAATGCTAGGCGGTAGCTTCAATTCAGCCGATCTCGACGCCTATAAAGTACGCCAATTTACAGACCACGGATTTATTTTAGGCATATCTGAACTCGCCTCCGTTTATCATCTTCCGCACACCAATGTCGAAACCCCAAATATCGTCTGGGCCACCAACAAAACCGCCGAACCGCCCGCCAAACTTCCCATGCTCACCGGAGAACAAGCCCACGACGAAAATATCTCCGCCTTTGGACTCACCGATTTCCGTGGCATCAAACATCAATTCGGCATGCTCCGCCGCGACCGCTCTCGCCATATATATATTATTGGACAAACCGGGGCAGGGAAATCCGGACTCTTGGAACTTTTTGCTTTATCAGATATTTTTCACAATCAAGGCTACTGTATCATCGATCCGCATGGCGATTTCGCCATTAACAACCTCAAATTCGTCCCCGCTTCGCGCGTCAAAGACGTCGTTTATTTCAACCCTGCCGACACGCAATACCCTGTCGCCTTTAATCCTCTCGAAATTACCGACCCCACGCGCAAACCCAATATTTCATCCGAGGTTATTGGCGTCTTAAAGCGCATGTTTGGCGAATCCTGGGGTCCACGCCTTGAGCATATCTTGCGTTACACTCTACTTGCTCTCCTAGATCGCCCAGAAACCACCCTGCTCGACATCTCGCGCATGCTCACGGACAAACAATTCCGCAAAGAAACTCTTGATTACTGTCAAGACGTTACTGTTTTACAGTTCTGGAAACAAGAATTTGGCGGCTGGAACGACAAGCAGGTCGCCGAATCTATCGCCCCGGTCCTCAATAAAGTTGGCGCCTTTACCGCCAACCCAATCATCCGCAATATTATCGGTCAGCCCAAATCCTCTTTTGATATTCGCAAAATCATGGACGAAGGCAAAATTCTCGTCGTCAATCTCTCCAAAGGCCTCATCGGCGAGGACAACGCCGGTATTCTTGGCGCCTTCCTTGTCACCAAAGTTCAGCTCGCCGCCATGTCCCGCTCAGATATCCCTAAAGTCGAAGATCGCCGCCCCTTCTATCTTTACGTAGACGAATTCCAAAACTTTGCCACAGACTCCTTCGCAGTCATCCTGTCCGAAGCACGCAAATACGGCCTCAACCTCACGGTTGCCAACCAGTACATCTCTCAGATGACCGAGTCCGTTCGCGACGCAGTTTTCGGCAACGTCGGTACAACCGTCTCCTTCCGTGTTTCCGCCGATGACGCCCCAATTCTCGCTAAGCAATTCGAGCCCACCTTTGAAGACCAAGACCTTCTCAATATGCATAACCGTCATTTTGTCATCTCTATGATTATATCCGGCGAAAAAGCCCCTGCCTTCTCCGCTACCACACTATCTATCCCTCAAGCACCTCAAGATTTAACCCCACAAATTATCGCCAATTCTCGCGTGCAATATTCTCGCCAACGTGACGAAGTTGAACGCGAAATCCGCGAGGCTATCAATGCTGCCGGCAAATGGAAACAAGAACTTTCCGATTCTGGTCGCCAAGCCAGCGAACAGGGAAGCGGTAGTGGCGAAAACGAAAACTTCATATTCTCAGTCACACATCAGCCCAACGAAAAAAGACAAAAACCGAACATCGTTAAACCTCGTTTCAAGTCCAAACCAAGCGACCCCAAAATCGCCTTCAAACAACAAAAAATCGCCCCTAGCCAAGCCGAGGAAAAAGATCCAAAACCTTCTTTAAAGGACCTGGGTGCTCTTTACGCCGAAAAGCAGGGAAATACTCAGCCTAATAATAAAAATCGCTCCAAAGGCCCCAGAAAGCGTCGCTAGACCAAAAGGGAACTGCCCTTCCAATATTTTTGTTGCTTTTTTCAAAAAACCAATACTTCCCCTTTTTTCACTAAAAATCTCCCAAAATACCAAAAAATCAAAAAATCCATAAAAATCGCTTAGCTACATAAAGTTTCAATAAAGCCCAAAAAGCCAATTTTTCCAGAATAACCCAAAACAGGGAATAACTTTCTAGTCGCAGCACAAATCACCCTTATGGTAATAAAAATTTCCCGAGCAACAGGCATAAACATGTGTCTTTTGAAAATATACGTAATGTCGCACAATATGTCTTTTACGACACTACTATCGTAAATCTCCTTATAGCAACTCATATATCCAAAGTAGGGCAATCCGCCCTATTAAACTACCCATCTCTTTTAATGCCACGGGGCTCCACGCACATTTTGCCCAAGTATCAACGGAACACCCCCTCCAAGAACTGTCGCCGCTATACAGACTCCGGGACTACCGGGTCAATCAATTCTCAGGACGCCCAACCCCCAGAATATCTAGGAGTAAATAGCCCGGGCTTTTACCTTTATCTCGAAACCCACCCCTTTAATCACTCCCGACTTCGAAAGTTTTCCACATATTACAACATATTAGACCATTATTTTCCAAAAATATCCAAAAAATCCGTGAAATATTTGACTTTTCACTCATTTCACGGCCTAATTTTCACGCCTGCACTTCTCTTTTCTTGCCCTGCTCTCCCCTGTTAGTCACCTTAGTCGTATCAAAAATCAAACCTCTCCCCCTCTCAAAAAACTCTCATTTTTTTCAGAACAAAAACCGAACAACAGGGGAGAGCAGGCAAAAAGCCCGGCCAAACCCCCGCCCGCCCCCTATTTATAAAACGCCTTCCCCTCTACCCTAATATCTACATAGCTTACGGTCAGACTTTTTTCGTCTAGATACTTTTGCACCCTAAAGGTGTCCTCCGCCTGCACCGCGCTCCCTCTATCGATACTCATCTTATAATACTCTGTCCTGCCCTCAATATACACATCCACCTCTCTCGTCATTTGAAACGGCAAAACCACTCGCTCCGCCGTCATTCCATATTCCTGCAGATCTTTCTCTAATCTTGCCACAAATTCCTTTACCCTATCACTTATATTTTCCCCTGCATTTTCGTCAAAAATCTGCACCTTCGGCGTCAAATCCTCCACCACGTTTTCCGATTCTGCCAAACGTCGCTCATCTAGCAGAGTCTTCACTCCCTGTATCGTCCAAACCACCAGAAACAACATTACTAAGATTATCCCCGCCCAAATCAAAGCCCTCCGCCTTAGCGATTTCTTTCTGGCCGCAATTCGCTCCAACTCTTCAGTCCTCGCCTTATTGCGCACCCCCGTCATCGTCGCCCCACGCCTAAAACCAACCCCCTCTTTTTTCCCGTCAGACGCCCGAGTTCCCGCCCTTTGCTTATTTCTTTTTAACAGCATCTTTGCTCACACCTAAAATCATTTCCGCCAAACGTCCAGCCGCGTCATCTCTCGCAAAATTCTTCAAGTTCTTTGCCGTTGTTTTCCGCAAATCATCATCTTTCACTAATTTTCTCACGGCCGCCAGCAACAATTCCGGATCTTTCACGATTTTCGCGTCCTCAATCACCAAAGCCGCCTTCTCTTTTGCAAACAATTCGGCGTTTTTCACCTGATGTCGCCCCGGCAATTTATGATTCGGCACCATCACCACCGCCTTGCCCATACTTGCTAATTCCGTAATCGTTGAAGCCCCCGCTCTGCTCACCACCACGTCCGCCGCCCCAAACAAATCCTGCATTTCTGCCGAAAACTCCAACATCCTAAAGTTCGTCTTTAGCTTCCCTTCTTCCCAAACCTCATACTCCTTCAAATCCAACATTTCAGGATATCTTTCTCGTCCTGCCACCAAAATCACACTCGCAAATTTCAGCATTTTTGGCAAAATTTCTCGCATTGCCCTGTTTATATTCGCCGCCCCCTGACTCCCGCCCGTTACTACCACCAAAGCCTCCCCCGTATCAAAACCCAAGCTTTTCTTTAATTCTCTCTGTCGTTTCATCGTTACGGGTGTAAAATTTTCAGCAACCGGTATTCCAGTCCATTCCGCCTTCTCTAGTGGATATTTGTAATTTTCCAAAGGCATCCCTGTAGCAATTTTCACCGCCCTCTTGCTCAAAAGTCGATTCGTCAAACCCGGCACCGTATCAGAATCATGAATCATATACGGAATTTTCATCACTCTTGCAGCTAATCCTACCGGTAAACAAACGTATCCTCCTTTCAAAAAAATCACATCCGGTCGAAACTTTCTTAGTCCACTCAAACTCTGACAAAAACCCACCAACACCTTCAACCCGTCAAAAATATTTTTCAATACCACGTCAAAATGCTGCAAATAATCTATCAAGCCAAAATTCGTATATCGCCTTAGTTTCCCCGCCACAATCTTTTTCACCCTCACCCCTGGCCCCAAATTCACGCAAAGTTTCGAAACGTTCACAAAAAACTTCTTATCGGTCCAAAATTCCACCCTAGCGCGCGGCTTAATCTTCCAGATTTCTTCGATGACGGCCACGACCGGACTGATATGCCCCCCGCTGCCCCCGCCCACTACCAATATTTTCATTTATTTCCTCTCTTTTTGTCCATCTGGATAGCTGCAAGCTCAAGCCCACCGCCGCCGTTACGAAGACCATACTGGTACCGCCGTAACTTATAAATGGCAAGGTAATTCCCTTCATCGGCATCAACCCTGTCATCCCAGCTACATTTATAATAACATGACCCATAATCCATGCGAATACCCCCACCAAAACCAATTGCCCCTCACTTCCCTGCTCGTACAACTTTGCTGCCTTCAAAAACCTTAGCAGCAACACCATAAACACCAGCATTACCGCCATTAACCCCATAA
>CAYLGU010000004.1:0-29141 GCA_964383445.1 uncultured Candidatus Saccharibacteria bacterium | reverse complement strand
CCCTTGTCGCCAATTTGTATCTCGGTCGAAAAATCATCCCGGTCTATCAAATAAACATCCTGCAGGGCAGAGCCCAAACTTACAATCCTTGCCATTACAATACTCCTGGTTTTTCTGCTTCCGTAACTAAATCGGCATGCATTTTTGCTGGATCTGGGGCATTTTTCAAGGTCCCGCCGACATTTATGACGTTTACGCCGCCTTGTGCGATCGTGCGTATGTTATCCAATTTAACCCCTCCGTCCCAGCCGATTTCGATTAAGGGCTTTATGTTTTTGATAATCTTTATTTTTTCTAATTGCATAAAATCTGCTTCGCCGCCGTTTTCGCCTAATTTGCCAGAAAAAATCAGCGCGTGGTCCGCCTGTAAGATTTGTTCTCGAAACTTACCTGGGTAAGTTTGCTTCAAGAAGGCAATCCCAGCCTTTATATTATTGGCATGTAATTGGTCAAAAATTGGCAGCAAATCTTCCTTTGCTTCCGCATGCAAAATAACCATACGTGGTTTTAATTTGATTATCGCTGGAATGTGCGCGGAAGGATTTGCGCTGATGATATGTAAATCCGCTTCCCAACCTTGCGGCCACCAAATAGAATTTACCGGGACCGTACTGTGAGGCGTCAAGCTTCCGTCCGAGATATCGATCTGCACTCGCTTTGTAAAGCCTTGGTAAAGCTCCACTAACTTTTTATACTCATTAGGGTCTGCAGTTAAAATTGTTGGTGCGACTGTTACTATTATGGGCATATTTAAAACCTATCTAATTTTTCTATCCTACGTTTATGTCTTTCTTCTCTAGAAAAATCCGTTGCCAAAAAAACATCTACAATTTCTTTAAAATCTAAATCAGGTTTATCCGCCGACAGGCATAAAATATTTGCATCGTTATGTTCCCTGGTAGTTTTAGCCTCATCGACGCTTTCGCAAATCGCTGCCCTAATCCCTCGGAAGCGATTCGCCTGCATGCATACCCCCTGGGCTGAGCCGCAAATTAAGATTCCTTGACCTGAGTTTTTCAGCACGGCTTCCGCCACTGCAATCGCAAAATCGTTGTAATCGTCGTCGTTATTCAGTTCGTGCGCCCCTAAATTCTCAATCTCTCTTCCTTGTGCGCGCAGATAATCAACTAGCTCTTGCTTTTTCGAAAAACCACGATGATCGGCGCCAAGAAAAATTGTCATTTATGATATCTTCCCGAAATCTGCAACGAGCTCTACTAGACGATTTGAGTAACCCCACTCGTTGTCGTACCAAGCCACGATTTTAATTAAGTTCCCACCTACTACGTCAGTCAGTTTCAGGTCTACTACGGAGCTATAAGAATTGCCCTTATAGTCGCAAGACACCAAGTCTTCGTTGCTCACGCCAACAATACCTTCGTAATACGGCTCGCTCGCCATGCGCTTGAATAAATCATTGAGCTCTTCTTTGCTGGTCTCTCGTTTAGTGACTGCGGTAATGTCGGAAAGTGAAACTACCGGAGTAGGTACGCGCACGGACAGGCCGTTGAACTTGTCGGTCAAAGAGGGAATAGTCAGCGCCGTAGCCTTGCTTGCTCCTGTGCTCGTCGGTACAATATTTTCAGCCGCCGCACGCGCTTCACGCAAATCTTTGGCAGGGGCATCCTGAAGTTTTTGCGAAGCCGTATAGGAGTGCACTGTGGTCATCATCGCTTTTTCGATGCCAACATTATCTTCCAAGATCTTCATAATTGGCGCAATACAGTTAGTTGTGCAGGAGGCATTAGAAATAATTTTATCATCAACAGACACCGTGTCGTCGTTGACTCCAATAACGATAGTTTTTGCCCCCTCGCCTTTAGCAGGTGCAGAAATTACTACCTTCCTTGCACCTGCGTCTAAGTGCGCCTGTGCTTTTGCTGGATCCGTGAAAAGACCGGTAGCCTCTATTATTACATCTATTCCTAAGTCACGCCACGGTAAAGCCGCCGGATCTTTTTCGCCTAAGACTCGAATCTTGCGTCCCGCCACAATGATATTCTCTTCATCGCTTGATACCTCTCGGTCGTAGATGCCGTAAGACGAATCGTATTTTAAAAGATGAGCCAAGGTCTTTGTGTCGGCCAAATCATTAATGGCGACAATCTCCATGTCGTTGCGCTCAAACGCAATCTTAAAAGCATTTCGGCCGATTCTTCCAAAACCGTTGATTGCTACTTTAATCATGATTCCTCCTATGAAAATACTTACGCTTATTATAGCACGAAAGTGTGATAAAATAAACAAAAAGGAGTTTATATTTATGGCAGATTTTAATAAAATTTTGACCCCCGGCGACTACCAGAACGGCGAAATCAACGTTGTAATTGAAATACCTACTGGCAGCAACCACAAAATTGAATGGGACCGCAAGAACGCCTGTTTTATGCTTGATCGCATTGAGCCGATCGCTTTTGCCAAGCCCTGCAACTACGGCTTTATCCCGCAGACTCTAGACGAAGACGGCGATGAGCTAGACGTCTTAATGATTACGGACCAGCCACTCACTACGGGTATTTATACTGAAGCTCGAGTTTTGGGCGTCATGAGGTTTGAGGACGACGGGGAAGTAGACGACAAAATTATTGCCGTTGCCGCCGACGACCGCAATAATGGCGACGTATATCAGACGCTAGAAGATTTACCAAAACGCTTAATTGAGCAAATCAATTTTCATTTTAGCCACTACAAAGATCTCAAAAAACCTGGTACAACTATCGTCAAAGGATTCTTTGGCTTAGATGACGCAAAAACCGTTATCGCTGAAGCTATCGAGCGCTGGAACAAGCAGTAACGCGATTAGCCTGTAGCTTCGTAAAAGAAATAGAGCCTTTATGGCTCTATTTCTGCATCGGTCTCTAGGAACGAGCCGCCTTGCTTGCTCCATAGTTTTGCATATTCGCCGCGTCTGCGTAGTAGGGATAGGTGACTACCTTGCTCGCTGATCTTGCCATTTTTTAGTACTACTATTCGGTCCAATGACGAAACAGTAGATAGGCGATGAGCGATAACTAAGGAGGTTCGGCCCTTCATCAGTTCCTGCAATGCGTCTTGAATTAGTTTTTCAGACTCACTATCGAGCGCGCTTGTCGCCTCGTCCAGCACTAATATAGGGGCATCTTTTAGGATCGCCCTTGCAATCGCGATTCGCTGCCTTTGACCGCCACTCAGCTTTACTCCGCGTTCTCCCACTTCTGTGTCGTAAGTATTCGGTAGGTCTTTTATGAATTCATGTGCGTTTGCTAATCTGGCCGCCTTCTCAATTTCTTCTTTTGTCGCCCCAGGTTTGCCGTAGGCGATATTCTCAGTAATTGAGCGATGAAACAACGTAGTCTCTTGTGGTACATAAGCTATGCTTTCGCGTAAGGATTTTTGAGTCACCAATGAAATATCCTGCCCGTCAAGCAATATTGACCCCTTCTCAACATCGGCAAAACGCAATAATAATTTCGTTAGTGTTGTCTTTCCGCTACCGGATATTCCAACTAAACCTACGCTTTCTCCAGACTTTATTTCCAAAGAGAAATCCTCAAAAATTGGGGAATCTTGTTCGTCGTGCTGGAAGCGAATTTCGCAGAAGTTGATTGCCGCGTCTTTTACTTTTAATTTTCTATTACCGTCATCTAGCACCGTTACGGGCGCATCCAAAATCGCGACCATTTCTTTTGCATCCCCAAGCGCTCGGTTGAAATTTCTCAAGATATGATTTATCGTCCACATCTCGCTAATTATTTGACTAGTTAGAGTATAAAGCAGTACGACATTTGCTACGGTAAGTCCAAACATCTCGTGGCCATTAATGATCAAAAACAAAGCCACTGCAAAGAAAATCAAATTCACTACATTGAGGGCGCTGTTTCGCCATAAGCTTAGTTTCGCCATACTCATGATTGCCCGAGAAGTATTGTCTGCCGCTTTTGCAAAGCGTTTCTTTTCAAATTCCTCTCGTGCGTAAGATTTTACGCCCAAAATATTCGTAATCGAATCGGCCAATTGCCCGGTCTGCTTATTTTCTGCCTTCGCCCAGGCCTCGTCAACATGTCTCGTCTTCATAAAGGTAAAAATCGATATAATCGCATAAATCGTAATTGATACCAGCATTATCAGGGCATAAACGGGAGAAATAAACGCAATCGTGCCAATAGTCATGATCAGTGCAATTAATAAAGGATATAAATCCCAAATAAAACTACTCTTTAGCCGTATAAAAGCCCCCGACAATTTGTTTGTTTGGCTGGTTAATGAGCCTCCAAAGCGGTTGCCATGGAAAGTCATGGATTGATTGATGATAGCGTCAAAAGCTAAATTACTAAGGTAATAACTGCCTTTTGCATCCAAGCTCCAGTCTAGAACGTCACAAATTCGGATTAATATAAGATTAGAAATAGCCGACACGCCAACAGTGAAGGCGAGTAGCGGGATATAATTTTCAAAAACAAAGTCTCCACTTGATAATTTTCCAATCATTTCGCTTGTGCCAAGCGGCACCAATATGCGCGACATTAATACGTATAGTGGCATGACGAAAATCACGCCAAGCGTCAAGAATTTATGTCGCCACAAGGCTTTCCAAAAATAATATAATACGCGCCCGACTGACGCAGTCTTTCGTTTTTTGTTTTTCATCGCTTTTTATATCATACCATAGATATGTTACAATAAAACCATGAGCAAAATACTTGTAATTGGAAATATTATCAAAGACAACTACATCCGCATCGCCGATCGCTGCCCGCATGTTTTGCGCGACCAGAACGATACGCCGCATCTGGATCTAGCTTTTGATGGCTCCAGCCATGCCTTTCATTCTGATTTTAGTGTTTTTGGCGGCGCCGCAGTCACCATCGATACTCTGCGCAGCCTTGGCGTCCAGCCCCATTTTCCCCTCGCCGAAACTAACAGCTTGAGTGACGAAAATTTTGATTTTTCCTCCACCTTTTCTGACCGACGACATATTATATGTTACGCCGAAGACGTCGCTTATCTTTGTCCTGACAATTTCACCCCTTCGTCTTGGCAAAATCCTCAAACTTCAGTCGATGCGGTCTACGTTGACCGCTCTGCCTGTATGACCGCCGAGCTCTCTCTGCAGGTTTCTGCCTATTTAGAATCCAACCCAAACACAAAACTCTATTTATTTATCAGCGACCGCAATAATCAGTATGACGATTACGTCAAATCGCTGATTCGTCGTGCTGATTTTCTAATTTCCGACACCAAACTAATTGATCGCGATCCTGACCTATTCATTTCCGCCAACCAGATTATTTATCGCGGCCTGAAAACCGCTTGGTCTTTGCGCAAAAAACAGCAATTATTAACGCATCTGACCACGCATTTAATTATTGCTGCTACCATTATCTCCGCTCACGAACTTGGCCTGGACCCTAGGCAATCAATCTTGCTCGCTCGTGCCAATATCGAGCATGCGACTTTAAGTAATACGTCAACCAAACAGCAACTTGAGGCTATAATTCAAGGTCAAGAATACCAAGTTGAAAGCATTACAGAAGGGAACGATATGAACGAATTACAACAAAACGCCAAACGGCTCGTTGCTTCGCCAAAGGGCATTTTAGCTGCCGACGAATCTGGCGGGAGCATCAATAAGAAATTTTCTTCTATGGGAATAGAAGATAATGAGCAGAACCGCCGCGACTATCGTAATTTATTTTTTACCACGCCCAGCTTAGAAGAATACGTCAATGGTGTCATCTTGTTTGACGAAACTGCCCGGCAATTTGCGGATAACGGCGATACTTTTGTAGAGTTTCTTTCCAAAAAGGGCATCATCCCCGGCGTCAAAGTCGATCAAGGCTTAGAAAATCTTCCCAATTCTGAAGAAAAATACACAAAAGGTCTCGAAAGTTTACTCGAAAGATTAAAAGAGTATTATCAAATGGGTGCGCGTTTCGCAAAATGGCGCGCCGCTTTTGAGCTAACTGACACTACTCCGTCGGATTTAGTTATCGCCAAAAACGCACAGATTCTAGCGCAATATGCCAGCGATTGTCAGGCTGCTAATATCGTGCCGATTGTCGAGCCAGAACTTATTTATGACGGCAACTACTCCATAGAAAAGAGTATCTATGCCACTAGCAAAATTTTAGACCATTTATTTATAGAATTAATCGCCAAAAAAGTAGATCTCTCTGCCTGCATATTGAAAGTTAATATGGTGCTGGCTGGCAAAAAATACCATACTCAGTCTACTCCGCAAGAAGTTGGTGAGGCGACCGCCAAAGTTCTGCGCGACCATGTGCCTGCGGAGCTGGCCGGCGTCGTCTTTTTGAGCGGCGGGCAAAGTGTCGAGCAGGCTACCGATAATCTCCAAGCGGTCACCAATCAAGGCCCATTTCCTTGGCCAGTTACTTTTTCGTTCGCGCGTGCGCTGCAAGACCCTGCGCTCTTTGCTTGGCGTGGCAACAATCAAAACGCCGATCCCGCCCGCGAAGCTTTTCGGTTGCGGCTAGTTGCCAATACTAGGGCGCTAGTTAAACAATAGACGGTCTAACCAAGAAGTAAAAACACCACTTACGCATAAGTGGTGTTTTTTGTAACGATTTTTTGCTTATTCGCTTTTTTCTGCTTCTTCGCCTTCTGCGCTTTCGGTATTTTTGTTCTCTGTCGCCTTCTCTTCGCCATCTCCTGATTTCTCGGCTTTTGCGGCTGCTTTTGCTGCGGCTGCAGCTTCTCTCGCTTCGGCCTCTGCAATTGGGTCATACATTACGACTATGGCAGTCTCTAGGTCGATTTCTGGGTCTACGAACTCGATACCTTTTGGTAGCTTCAAATCCGCCAAGGTTAATTTGTCTTCCAGTTCTTTTAGACCTGAAGCATCAATTTCGAGTCCGGCCACCAAATCGGCAGGCTTAGCTTTAATAGCTATGTCTTCAAGTACCTGCGTTGTTTCAAGTTTTGCCTTCGCAGCTACTGATTCTTCAAAATTAACAATCACTATTGGCGTCACGGCTTCCACCGGGCGGTTAGCAGATACGGCCTGGAACTCAACGCTCAAAATAGTGCGCTTTACTGGATCAAGGTCAACTACTTTTACCATCGCCATTTGTTTTTTGCCGGCAATTTCTAAATCTATGGTGGAGTGATATCCGGTTTTATTAAGCAATTTTTCAGTTTCATTGTAGGCAGATTCGGTCAGAATCGGCTCTTTGATATCTTTTCCGTAAACTACCGACGGGATCTTCCCGTCTGCACGTAGTCCTTTGACTTTTTTACCAGTTAGTTTTCGTTTTTCTAAGATTAATGTTTCTTCACTCATAAAGTTCCTATGTTTATTCTACCTATCTATCATAGGCGAAATGATTACTAAAATCAACCTTGAGCGTTTTTCAGAATCTCGCGCAACTTTGTAGTCAAGAATAGCGATCCTGTGGCTACGACTAAATCGGCTTTCTTGCAAACTGCAAATTCAAGCGCCTCATTAGCCTCATGAATGTACTTTATGTCTGTGAATCTAGCTTTTATTGCGGCTGTTCTCAAAATTTCCGAAGACAACGATGCACGTTTTCTGGTCTCTAAGTCTTCATTCTTAAAACTGGTTAAAATAATCTCATCGCCCAGATCTCTTAGTAGCGCCAAGTCTTCATCTGCGGCGGATTTTTTATTATCGCCCAAGCTTACTAAAAGAACTGGCTTTTTGTCTCTATACTTTTTCTGCATATAGCGCACGAAAGCAGCAATTTTCTGCGGATTATGTGACCCGTCTAAAATTACCAGCTTGCCCTTATATGTGAATTCTTCAGCTCTAGCTGGAATATGTACGGAGCGCGCCCTTTTTAGTTGGTTTTTGTCCAATTTCTTGCTAATCGCATATTCCGTCGCTCTCAAAGCCAGCGCAAAATTCCTCTCAAAAAAATCATCTTTTGCCGCTGGCTCGATCGATATTTCCGCACCCATTTGTTCGACCCTCGAGTGTATTTCCTCTTCAATCTCTGGATCCTGGCCGTTCATAAAAACCATATTTCCTGCATGAATGACCCCCGCCTTTTCTCTAGTAATTTGGCGTATATCGTCGCCCAAGATTTCAATATGGTCCTTCCCGATGTCCGAAATCACGCAAACCTTATCCGCCCGTCTCGCCACATTTGAGCCGTCCCATAGCCCGCCTAGCCCAGTTTCGACTACCATGAAATCTACCTTTTCTTTTTCGCCTAACCAATAGGCAAAACCCATAAAAAATTCAAAGTAAGATGGCCGTATCCCAGATTTTTTTACAATTTCAAAAAATTCAGTCATGCACTCTGTCCAGATATTCTCAGCTAACGGAAGCAGATTTATCATAGCCCGTTCGCGCACGGTATCGATGTGCGGAGATACAGTCAGACAAGTCTTTTTCCCAGCACTCTCTAAAAGACTCGCTACAAAATAACTCGTAGAAGTTTTTCCACTCGTCCCGGCTATATGTATCACGCGTAAATTGTTTTCTGGGTTACCCAAAACTTGCATCAAATCTTCCATACGCGACAACATATTTTCGCCATGTACGACAATTTCAGAGTTATTCAAAAAATCATTAATTTTTTCTTCTAAAATCAATGCTTCATTCATAGGATGTTTTTCAAATATTTTCCGGTCGCTGAATCAGGATTTTTCGCCACTACTTCCGGTGTGCCTTCGGCAATAATTTTACCACCGTTCTGACCGCCCTCTGGCCCCATATCAATAATCCAGTCGGCACATTTTATCACGTTCAAATTGTGCTCAATAATAATCATCGAATTTCCGCCATCCACCAAGCGTTTCAAAATTTTCATCAATCTTTTTACGTCGTCCGTATGAAGTCCGGTAGTCGGCTCATCTAACACGTACAAAGTTCGCCCAGTTGAGCGGCGCGATAATTCTGTCGCAAGCTTGATACGCTGCGCCTCACCACCAGAAAAAGTTGTTGCTGGCTGTCCTAGTTTGACGTAGCCTAGTCCGACTTCTTGCAGAGTTTTTAGTTTTGGATAAATAGATGGGATATTCTGAAAGAAATCCACTGCCTCATCCACGGTCATAGCCAAAATATCCGCAATAGTTTTATTTTTATATTTAACTTCCAGAGCCTCGCGGTTGTATCTGTGTCCATGGCAAACATCGCAAGTCACAAATACGTCTGGCAAGAAATGCATCTCAATTTTAATTACGCCGTCGCCCTGACAGTTCTCACAGCGCCCGCCCTTCACGTTGAAGGAAAAACGCCCAGGCTTATAGCCGCGCACCTGCGCCTCTGGTTGGTTTGCAAAAAGTTCACGAATCGAATTAAATACTCCAGTATAAGTAGCTGGATTGCTTCTCGGCGTGCGTCCGATAGGTGACTGATCAATTACGATGATTTTGTCCAAATTTTCAATTCCGTCAATCCTGTCATGTTTTCCTGGCACCGTCTGCGCCCGATGTAGTCTCGCCTGCAATTCGTTCGCCAAAATAGTATTTACTAGCGTAGACTTGCCGCTACCCGAAACCCCAGAAACTACCGTCATTAAACCCAGAGGGAACTTTGCGTCTATATTTTTCAAGTTATGTTCGCTCGCCCCCACTACTGTCAAAAATTTCGTATTTGGTTTGCGTCGTTTTTTCGGCGTTTCGATACTCTCCGTCCCCGCTAAATACCGTCCAGTAACAGAATCTTTATTTTTTGCTACCTCTTCTGGAGTGCCAGCCGCCACAACTTTTCCGCCATGTATCCCCGCTCCCGGTCCAATATCTACCAAGTAATCACTTTGCATGATCGTATCCTCGTCGTGCTCTACGACAATCACGGTATTTTTGAGGTCACGCAAGTTTTTCAATGTCGCAATCAATTTGTCATTATCCCTTTGATGTAGCCCAATAGACGGCTCATCCAAAACATAGAGTACGCCCTGCAGTCCACTACCAATTTGCGTAGCTAGACGAATACGTTGCGCCTCTCCGCCCGAAAGCGTGGCCGCCGAACGTCCTAGTTCCAAATATCCTAGCCCAACGTTTTTCATAAACCCTACGCGTGATTTTATTTCTTTTACAATCGGCTCGGCGATAGTTTTTTCATTTGCATCCAGGCCTAAATCGGAATTTAACGTTTCCAGCGCCGTATCTACATCCATTGATGTAATGTCCAAAATATTCAGACCGTGCACTGTCACCGCCAATACGGCAGGCTTTAGTCGTGCCCCCTTACATGATTGACATTTTCGCTCGCGCATAAATCGCTCAATATCCTTGCGAATAAAATCCGAATCAGTTTCCTTGTGTCTGCGTTCGAGATTTGGGATCACCCCCTCGTAAATAGACATATATTCTTGCCCGGTATTCAACTTGACTTTGTATTTTTCATTTCCGGTACCATATAAAATCTGTTCAATTGCTTCTGCCGGCAAATCCCTTACTGGCACATGCATGGAGAATCCGTGTCTAGCGCCAACTGCAGTCAAGCGTTTTAGCCACCAACTATCTTGATTGATACGGTTATAGGGACGGATTGCTCCTTCTGCAATCGTCAAATTTGGATTCAGCACTAAATCTGGGTCTACCTCCATCCGAGTTCCTAACCCAGTACAGGTCGGGCAAGCCCCTTGCGGAGCATTAAAACTAAATAGTCTTGGTTCGAGTTCAGGAATAATTTCATCCGGATGGTCTGGACAAGCGTAGCGCTGCGAATAAGTCAAAAGCGTATTCTCGGCGGTATTGATATTTTTCTGTCCTACCGCCACGCTGCTATCGTTTATCTGCAAAATTTGTAGCACGCCTTGACCAATTTCTAGTGCCTGCTCCACAGATTGTGAAACTCGCGATTCCATGTCTGGTGTCATAATAAACCTATCCACTACAATCTCGATATCATGACGAATGTTTTTATCTAGTTCGGGGAATTCATCCAAAGCATAAATAATCCCGTCCACGCGCGCCCTAGCAAAGCCCTTCGCCATATATTGTTCTGGGACATGCGCAAATTCACCTTTTTTCTGCGCTACAATCGGCGCTAAAATCATCAGTTTTGCCGACAATGGTAATTTCATCACCTCGTCAATAATATCCTGCACGCTTCTGCGCTGCACTTGTTTGCGGCAAACCGGACAATGCGGCACGCCAATCCTCGCAAACAAAAGACGCAAATAATCATAAATCTCGGTTACTGTTGCCACGGTTGAGCGGGGGTTTCTAGAAGTAGATTTTTGGTCAATAGATATAGCAGGGGATAGTCCAGTAATCGTATCGACGTCTGGTTTGTCCATAATCCCTAGGAACATACGCGCGTAACTGGACAGGCTCTCCACATAACGTCTTTGTCCCTCTGCATAAATCGTATCAAAAGCTAGCGACGATTTACCGCTCCCAGACAGGCCAGTAATTACTACTAGTTTATCGCGCGGAATGTCCAAATCTATATTTTTTAGATTATTGGCTCGCGCACCGCGAATTTTGATATAATCCTGACCGTCCATAAACCGCTCTATTATACGCTTTTTATCTTAAAAAATCAATTCAGGATATAAAAACCGCCCGAAATTCCGGGCGGCAGTTTACCTTTAGCTAAAAATTATTGCAAAGAGGGTTTGCCGAGTAGTGGAGGTAGTATTTTTAATACGGTCGACCACGTTGTGTCTTTATCGATCCCGGGAGGTAGGTCGAATTTCATTTTCAGAGCATCCTCTAAGACGTGCAATAGGCTTGCTACGACAATTACATCTTGCCACTCTTTGAAGCCAGAAAAAGCAATAATCATCTCGCCCTTCCAGCCACTTCCTTCTAGGCCACAACAGTTTGGCAGGCGGATTGATCCGTACCGCTTCTTGTCGCAGGCTTTCAATTCATCTTTCGGAATGGCCCCGCCCCAATAATAGTCGGGATGGTCAATCAATGTATAGACTTTTTCTTCAGCGCAACTGTTTCCGGCCCCGCCACAAAGAGTAGCGTGGTATAAACAGTCCCAGTCGTCTTCCTTTGTGTAGAATATAACGATTTCGCCTTCTTCTTGTGCAGGCGCTATGACGTTGTAGCTCGCAAAACGGATAATGTTCTCCATTGGTATTAAATATTCCTCGCCTAGTGAGGGGTCTACATAGATACGGTTCATAAAGAAATCCACCTTTCAGTCGTCAGTCATCGTTTATTAGCTAATAAATATTAAAGAACAGAATACTTTCATTATAGCACAAAACACCAAAAAAGTAAAGAGCAAGCTCTTGACGCAAGCCATTTAAGGTGATTTAATCAAAAGATGAACTTCGAGCTTGTTAGTAAATATCAACCCACTGGCGACCAGCCCAGTGCTATCAAAGCTCTTATCCATGGTCTAGAGCATAAGCGACGCGAGCAAACCTTACTCGGTGTCACTGGTTCGGGTAAAACTTTTACCATGGCAAACATCATCGCTCATCAAAATGTTCCCACCCTCGTTATGGCTCACAACAAAACTCTTGCCGCCCAGCTTTATTCGGAATTTCGTGAATTTTTTCCCAAAAATGAGGTCCATTACTTCGTTTCTTACTTTGATTACTATCAGCCAGAAGCTTATATCGCCTCATCGGACACTTATATAGAAAAAGATTCCGCCATCAATGAAGAAATTGACCGCTTGCGTCACGCCGCCACGGAGGCGCTTTTGACTCGCCGCGACACCATTATTGTTGCTTCTGTTTCTTGTATTTACGGTATCGGCTCGCCCGAGCATTATTCAAAAATGGCAATTCATCTTAAAAAAGGCGAACTGCGCGATTTTTCTCAATTTATTTTCCAACTCACCGAAATCCAATATCACCGCAACGATATTGCTTTTGAGCGCGGCAATTTCCGTGTCAAAGGTGATACTATCGATGTCTTTCCGGCCTCTGGCGATCGCGCCTATCGCCTAGAATTCGCCTTTGACCAGCTAGAAAAAATCAAAGTCATCGACCCGCTCACTGCAGAAGTTTTAGCCGAGCCTGATACAATCGGTATTTTCCCAAACACCCACTACGCCACCCCGAAAGACGACATCGCTCGCGCCGTCAAACAAATCCGTGCCGAATACACCGAAAGGTTGAAATTTTTTGAAAAAAACAACAAACTTCTCGAAGCTCAGCGTCTTTCCCAGCGCACCAAATACGATCTGGAAATGCTTGAAGAAACTGGCTTCGTGAAGGGAATCGAAAACTACTCTCGCCACCTAGATGGCCGTAAGACTGGTCAACCGCCCGCTACTCTTCTAGACTTCTTCCCGAAAGATTGGCTACTTCTGGTCGATGAGTCGCACATGACTCTCCCGCAAGTTCGTGGCATGTATAACGGCGACCATGCTCGCAAGACCACGCTCGTAGAGCATGGTTTTCGCTTGCCGTCAGCGCTAGACAATCGTCCCTTGATGTTCCCAGAGTTTGACCAACATATCAATAATGCTATTTATGTCTCCGCTACCCCAGGAGAATACGAGCTCAGTCATAGTCCAGAGCCCGCCCAACAAGTTATTCGTCCAACCGGACTACTCGACCCCGAAATCGAGATTCGTCCCACCGAGAACCAAATTGACGACCTAGTAGAAGAAATCGACCAACGTATTCGCAAAAAACAACGCATCCTAGTCACAACCCTGACCAAACGTATGGCGGAAGATCTGTCTGCTCATTTAGTAGACTTGAATATCAAGACCGCCTATATTCACTCGGATATCGACACCTTAGAGCGTGGCGACATCCTCCGCGACCTGCGTGCCGGAGTTTATGATGTTCTAGTCGGCATTAACTTACTCCGCGAAGGTCTAGATCTTCCCGAAGTTGCGCTTGTAGCTATCTTGGATGCCGACAAAGAAGGCTTTTTGCGCTCCGAGTCCGCTCTCGTCCAAACCATTGGCCGCGCCGCACGCCATGTCGAAGGCAGAGTAATTATGTACGCCGACAATCTCACCGGTAGTATGGAGCGGGCCATTTCCGAAACCAACCGTCGCCGAGAAATTCAGCAAAAGTACAACCAAGACCACGGCATTATCCCTAGCTCTGTAAGCAAAGAGATCGGGCAAGGTCTACGCGCCATTATCCCGGCCGCCGTCAAGGAAGAAAAGCTTAACCTCAAAAGAATTCCTAAAGACGAATACCCGACTCTTATCAAAGAGCTAAGCTCGCAAATGCAACTTGCTGCTGCCAACCTAGATTTCGAAACCGCCGCCAAGCTGCGTGATCAAATTTCCGAAATCAAACAAGCCTCATAGGACAGGAGCTAGCCATAACTGTTACATAACTGTATTATATATAAGTAAATGACAAAGACTCACAAAGCTATCATCTTATTTCTTCAAGGCGCCATGTTTTCTTTGGCTCTATTTTTAATCTTTTATAGCTTCGCGCACCCCGAATACAACAAGATTGGCGGAACTCTTGCCGGCATTGTTCTGCCGTTTTTGCCCCAAATTATTGCCAAAATCTTCAAAATCAAACTTACCTTTACCGTCCAGTTCGTCTATCTGGCCTTTTTGTTCGTAGCCCTCTTTCTCGGCATCAATTTTGATTTTTACAAAACGGTTCCATATTTTGACAAAATCACTCATCTCGCTTCTGGCGTTCTGTCGGTATTGCTCGGGCATTTTACCCTCCACTACTTCAAAGCCACCAACACCAAGAAGCTTTTCCAGGCTATTTTTATCATTTTTATGTCCATAACCATAGCTGTGCTTTGGGAATTTTTTGAATTTGCTTGTGACAAACTACTCGGCCAAAGCATGCAGCAGCTCATTTCCATAGGTGTAGACGATACTATGTATGATCTATTAGCAGCAACTGGCGGCGCTATCATCGGCACTATAATTTCATTTCGCACCAAAATCGTCGCTAGCACTATTGACAAGCAAGTGCCAAAGCGATAAAATTGACTTAAATTAGCACTCAAAGCACATGAGTGCTAAGTAATAAAACACCATAGTTCAATCAAAAGGAGGATAAATATGGGAAAAATTATTGGAATCGACCTTGGCACCACCAACTCTGCCTTTGCTTATATGGTGGCTGGCAAGCCAGAAGTCATCACGAACAGCGAGGGCGACCGCACTACGCCATCCGTTGTAGCTGTTACAAAAAAGGGCGACCGCCTAGTCGGTAAAGTTGCACAGCGTCAACGCGTTACTAACCCTGAGAACACTATTTACGGCATCAAGCGCCTTATCGGTCGCAAATTTAACGATGACGAAATTCAAAAAGACATAGATATCATGCCTTACAAAATTGTCAAAAAAGGCAATGGTGTGGCAGTCAAAATGGGCGACAAAGATTATACCCCAGAAGAGGTTTCCGCCATGACTTTGTCCAAGATTAAGGCGGACGCCGAAGCCTTCTTGGGCGAAAAAGTCACCGAAGCTATCATTACCGTACCAGCTTACTTTGACGACTCTCAGCGCCAGGCTACCAAAGATGCAGGCAAAATCGCCGGCCTAGAAGTCAAGCGCATTATTAACGAGCCTACCGCTGCGGCCTTGGCTTACGGTCTAGAGAAAAAAGAAGACCAGCAAATCGTCGTCTTCGACCTTGGTGGTGGTACTTTTGACGTTTCTGTATTGGAGCTTGGTGACGGCGTTTTTGAAGTGAAATCCACCAACGGCGACACCCATCTTGGCGGTGAAGACTTCGACAACGTCATTGTTAATTTCTTGCTTGATACCTTCAAATCTGAATCCGGCATTGACCTCAAAAACGACGCTGCTGCTATGCAGCGCGTCAAAGACGAGGCCGAAAAAGCAAAAAAAGAGCTTTCTAGCACCACTTCCGTAGATATTAATTTGCCGTTTATTACTGCTGACGCAGATGGCCCAAAGCACTTTGAATATACTTTGACTCGCGCTAAGCTAGAGGAACTCGTCAAGCCTCTAATTGACCGACTTTCTGGCCCAATCAACAAGGCTCTCAAAGACGCCAAATACGAAGCCAAAGACATTGACGAGGTTGTTATGGTCGGTGGCATGACTCGTATGCCAGCCGTTGTTGAAGCCGTAAAAAAGATGTTCAATCGCGAGCCAATGCAAGGTGTTAACCCTGACGAAGTCGTAGCGATCGGTGCCGCTATCCAAGGTGGCGTACTTGCAGGCGACGTCAAAGATGTCTTGCTTCTTGATGTCACGCCGCTGACGCTTGGTATTGAGACCATGGGTGGCGTCCGTACTCCGCTTATCGACCGCAACACCACTATCCCTACCAGTAAATCTGAAACTTTTTCGACTGCTAGTGATAATCAGCCTCAGGTAGAAATCCACGTCTTGCAAGGCGAGCGTGAATTTGCCAAAGATAATAAATCCCTCGGCCGCTTCATCCTAGACGGTATTGCGCCTGCTCCTCGTGGCGTCCCGCAGGTCGAAGTTACCTTCAACCTTGATGCCAACGGCATCCTTAACGTCACAGCCAAGGACAAAGGTACCGGCAAAGAGCAGAGCATTACTATCCAAAATTCTGGCAACATGAGCAAGGACGATATCGAAAAGGCTCAAAAAGACGCCGAAATGCACGCCGATGAAGACAAAAAACGCAAAGAAGCTGTTGACGCCAAAAATCAACTTGAAAATGCCATTTACCAGGCTGAAAAAATGCCAGACGAATTCAAGGATAAGATCTCTGATGAGGATAAAGACAGCATCAAAAAAGCCGTCGAAGACGCTAAGTCGAAGCTCAAAGAAAACGAGAACGACAAAGATGCACTAGAGGCTGCCGCAAAGGAACTAAATGATCGCATTATGCCTATCGGTGCCAAGCTCTATCAGCAAAAAACTGACGAATCAAAAGATCCTGAGTCTGACGCAAAGTCAAAAGACAAAAAGTCCGAAGACGACACGGTCGAGGGCGAAGTCGTAGACAAATAGCTACTCCATCTTCTGAGAAATAAACAGGGCTTTCGCCCTGTTTATTTTTTAGTAAATTTAAGCATATGCTACTACAAATCATAAGCGTGTTAAAATAGTGTCATGGAAATTACTTTTATTATGATTGCGCTTGTGATAGGGTTTATTGTCACTGTCTTTACCTTGCTTAGTAAAGTTAATCAACTCAACCAATCTGTCAACGAAAAGCTCGACAAAAACAACTCCGAAGTCCGTGATTCTATCTCAAAACAGCTCACCGAATCCAACCGCCAGCTCATTGCCTCCAACCGCGCTGTCGCCGAAATTTCCGCCCGTATGGCGACTATTTCCGAAACCAATCGCCGTGTCGTATCTGTCGCCGATGAACTCAAAACCCTCCAAGCTGTCCTCCAAAACCCCAAGCAACGTGGCGTTTTCGGCGAGTTCTATTTAGATTCCGTACTCAGTAATATCCTCCCGCCCAAATCCTACCAGCTCCAGTACAAGTTCAAAGACAATCAAATTGTTGACGCTGCTATCTTTTTAGACAAAGGCAAAGTCCTTCCTGTCGACTCCAAGTTTAGTCTCGAAAATTACAATCGCATGATCTCCGCCAAAGACAAAGAGAGTAGGGAAGTATACGCCAAAAAAATCCGTGACGACCTCAAAAAACGCATCGACGAAACCAGTAAGTATATCCGACCCAACGAAAACACTATGGATTTTGCTTTTATGTTTATCCCCTCCGAATCCCTCTACTACGATCTTCTCATGGGCAGCGTCGGCGCCACTTCTGCCACCGACCGCGACCTTATCGAATACGCCTTTCGTGACCGCAAAGTCATTATTACTAGCCCTACGTCCTTTATGGCCTATCTTCAGACTGTCCTGCAGGGCCTTCGTAGCCTAGAAATCGAAAAGGAAGCCAGTGCTATTCAAGCCCGCGTCGCCCAGCTCGGCCAACATATTACCGGCTTTGAAACCTACATGGACAAACTTGGCAACTCTCTCGGCACCACAGTTAGTCACTATAACTCCGCGCATAAAGCCCTCTCTCAGGTTGACAAAGATGTTGTAAAAATTACAGCACAAGGCGAAACCACCATTCAGCCCAAACAGCTAGACCGTCCCCAGAGCTAATGTGGACTCATAATAACCGCGGGGCGCCCTCGCTATAAGCTCGTTTGCGACGAATCGTAGAGTTGGCACCCCGCAATATTTGACAATAAAAATAACCCCTTGGGGGTTATTTTTATTGTGCTTGCTATAGTTTATTTCTCAGCTTTTTCGCCAGTCAAGAAACCAGCAAAATCGTTCAGATAAAAACCTATGGTCGCACCAATCATTGGGAAGATTGCAAACGTGGTCAATGCTCCCATGATGCCATTTAAAAGTTCGCCAAAATTGGCACCTTCTGACGGTAGTACTTGGTAAACAATTGCGATTGCTGGGTTTAGAGCCACAGCGTTTTGTAAGCCTAGGTAGTCACCGGTTACGATGAGGGCTACCAATGAAACCAAGAATACGCCACCGGCTATGATTGCACCAAAAGTGAATACGCTACGCTTGTAGGCAAGAGCACGCGCAAACAAGAAGCCCAAAATTCCGGCTGCCATGAACTCAATCATGGTAATTGCCCAGAACATAGAGCCGTCAACTTTTGCTGCTGCTACTAACTCTACGCCAGTAGTTCCGCCACCAGCTGCATTAAATGCGCTGATGATCAAGAAGCCCAACCATGCACCAAAAATTTGTGCAATGATATAGAGCGTGCCGCGGATTGGCGAAACGCGTCGGGTGGCCATCATGCCTACGGTAATCGCTGGGTTTAGGTGCGCACCTGAAAAGGCGAACACGCCAACCGTGATTACTAGTACGCCAAATACTACATAGAGAGGGTTGTAGCCCAGAGTCAAAAGTAGCATAGCCAGGAGCATTGTGCCGAGGATTTCGCCGAGTAATGCGCCGTAAATGCGTGGGGTTTTAAAAATAGTTAAAATGTTCTCGCTCGCGTCATATTTGCGTGCAAAAAAAGCCTTAACTGGGCTAACTTTTGCGGCCGTAATGACTTTTTCTGATTTTTCGGCTACAGTTTTTGGCGCTGCAGCTTTTGGCTTAGAAGTGGTCTTTTTTGCAGAAGACTTCTTCTTTGTACTGGCTTTTGTAGTTGCCATTTCACCTCCTATTGTATTGTTTATGCACTCATAATATCACAATTCTGCTATAATGAGTCAATAATTGGAGGTGCCCGTGGGTATAGTTGTTCAAAACAATAATCAACGCTCAAAATTACAAGATCGCATTACCGCAGATTTGCGCGAAAAAGCTCAAGCTACTAGCCGAGATATCGATTTTGCCGAGGATTCGGAATATACAAAAAACCTCAAAAAAACTGGACGCTTTTCTTGGGTCTGGTTTGTCTTGATTTTGTTTGCCGTGCTAGCTCTGGTTGTAATCTTGGTTATTTAAGATTATAATTAGACGCAATATGTCTAGCGTCAACAATCTAAAACAACAACTCAAAAGTTTAAATTTTGAGTATACAAAAATATCTACAATCGCCCCCGAAAAGCGAGCCGATTTTGGACGTGAATTAAACCTTAAAAAACAAGCGATTCTTGCCGAAATCGAAAAATTAGAACAAGCCGAGTTGGACAAAGCCGTCGCCCCGCTCGATATTACTGCGCCCTCCGCTCCAAATCAAAAAATACCTGAGCTTTTTCCTGCCACGGACGGTTCTCGCCACCCCCTGATGACCGAATTAGACCGTGTCGTAGAAATTTATCAACTTATGGGCTTTGATGTTGTCGAATCTCGCCAACTGGACGACGAATTTCATATGTTCGATTCGCTCAACTTTCCAAAAGATCACCCTGCGCGCGACGGTTACGACACCTTCCGTACCGAAGAAGGCTTTATTCCCCCCGCCCATACCTCAACCATGCAACATCGTGTATTGAAAAAATATCAAGACAATCTCAAAAACGGTCGCGCTATTGCCGCCGTTGTACCCGGTCGTGTTTTTCGTAACGAAGACGTAGACGCCACACATGAGCATACTTTTTATCAGTGTGAAGGCGTTTATGTGTCAGAAAACTGCAACTTGGGACAAATGCTCGGTATTTTGCGCGAATTTTTTGAACAGTATTATGGACAAAAATTATCCATCAAAACCCAGCCAGGCTACTTCCCATTTACCGAACCGTCACTCGAGTTTTTAATCGAAAAACCCAAAAGCCTTGGCGGCAAAAAAGGCGATTATCTAGAAATGCTTGGCTGTGGCATGATCCATCCAAATGTACTCAAAACTGCCGGCATCGACCCTGCGAAATATAAAGGCTTTGCTTGGGGTGGCGGCATTGATCGCCTCGTTATGCTCAAATACGGCCTCCAAGACGTTCGTAATTTCGAATCCGGCCGTCTCAGGTTCTTGAAGGAGTTCAAATAAATGGCTAAAAAGTCTGCTCGTAACAACTTCGCTTTTATCGACAGTCAGAACTTTTTTGTATCTAACCAGCCCAGTCTATTTAAAAAGCAACAAAAAACCGGGAGTAGGCCCGGTAATCGTGATACCTCTAGCGTATCAAAAATCACCAAAAAAGTCAAGAACAAAAGGAAATAAAACCATGCTAATCTCACTCAACTGGCTCAAAAAATATGTCGACATCAAAATCCCTACCGATGAGCTCGTCACGCTTATTGGCGCTCGTCTTGTAGAGGTTGAAGGTATTATTGACCAAACGCATAAGTACGATAATATTCTTGTCGCCAAAGTCGTTTCTTGCGAAAAAATTCCAGATACGCATCTTTCGCTCTGCCAAATTGACGCCGGCAAGTCGAACGATTTAATCCAAGTCGTCTGCGGCGCTCCCAATGTTCGTGCCGGTATGCTTTCTGCCTGGATTGCCCCTGGTGCTACCGTGCCCGCATCCGTCCATGAAGACGCGCCGTTTATTATCGGCAAACGCAAACTCCAAGGCTACGAGTCCAACGGTATGCTCGCCGGTGCCGACGAGTTGGATTTTGGCGATGACCACTCCGGCATAGTAGAGCTCGAGCCCGATTCTGCCGCCCCCGGCACTCCGCTCGCCGATATTTTTGACCTCAATGACATCATTCTAGAAATCGAAAACAAGTCCCTCACTCACCGCCCTGATACTTTTGGCATTATTGGCTTCGCCCGCGAAGTCGCGGGTATCTTGGGCCAGGCTTTCAAGACCCCGGATTTCTTGCTCGACAAATCCGCCGACCACATCCTTACCCAGGAAGCACCCAGCTTGAAAGTAACAATTGCCGACAGCAAACTTTGCCCTCGTTATACTGCACTTATTTTGGAACGTCGCAATGCAAAATCTAAAAAATATTTGAACGAAATCGATACACTCTTGTCCCGTTCCGGCATGCGCCCAATTGACGAGATTGTCGATATTACAAATTACCTTATGTTACTCACTGGTCAGCCCCTTCATGCCTTTGACTATGACAAATTAGTGCAAGTTGGCGGCAAAAAAGACCCCGAAATTATCGTTCGTGCCGGTCGGGCAGGGGACAAGCTAAAATTGCTTGACGGACACGAAGTTGAGCCTACCGAAAATGACATTGTTATTACTTCAAACGATATCCCGGTTGCTCTGGCCGGTGCTATGGGTGGAGAAAATACCGAAATTGACGAAAATACCCGCCGTGTCGTACTCGAATCCGCCACTTTCTCACTCTATAATCTCCGCAAAACCCAAATGATTCACGGTGTCTTCTCTGAGGCCATTACGCGCTTTACGAAAGGGCAACCCGCCTTCCAGACTCTGCCTGTCGCCAAAGAATTCGCCGCGCTCATGTCGCATCAATTACAACCGCTTGCTCTAACTGATGCCTATCCAGTGTCTGTCAAGCCAAACGTAGTGAGAATCACGGCAGAACATATCAATAATTTACTTGGTACCAACTTTTCGTATAGCCAAATCGAACAAACTTTGCGAAATGTTGGTTTTGAAGTAACTTGTCCTTGCGGTAAGCCAGACAAGTGTGCCTGCGAAGAAATAGCCGTCACCGCTCCACTTTGGCGTACCGACATCCATATCCCAGAAGACATCATCGAGGAAATCGGCCGACTTAACGGCTATGACAATATCGCTCCAGTTTTGCCCCTCCACGCTACTTCTAGCCCCAATCAGCTCCTTTCGCTCAAGCAAAACGTCCGCAATGCTCTCGCCAGCTTTGGCGCCAATGAGCTTTTGACTTACTCTTTTGTCCATGGCGATCTTTTAGAAAAGTTTGGCCAGGACCCCAAAAATTCCTACAAAATCACCAATTCGATCTCGCCCGATCTTCAATTTGTCCGCCAGCAAATCACCCCCTCGCTGCTTATAAAAGCCTATGAAAACCTCAAAGACAACCATGACCATTTTGCAATTTTTGAAATGAACCAAGTTTTCCTAAAATCCAATGGCCTAAATAGCGAAAATGTCCCAGAACTCAACAATAACCTCGCCCTAGTCTTTGCCGACAAGTCTCAAGATTCCTGTTATTATTCTGCCAAACTGTATCTCGAACAACTACTCTTGCAGTTAGACCTTATCCCCACCTTCGCCCCTATCAAAAAAGCCGAAAAATACGAAGGTTTCTACGAACCTAAACGCTCCGCAGCGGTATTTGTTGGCGAAACTCAAATTGGCATTATCGGCGAGCTTAAAAATAGCATTGCCCACAGCATAAAATTACCCACCGGAGTTGCTACTTTTGAACTTTCTCTTGACGAAATTCTCGCACTTCCTAAAAACCATCAACCAAACTTCAACATTAGCCAATTCCCGTCCGTCAATCGCGACATTAGCCTCGAAGTCCCAGCTGATGTGAATTTTGAGGACGTTTATCAAAAAATCCACCAAAAACTCGCAAAAACCCAGCTCATTTTCTCCGTTTCGCCAATTTCTATCTTCCAAAAAGACAAACTGAACAAAAGCTTAACTTTCCACCTTGAGTTTTCCCACCCAGACAAAACCCTTCAGGGCTCAGAAATCAATGCTATAATGGAGTCATTAGAAAATATAAAATAGTGGTGGACCGGAGGTAATTCATGATTGAAAAAGAACTAAAAACGAGCACAAAAACTCGCGTCGCGATTGTTTTTGTCGCTATTTTAATGCTTTTTTCCACCGTTGCTCTCTATATTGGATTGATTCTGAGTTACAATAACAGCGATAATTCATCCACTATCGACACCGAAAAACAAGCCGAATTCGAAAAACTCTACATGGCCTACCAAGAGGATTTTGAAGCCCAAACCAAAACTCTCTCTGACAAATATTTTGATAGTTTCAAGACATACGCTTCATCCCCGAAAGCTTATAATGCGGCCGCTATCACCGAGGTTTCTTATGCCGATATCGTAGTTGGTACTGGCGACGAAATCTTAGAGGGCGCAACTAATTACTCCGCCTATTATATAGGCTGGCTATCAGACGGAACTGTTTTCGACAGCTCTTTTGACGATTACGCCAACCCTAGCTCTCTCAGCTTCCCGCTTCCTGGCGGCGATATGATTGAAGGCTGGAACGAAGGTGTTGTCGGTATGAAAATCGGCGGCGTCCGCGAAATCTCCATGCCTGCAGAATTAGCCTATGGCAGCGAAGAGCGCGGCGAGATTCCTGCTAATTCGCCACTCAAGTTTGTCCTTATGCTGGTCGATCGCGAAGAGCAAATCGACTGGACCGAAGAAATGTACGAACTTTACGCCGAAATCTACGACAATAATTAGCCCGATATCAGATAGGGTGGGCCAGAATAAGCATAAGCACTCTTGACTTTTTAAGTCATCCGTGCTATAATGTAAGAGTAATAAGTTTTTATCAATAAACCTATTAAGTACATAAGGGGGATTTAACAGATGAATGCTTACTATCACGAATTTTTACCGGGATTTAACTATTGGTATATCGGCCTTCCCGTTGCTCTTTTGCTTATTGCTTTTCTGGCCTACCATGGCGTAGGGCTAAAGCACGGCAAAATCAAGACAAGTTTTTTCGGAAAACTAGGCGTTGCCCTAATGCTATTGTCGACTGCCGCTTTCCCGCTTGCCCTTATTTTCGAGAGCGGTGCGGGCATCGTTCAGGTTTTCGACAACAGATTAAGAGCCAATGACAGCCCAGTTTATTCACTGTTCTTTGCAGGTCTTGCAATTGCTTTTCTTGCAATTGTTTATTTCCTAATTGCGCGCAGTATTTTCGTATCTGTGAAAGATCGCAAAGTCGCAAAGTTGCGCCAAATCCAAAGGCAGCAAAGGGCTCAAGAAGCTCGCGCTAGTCAGCTAAGACCTAAAGCCATATTTTATCCTAGCATTCAAAAAATGCCCCCGCGTTAAGTCGCGGGGCTTTTTCTTTTCATGTTAAACTGAATACATCATGCGACAAAATTATTTCTTCTATGATCTCGAAACTACCGGACTTGATTCGCGCGACGACCGCATTATGCAGTTTGCCGGGCAACGCACGGATTTAGATCTGAATCCAATCGGCGAGCCAGTCAATTTGCTCGTCAAACTAAACGATGACACTCTCCCTTCGCCTTACGCTATCAAGGTTACCGGCATTACTCCTCAGCAAACCCAGACGGACGGACTGACTGAAGCGGAGTTTTGCAAATATTTAAGCCAAGAAATATTCACTCCTGGCACTATCGCTACCGGATATAATTCTGTACGTTTTGATGATGAATTTATGCGCCATTTGTTTTGGCGTAATTTTTATGACCCTTATGCTTGGCAATGGCAAGACGGCCGTTCAAAATGGGATCTGCTGGACGTAGTTAGGATGACCCGCGCCTTGCGTCCAGAAGGCATTAATTGGCCGATTGACGCCAAAGGTAAAGCTACGAACCGCCTCGAGCTCATCACGAAGCTCAACGGCATTTCTCATGAAGCAGCGCACGACGCCTTGTCGGACGTCAACGCTCTGATTGATATTGCCCGCTTAATTCGCGAAAAACAGCCCCAGCTCTATGATTTTTTGCTAAAAATGCGCGACAAAAAAGCCGTCCAACAATTAGTCAATTTAGAACACCCAAAACCCTTTGTTTATTCCTCTGGGCGCTATGCTGCCGATTTTCAAAAAACCACCGTCGCCTATCCAATTGCCCCCGCTCAAAATGGCAACGTCTTAGTCTATGATTTGCGTCAAAATCCAGACAGTTTAGTCAAAGCCGAAAACTATTTCCCGACCGTCAAAGTGCTCAAATACAACCAGTGTCCCGCGGTCGCGCCGCTCGGCGTCTTGGAGCAGGGCAATGCTTGGCAAAAAATCGAGCTAAACAAAGAAGACGTCCAGAAAAGCCTTCAAAAGCTCGTCAAAAACCATGCTCTAATTGAGCAAATTCGTACCAAATTCGAAGAAAAACCAGATTATCCACCCGCCATCGACCCAGAAGCCGCACTTTATGACGGTTTTCTCGATAATCCTGACCGTACGCGCTGCGACGCCGTCCGTTCTGCCATGCTAAACGATTTGGCGGACTTTCAGCCCGAATTTTCCGATCCGCGCCTACCGGAGCTGCTCGTTCACTACAAGGCTCGCAATTTTCCAGATGCGTTGAGCGCTTGGGAGCATCAAGATTGGGAAAATTATCGCGCCAAACGCATTGCGCGTCAATCTGTTAAGTTCCTCAAAGAGCTAGAGGAAATTAATCAAAAAAATCAAAAACCCTTTCTCGTTCAAGAGCTTAATCTTTGGTTCCAATCCGTCCAGCCTTACTAAGCCTCCGATAATTTTGCTATACTATCTCTATGGAGAGATTATTAGATTACTTTGTGCCAGAACATTACGATTTGGCTCTAAACATAGACAAAAAACAACGTAAAATTAGCGGGGAAGTGGCAATTTCGGGCGAGGCTCTTGCTGGTGAAATTAAATTGCACGCCAAAAAAATACATGTCACGAGCCTGACGGTTGAAGCGCAGGTCAAAACTCCGACAACAGATGAAAAAAACGATCTGCTAATTATTTCTGGGGTCAAAAAAGGTGCCACAAATATCAAAATTTGCTTTGATTTTGATCTTACCGAAAACATGCAGGGAGCCTATCTCTCGAAATATAAACACAAAGGCAAGACCGAGTGGATCGTGGCGACTCAGTTTGAGTCGCACTATGCTCGCGAGTGTTTTCCTTGCATTGACGAGCCTGCGGCCAAAGCCACCTTCAAGCTCTCGATCTCAGCCGATGCTGACGACACGGTGATTTCTAATATGCCAGAGCTTGGCGAGGCTCATCTCGTGTCATCAAATTTTCTCTTGCATAATTTTGCCACCACTCCTAAAATGTCCACTTATCTTTTAGCTTTTGCGGTTGGCAAATTTCACAAAATTACTGGCAAAACCGAACATGGCGTTGATGTCGCTACTTACGCCGCTCTCAATCAGCCAAAAACTAGGTTAGAATTTGCCAATGATTTTGCAATTAAATGCCTAGATTTTTACAACAAGCTGTTCGACACTAATTACCCTCTGCCGAAGCTTGACCAACTCGCTTTGCCCGATTTTGAAGCTGGCGCGATGGAAAACTGGGGCTTAGTTACTTACCGAGAGCAGGCGCTTCTCGTAGATAAAAAATCCGCCGAAGACCAAAAGCTCTATGTCGCCACCGTCATTGCTCACGAACTTTCTCATCAATGGTTTGGTAATCTTGTCACTATGCAATGGTGGGATGATCTTTGGCTCAACGAATCCTTTGCGACCCTTATCGAAACTTACGCTGTAGACAAAATCGATCCCAAACTCGGTGCCTGGGATGATTTTTACGAGGGCACGGTGCTTTCGGCCCTTCGTCGCGATTGCTTGCCTGGCGTTCAGTCCGTCAAATGCCAAGTTTCTAATCCTTCCGACATCGCTTCTATTTTTGACGGCGCTATTGTCTATGCCAAAGGCGGCAGGTTGCTTCTGATGCTCATGCGCTTAATGGGTGAAAGGAACTTCTTTAAGGGCTTAAAAGATTATTTCAAAAAGCACGCCTATCAAAACACGGTTTCTGATGACCTCTGGGATGCCCTTACTCCCCATGCTGATTTCAATGTTAAAGATTTTATGACGCCATGGCTGCTCCAATCCGGCTATCCGGTAGTAACGGATGATTTGCAGCAACGCTTTTTGATTTGTCCGTCTGATGAGCCAAATTACGAATACCCCATAAAATGCGTCTGCGACGATCTCTCGGGCCATTATTTGATAAATCTATCTTCCGATGAATTTTTACAATCGCTCGATGCTTTTGTTAAAAAAAATAAAGAGCAAAAATTACGCCTTTTGATAGACCGTGACCTTTTGTCGAAAACCCCGCTCGTTGATAGCTCTACTCTTTTGCCGCTCTTGGAAAAGTTCAAATCTGAAACAGAATATATTATATGGAGCATCTTGAGCCTTGTCGTTGCCGATTTGAAGATCTTCTTGAGCGCAGGTTCAGATTCCGAGGCGAAGTTCAAACTTTTTGTTGCCGATTTAGCCAAAGAGCAATATCTGAGACTCGGGTTAACCGCAAAAGCTAATGAATCGAAAAACGATATCAACTTGCGCCCGATAATTTTAAACCTGATGCTTTACTCTGAAAATCAAGAATTCTTGGAGTCTATCAAAAAAACGTTCGGCCAAATTTTACCTTCACGAATCGACGCAAACATTCGCGCTTCGGTTCTCGTAGCTCTCGTTCGCCAAAACCCAGAAACAAATAGTCTCTATGCGCCAGAAAAACTACTCAAAGCATATACGGCAGAAACTGACCCTAACTTGCGTAATGACCTGATGGCTGCCGTTACTTCGTCTTATGACCAAGAGTTTATCAAGCGTTGTCTCTCTAAGCTTACCGACGGGTCTGTCCGTCCGCAAGATCGCCTTTTCTTCGTGATCAGAATGTTGCGCAATAATCGCATCAGTGACTTAGTTTTTGATTGGTTCTATCAAAATTGGGAAAAACTCTATCAAGAAGAAGGCGACAAGACCATTTCGGACTACCCTCGTCTCGCCGCCAGCGTAATCCGCACTGAAGACGTCGCCACAAAATTCAAGAACTTTTTTGCTTCCAAAACTAGCGACCCCGCGCTTAGCCGTGACCTTAAAATTGCCTTTGCTGAGATTGATGCCCGCCTAGAATTGGTTAAAAACGATGCCAAAAATGTCCAAAATTGGCTCAAAAACTACAAATAAGGCACTTTTTTAAAGAATCTTTCAAAAAACCCTTGCAATAGTCAAAAATCTTTGTTACAATAGCATGCAGTTGTTCAAGTCGTTGCGAGCGACCTCTGAAAAGGATTGAAAAGTGGAGTAAAAGTCTTTTTCAAGACCACTCCAGCAAATCTTTTCTATTAACAATTTGTGATGATAGTAATTTAAAACCAAATTACTATTTACGATAAAGAAATTAATAATTGGCGGCAAGTAATACCTTCGCCCTTTTGTGTTTGCAAAAGTCACCGCGAAGCGCCTATTACTAGTTAAGTCAATGCATAAAAAGGTACATAAGCGTCTTAATAGTGGATGCCTTGATATTTACCACCGATGAAGGCCGTAGAACTCTGCGATAAGCTTCGGGGATCTGAGAACAAGATTTGATCCGGAGATAGCCGAATGGGGAAACCTAATACGAGTCATGTCGTATTGCCGTTACCTGAACACATAGGGTAATGAGACGGGAACCAGCCGAACTGAATCATCTTAGTAGGTTGAGGAAAAGAGAATAAACAATGATTCCGAAAGTAGTGGCGAGCGAAATTGGAATAGTCCAAACCTTTCAAGTTCTTTGCTTTTAGCAAAGTATGGGTACTAGCCCAATGCTTGATGGTGTTGCGTGTTTACACAATTTTTATGTTGAGTGCTGCAATTTGCAACATTCGGCATAAAAACCATCGCTAGTAACGAATGGATAATGATACAAACCTTTAGATTGTAGCGGAAGCGTTTGAATGGCGCGCCGTAGAGGGTGAAAGCCCCGTATGCGAAACAGTCTTAGGCATTATATGTGTTTTCACAAGTAGGACGGGGCACGAGAAACCCTGTTTGAATCCGGCTGGACCACCAGCCAAGACTAAATATGGTAAATGATCGATAGCGAACTAGTACAGTGATGGAAAGGTGAAAAGAACCCCGGGAGGGGAGTGAAATAGATCCTGAAACTTAAGACGTACAAGGTGTCGGAGCCCAGCTTGCTGGGTGACGGCGTGCTTTTTGTAGAACGATCCAGCGAGTTAATTTTGTCGGCAAGGCTAAGTCAGATGACGGAGCCACAGTGAAAGCGAGCCTGAATAGGGCGTATGAGTCGGCAGGATTAGACCCGAAACCGGGTGACCTAACCATGAGCAGGTTGAAGCTACTGTAACAGGTAGTGGAGGACCGAACCGGGAC
>CAYLGU010000003.1:0-31095 GCA_964383445.1 uncultured Candidatus Saccharibacteria bacterium | reverse complement strand
ATTGAACGTCTCTCGGAAATTCGTCGCAACAACGACAATATGCTACTTGGCGTCCTTATGGATGACTACATTAACTTTATCGACATCTTATCTCAAGAGGCCAACATCATGGATAAATCCTTCTTTATTATTATCCCTTACTATTCAACGCCCGACGCCGAAAAACTCGTCCAGCAAACCAAAAATCTTTTCAAATCTTTTAGCAAAAATAAAGGGCCTCAAATTACTCGTATCGACCGCACAACTTACGACAAAGCCGTATCCGAAATGAACAATCGTATCGAAACCGTTATTTCCGGTCTTTTCCAAATCGGCGTACATTCCGTCCGCCTCAACACCAAGGAGCTTGGCGAACTCTATTACAACTTCAATAACCCCGACACCGCCGTTCGTGAACCACTCGGTAATTTTAATGACTTGGCACATCTTTACGTAAAAAAAGGTGATGCCGCTAATCCAGAAGGGAACAACTAATGAGCAAAAAACGCGTACTTACTCCAGCCGAAATCGCTGCCCAAGCCCAACTTCAAGAAGATAGCGAAATCCAACAAGCTTTCGAAACCGGCATCACCACTCTCCGCGACCTTATCTCCCCGTCTTCCATCGAAATCCATAGCAGCTACTTCCGTCTTGGCACCAAATACGGACGCACTCTTTATCTTTACGGCTATCCACGCGCACTTTATACTGGCTGGCTCAGCCCTATCATTAATATCGACGAAGTAATTGATGTTTCCATGTATATTTACCCAGTCGACACTACCGTTATTATGAAAAACCTCAGCAAAAAAGTCACTCAGCTTGAAGCTAACCTATCTATAAATTCCGAGAAAGGCCGCATTCGTGACCCAGAGCTAGAGGCAGCCATTAATGACGCCGAGGAACTTCGCGACCAACTCCAAGTCGGCGCCGAAAAATTTTTCCGCTTCGGCCTTTATGTCACAATTTACGGCGATTCGCTCGAAGAGCTACAGTTCGTCCAGCACAAAATCGAAAACATTTTCGGTCAGCAAATGGTCTTTTCCAAAGTCGCCTCATCCCAGCAAGAGCAGGGCATGAATAGTACAATGCCTCAGTGTACCGACCAACTCCAAATTCGTCGCAACATGAATACCGGCGCCATCTCTACATCCTTCCCGTTCACTTCCGCCGACCTTACTCAAGAAAAAGGCATCCTCTACGGCATCAATATGCATAATAATGGTCTCGTCATTTTTGACCGTTTTAGTCTAGAAAACGCCAACATGGTCGTCTTTGCTAAATCCGGCGCCGGTAAATCTTTCACCGTTAAACTCGAGGCTCTTCGCTCAATGATGATTGGTTCAGAAATTATCATTATCGATCCCGAAAATGAATACCAGAAGCTTTCTGACGCCGTCGGCGGCAGCTACATCCGCCTCAGCCTCAACTCCGATGTTCGCATTAACCCCTTCGATTTACCAAAAGTTATCGACTCCGAAGACGCCAACGATGCTCTCCGTGCCAACCTCGTTACTCTTCATGGTCTTTTCCGCCTCATGCTCGGCGGCACTCAATTAAACGCCAACGGTCAGCCCATTTCTGCGCTTAGCCCCAATGAGGAAGCCGACCTCGACCAAGCATTAATCGATACTTACGCACGCGCCGGCATTACGTCCGACCCACTCACGCATAATTCAGCGCCCCCAACCATTATTCATCTTTACGATACCTTGCTTCACATGGGCGGAAGCGGCCCTAGCCTAGCTCAGCGGCTTCGCAAATACACCACTGGCACCTTTGCCGGCATCTTCTCCCAACAGTCCAACGTCGACATTAATAACCAAATGGTTGTCTTTAATATCCGCGACCTCGAAGACGAACTCCGCCCCGTAGCCATGTATATCGTGCTTTCTCATATTTGGAATATTGTTCGCGCCGAACGCAAAAAACGTCTCCTCCTCGTTGATGAGGCCTGGCAACTTATGAAATATGATGACTCCGCTTCCTTCCTCTTTTCTCTCGCTAAGCGTGCTCGTAAATATTTCCTTGGGCTCACCACTATCACTCAGGATGTCGAAGATTTCATGGGCTCCAAAATGGGTCGCGCTATTGTCGCTAACTCCTCTATGCAGCTTCTCCTCAAACAATCTTCTTCTGCCGTCGACGTCCTATCTGACGTATTCAAGCTCACTGAAGAAGAAAAGAAGCGCCTCGCCAACTTCCCAGTCGGACAAGGCCTATTCTTTGCCGGGCAAAATCACGTCCATATCCAAATCATTGCCTCAGAAACTGAAGAAAACCTTATCACTACCAATCCTCAAGAAAAAAAGTAATAGAACCCCTGTTAAAATATGTTATAATAATTAACATATTATGGTCTCCACACCAAAAAATCCCAACCTCAAATCCCATGATCCATACCAAAATATGGAAACTCATATTACGCGTCCCGACCACATCAAACAATCCGCTTCCAATGAGTTAAAATCCGCCGAACAAAGCGCTTCTCAAAAATCCACCCTCAACCCCAAATCTGCTATTGAGCACGAAAACTCCCACCAACGCCTTTCCCGCTTTACCAACAACGTAAAGGGCAAGTCTACTGCCACCCTCAACCCTAAATCCAAAAAAAGTTTCCTGAAATCTAAAGGTCCGCTCGCTTTCTTACTTATGGCATTTTTCGGCGGCGCCGCACTTTTCATAACCGGACAATCCGTTCTGGGGCCACATTTATCCGCCCTTTACACCGAAGCAACCGACGTCCAATTTACATCGTACAGTCTTCGCAACCAACGTCTTTTTTCCTACATGTTAGATGGTGGCAACCAAATAAAACCTACCTTATTTTCTAAAAAATTCACCACTTTCACTCCTTACATGAAATCTCGCCTCGCCAAAAACGGCATCGACGTAGAAGGTTCTGGCAGTTCTCGCATCTTAAAATTCAACGGCGAAACCATTACTGCTTCGGATTTCCAAACCAAATACGCCAGCGACGCCAACTTCCGCGAAGCCTACTACGACGCCAAACGCGGTCGCGTTGCTGGCTTTTTTGATGATGTTTCCGAAAAAGTCTACGCCAAACTTGGCTTAACTCGCAATATTTTTGACAATTACAAAAGCACCGGTGACAACGATACTGACACCGATAACTTCAAAGACACTCTATCCTCTAAAATCGCCGACACCGACACCGATATCGGCACCGCCCGTCACGAAACCGAAATCGACGAAGATGGCAACACAACGACAGAAACTATCGAAAATGAAACCACCACCAAAGTTAACAATATTGAGGGCGACACCCCAAAAACCAAAGCACGCGCACTCGCTAGTAGTCTAGCTAGCAAAGTTAGTACTGTCGGCGGACCTACCTGTGCCGCCCTTCGCGTCGCTAACATGATTAATATCGCCGCCTTCGCAAGCTCCATGTATAAATCTATTTCATATTTCATGGGGATTATGGAAAACGTCAGCAAAATGATGAACGGAGAAGGGAATTCCTCCGCAATTAATGAAGTTCTTAATTTTCTCACTACCCCCAGCACCACCGAAACAGAACAGGTCGACGCCTCCGGCAACATAGTCACCACCTCTGTCACTGGCTCACCTATAGAATCTAACGGTTCCCGCATCGTACTAGGCTCCACTGCGCCCAAAAACAATACCGAACAATACTCACTAGAATCAATCACTAGTGCTGCCACTCGCACTGTTATTTTGAGTGGCGCGACCAGCACCGCCTGCAGCGCCGTGCAAGCCGCTTCCGCCATTGTTTCTCTCACCGCTACTGCCGTTCCTGGAGGCACTATCGCTAAAATGGTCATTTCTATGCTCGCCGAAACCGTTGGCGGCATCGTTATCTCCGGCATCGCCGCTTCTATAGTTAGCGCCATCATCCCACTTGCCGCCAAAGCTCTATTTACTAATGTAGTAGAGGATTATACCGGTATTCCAGCCGGCGAACTCTTCAGCCAAGGCGGCGCCGCATCTAACTTCAATCTTGCCAAATCCGCCAGCGCCTACACGCCCGCATCCGAAGAAAGACTAACCGCCCAAGCTCGTGCCACCACCCAAGTTCTCGCCCAAGAAGCCGAATTAGACCGCAACAAACGTAGCCCCTTCGATATCACAAGTAATAATACCTTCCTAGGATCCATCGTCTCTTCTACTATTCCGTTCCTCTCCAATTCATCCATCTTCGCGCCGATTAGCGCTCTCGCCAACCTATCTGCATCCGCACTCAACCAACTCACTCCGCTCGCTAGCGCCAATGGCACCAATCTTTACACCACGACTTACGGCAACTGCCCCGCGCTAGAAAGTATCGGCGCTAAAGGCGACATTTACTGCAACGCTATCCCCGCCACCGACCTCTCGACCATTGACCTTCAACCAGACGACCCCACCTATGAAAAGGTTATCTCTACCAACCTAAAATCAGACGGAGAAACTATCAAAGACAACTCCGAGCTCGCAAAATTTATCAACTTCTGCACTAATCGTGAGTCCCCATTTGGCGTCACCGATGCTAACATCTTAAACTCCCTCCAAACCGATTTCGGCGTCGTACTCAATAATGTCCCCATCCTTAATGACGTCGTCGACCTAGTTAACGCCGCCGAAGACGCCAGCAATCAAGCTTGGGCAACCGGCGCCAACTGTGTCAACTCAAGCAAAAACTCCAGATGGAATAGCGAATTCAAATATTATCAACGCTACATAGAAGACACTCGCATCCTCGGACAAATGGGCGCCTACGAAGACAGCAAAAACCCTGTTCTTGCTTACCAAGAAAAATACGAAACCGAACACCCTGGCGACAACTCCACTACCGGTATTCTTTCCCGCATCACCGGGCTCAGCCAAGACGACGTCGCCTTCATGCTCGAGTTTGTTGAATATTCCAACTTTATCGCCGACTACGATGCCTCAAAATTAGCCCCTATCGCGGCAAACGCCTCTGCTCTTAGCCCATTAGAAAAACTACCGCAAACACCCGACTCCCGCCAAAACACAGAGCATATCCTTATATCTCAATCTATTATTTACACCGACACAAGAAATAGGAGCTTCGCCTCATGAAAAACCTAAAGCGAACTTATCTTTTTATTATACACCACTTAAGTATTTTTGTCAAGTCTACCGCCATTATCACTCTTAGCCTCCTCTTGAGCTCACCAGCCTCCGCTCGTATCCCCGACGAAGGCACACTTGATTTCTTTTCCGAAAATGGCATTTATTATTACAATCCCGACGGCTACGACGAATGCGTCTCCACTAGCACTACCTTAACCGGCAACGGTGCAGTAGAAAAAGCTTGGAACTTCTTTGTTTCTCAAGGCTTCAACGACGCTCAAACCGCCGGCATCCTCGGCAACGCCCAGGCCGAATCTAGCTTCGTTATCACCCGCTCAAGCTCAGGGAGCTACTGGGGCTTTTTTCAATGGGGCGGCGGACGTAAAACTCGCCTCGAAGCCAAAATCAAAGACGCTGGACTCGAAAAATATCTAAGCTCTAGTTACTGGGAGTCCGATTCAAACATCCCAGAAGCCGATTTTAACCAGCTCCTACAAATAGAGCTAGAACACACCATGTCCGAAACTGATCACGACTGGCAAAACGAACTCAAAAAAGCCAACACCCCAGAAGAAGCCGCTGAAATTTTCCTTGTACTTTTTGAACGCGCAGTTAATGGCGACTCGCCTATTCTCCATTACGCTCCATACTCCGGTTTACTTTATCAGGGAAGCGCCAAGCGTCGAGATTTCGCCAGCAACCTATACGCTCAATACGCTAGCAATAACCCCACCACAACCAACCTAGACGGTTCAAACATTACCCTAATTGGCGACTCTATTTCCGAAGGCAGTACCAATGCTATCCGTGAGCAATTTCCCAACATCCACACATTAGACGCTCTATCTGGGCGCACTTTCAATGAAGGTATCGAAATCGCTAAAAATCTCGAACTTCAAGAAATTGTCATTTTCGCTCTTGGTGCAAATAGTTCCAGCCTCACAACAAACGACATCAATAATGTCCTTGACGTCCTCCAGTCCGCCCGAAAAATCATCTTCGTTACTAATTATGGACCCAATGGCTACACCAACAATAATACACTCTTCAAAGACGCCGCCAAAAACAATCTCAAAGTCAGTATTGCCGACTGGGAAAAACTCGTATCCGAAGACACTAATAAATATCTTAATTCCGACCTCATCCATCCTAGCGCGGAAGGGCAATCTGCCTTTGCAAAACTACTCGCCCAAACCGCCGGAAACGACATTAATTCCAATGGCTGCAACGTCAACGGCGAACTGTCAGAACTCGTTTTAGCCTACGCCTGGCCAGACTATCACAAGGCTCCATACACTGACCGTATGCCAGCCTACGCCGAAGCTGTTTCAGTATCTCGTCGCGAAGGCCGCTACGTTGGCGGCTCCGTCAACGGCGTCCCAGGTATCGACTGTGGCGGCTTTGTGACTATTTTGGTTCAAAATAGCGGACTAGAGCCTACTTATAACACTGGCAGCGACGGCACCGGTATAGCGGGAAACACTCCGTATCAAGAAAAATGGATACTCGAACACAACTGGACACTCCTTAATCAGACCGCCAATACACCAATCGACACCAGTGTATTACAAGCTGGCGATGTCGCTTTTTATGGTAATTCTAGCCACTATTCAAACAATAAACATACTTTCATTTATGTCGGCAGTATCCCCGGCTTTAATAGCGTAATTGCTTCAGCCGCTTACGGTTCTAGCGGTACCGGCGGTCGCGCGCCCATGGCCGGTAAAGAAGATTTAATTTACGGTGGCGGTGGTATAGTAAGATGGTATAGGAAAAATTAAAATGTTTAAATACGCATCAAAACCCATAAAAATACTATTCATTTCGCTTATTTCAGTTTTTATCCTCATTATTATTGCTTTTATTTCTACGCAAATCAGCCATATTGGTCGCCATGAAATTTCAGTTCATTTCGCACCTTTTACTTCAACCATTAAACTCAACAACGGTCAAACACTTCGTAATGACGCAAAAAATTACATCGAACCTGGCGAATACGAAGTCACTATATCCTGCGACCATTTTGAAACTAAAACCCAACAAATCACCATCGATGACGACACTAAATTTCTCATCGGCAACCTCATCCCTAACGACGAAGAGGGAGAACAAATCGCCAAAAATCGCCAAAGTGACTTCCAAAAAGTTGAAGGCATCGCAGGACAAATCGCTAGCGAGCAGGGAAGTAAAAACAAAGAAAAACACCCAATCCTAAATTACCTTCCTATCAATAATTCGCTTTACTCTATCAGTTATAAATACGATGAAAATCTTACCCCAAAAATCACTATTAAAGCCGATCCAAAATACTACGACGTAGCCGTAAAAAAACTTTACACTCTGAAAGACATCACTCCTAGTGACTACGAGATACTCATCCAAGACCTAAAAAACCCTCTCGAAAATCCCGTAGAAAATCAAAATACCGACCCATTAAAATTCATTAAAGCTAGTTTTCCAAAACTCTCCACTAGTTTTCAGTTTAATACCGGAACCAAGATTGATGAATATTATATTAGCACCGTCTCAATCTATGATTACGATCTAGATTTAAACTACTCTCATTTTAGAATAATTCTCAAAAAAACCAATTCGTCTTGGGTTTTCACCACCACCCCGAACGTTATCCTAACCAAATTCAATTCTCCCAACGTCCCAGAAAATATTCTAGAAAAAGCCAACCAACTATAAATTAATATCAGTCTTCATTTCTTGAGGCACATTTGTGCTAGTAATGATAATTTGATTATTTTTAAAGTTGTCCACTAATCTTTTTTGCCTCAACTCATCAAGTTCCGAAAAAATATCATCCAACAACACTACTGGAGTCTTCGAGCTTTCTTTTTTTACAATTTCCGCCTCAATAAACTTCAGAGCCAAAATCACACTCCGTATCTCACCCCTAGACGCCGAACCGTCCGCTAAACTATTATTAAAGTAGAATTCATAATCATCTCGATGTATACCGAAGCTCGTATAACCCAAGCATCCATCTTTATTCAAATTTTTCGCGAGCTCCGACAGATAACTACTCTCATCTGCGGAAACCCCGCAATATATCAACCCAACCATGTCGTCATTACCGGCAATATCTCGATAAATCCTAGTTAAATTACGATTTATTTCCTCAATCATCTTTTTGCGTTTTTCCGCAATTTCTACCCCATATTTCGCAAGAATCACATTCCAAGAAAAAATCGCATCCACACTAAAATCTTCTTTTAATAATATATTTCGTTGCCGTAAAGCTTTATTGTATTTCCTTAAAGCCACTCCATAATTATCGTCTAATTGAAGTAAAAACCGATCAAAATAATCCCTTCTCCGCGTCGGCGAAGACCCCACCAAATACAAATCGTTTGGCTCAAACAAAATTACCGGATATTTATCTTTCGCGGCCAACCTTTTTGTCTTTTTGCCCGCTAATTCAAAAATCTTTTCATTACTACTATAGCGAGCTATAATTTTATCTCCGACATTTTTCGTCAATTCTAATTTGTAAAAATCTTCACCTCTTTTACAAATTTCTCGATCTGTACCTTTAAAAGATTTCCCCCTCAACGCCAGATAAATCGCCTCAAGCAGGGAAGTCTTTCCGCTACCATTTTCTCCAATTATTAAGGTTGTCAAAGGGTTTATCTCTAACAAAAAATTACTATGACTACGAAAATTCTTAAGCTTTAAAGACTCCAGTAGCATCTCTTAGCTCTTTAAGGGCATAATAATATGTATATAGTCATTATTTTTCAGACCTTTTATCAAAACCGGTGCCAATTTTCCAGAAAACCCAAATACTATTTTCTCATCCACCAATACATTCAATACGTCCATTAAAAATCTCGAATTCAAAACAACTTTACCATCACCAGTTATTTCAGATTCTATATAAGAGTCATTTTCTCCCAACTCTGACGCCACTGCACTAATCATAAATTTAGATTCATCCTGTATCGCCTCACAAGAAATCGAACCTCCAGAATCTCGCGCAAACAACGCCGCAACCTTCGTCATACGCGTAAATTCACTCTTGTCTAACTCAATACTAATATCCGTCTTTTTAGGTATTAATTGTCTGTAATCCGGAAAACTACCGTCAATTAATTTTGAGGTTATCTCAATCTCTCCTAAACGAAACCTTACTTGAGTTTCATCAAATAAAATCTCTATCTCCTCCATATCATCACTAATAGATCTCAGAACTTCCTGAAGGGAGCTAGTCGGCACGATCGCAAAAACATCACTCACTATTCCATCTATAAATTTCTTTTCAGCTAACCTATAACCATCCGTAGCGGCTAAGTAAAGGTTTTTTTCATAGCTATTAAAATATACACCAGTAAGCGCCGGTCGCGTCGTGTCATTGCTACTCGCAATAATCACTTCCGACACAGAGTTTTTGAATTGCTCCACTGAACTCTTTAATTTTACGACTTTTTTCTCATCGATACTAGGTAACTCTGGAAAGTCATCTGCCGCAATCCCATTCAATATTGATTTATATTTTCCAGCTTTTATATTCAACTTGCTATCTTTTACTTCCATTTCGACATCTATTCCTTTTGGCAGATTAGAAACAAATTCCGCCAAAAGCTTCGCTGGTACCGTTATTGTTCCTTCTTTTTCTATTTTTGCTGCTAAATAATCTACCGTTGCTAGCTCCAAATTTGTTGCTGTTAAAGATAAGGTATTCCCGTCTGCTCGAAGTAATATATTATTCAATACCGGTAATGCAGTTCTCGTGTTTGCTGCTACTCGACTTACTATGTTTAGTGCTTTTGCTAATCTTTCCTGTAGTACTTTAATTTTCATAAAAACTCTTTCCTCTCCTCAAACCTTATTAAATTAATTTTATATTATATATAGTAGTAATAGTAATAGAACTATGTGCAAAACTAGGAAAACTCTTCATTAACAGATTAAAACGACTCTTTTTATATGGGTAAAAACTCTTTAAAGTGTTCGGTAAAACTTCGGCAAAACCCATAGTTTTCCAGAATCTCCTAAATCCTAATTTGGTTTTTTCCCCACAATTCCAAAATAGTCCACATTTTTTGCTCAACTTTTGCCTCGAGTTTTGCCCAAGTTTTCCACTAATTTGCATAAATTTTTTCCCTCAAACTTGCCACCTGTTCCCTTAAACTAAAATCTAGTTTTAAGTCGCCTTTAATTTTTTTTACACCATGCAAGATAGTAGTGTGGTCTTTGTTGAATTCAGTTCCTATGCGCACTGTACTAAGGCCCAACTCTTCATTCAATAAATACATCGCTACCTGTCGAGGGGTTTTAATATGTGCCACCCTACTAGTACCCAATAAATCCTTACTACTGATGTCGTAATATTTTGCCACCTTATCAATTACTTGTTTAGGTGAAATTGCTTTTGGTTTTTGGTAGGCCGAATCTTCCATATATCCGTCGCTAATTAATTCACCTGGCGTCATATTCTTTAAGTCGGACAAAGCCACTAACTGATTAAATTTCCCCTCTAGTTCGCGAATATTTGTTTTTATATTTTCTGCTAAATATTCTATAGCTGAATTTTCTATCTCTATACCCATTAAGTCTGCTTTTGATTTTAGAATCGCACAGCGCACTTCGAAATCTGGCATTTGAATATCAATCGGTACCCCCATCATCAATCTGGAAGACAAGCGTTCATCTACGGTCGCAATTTGCGTTGGTAACCGATCGCTACTTACGATAATTTGTTTATTTTTTTGATGTAGTTCATTAAAGGTGTGAAAAAATTCATCCTGACTTTTTTCTTTACCAACAATAAACTGAAAATCATCAATAATCAAAACATCGACACTGCGATATTTATCTGCAAACCCACCCAACTTCTTTCGCATTGCCTCTACAAAATCATGATAAAACTGCTCAATCGTTACGTATAGTACTTTTGTTTCGGGTGCTCGCTCTAATATTTCATTACCAATCGCTTGGATTAAATGAGTTTTTCCAAGACCGGGCCCTCCATATATAAAATACGGATTATATCGTTCTCCTGGCGCTTCCACGATAGCGTGCGCTGCACTTACGGCTAAATCATTGTTGCCACCTACTACATAATTGTCAAAACGATACTTAGCGTTTAATCCGTTGTTGCTTTTAGCTAGACTATTCCCAATAGTCGGCTTATAACTATTAAAGCTCGGCTTAGGATTGTTCTCAACTACCTCTATCCCACGCTTTATGGTTTTTCGTTCCCCCTTGCTTTCTACGAATTTAATCTCTGTATATTTTATTTTCATCAATAATAGGGAATCACGAATAATTTTGTTATATTTTCCCTCCATTTGCGTCTTTATAAATACATTAGGAGTTTCGATGATTAGGATATCGTCGTCCTTCGAAATTAAGTGTAATTTGGAAAAATAAGTTACATATGCCAGTTCTGTGACTTTGCGTTTTATTTCATCTAACACACCCTGCCACTCACTATGCATGAGATTTACCTCCTCCAAATTTTCTAACTACCTTCTATTATACAGACTTTTCCACAGTTTTGCTGTCTATATTTTAATTATCTAGCATAAATTCCCGTTAACAGATAAGACTTTTCCACAATTAAGGCCAGAATAGGGAACCAAGCTGTGGAAAAATACTTGAAAAAAGTGGAAAAGTAGCGTATTATTAAAACAAATCAATAAATTATCAATTCTAAAAACATAAATTCTTAGAATTTTAGATAATCAAAATATAAAAGTAAGAAAAGATTCATCTTCTCTTCAGAAAGTATTTTACATGCCAAAAAGGACCCATCAGCCTCATACAAGACAACGCAAAAAAGAACACGGTTTTCGTAAGCGCAATAATTCTGCTACCGGTAAAAAGGTTTTAGCTCGCCGCCGCATTAAGGGTCGCGCACGCCTAACTGTTTAAGCTTTACGCTTTTTGTGTAATAATTAATACATGCTATCTAGAAAGTATCGTTTTCATTCCCGCGGCGGAGTGCGTTTTACATATAAAAAAGGCAAGACAATTCGTCAGCCTAAAATTTCACTCGTTTTTATAAAAAATACCCGCAACAAACAGCGTTTCGCGGTAGTTGTATCAAAAAAAGTCTTAAAATCTGCTGTCGGGCGCAATCGTATCCGCCGTCGCGTTTACGAAGCTCTCCGTTTGGAATTGCCTAATATTCTAAAACCCATGGATTGTATATTCACCGTCTATAGTAAAGAGATTAAAGATATCCCTTTCGCTAGGCTCCAAGAACTTATCCGTGATTTACTATCTGAAGCGGATATATTATAATAGACATTATGTTTGAGTTATTAGATATGGTCATCGTTCGACCAATCGTGAACCTATTATTCGTGATTTATAATTTTGTCGGCGATTTTGGCTTAGCGATTATTATTTTTACTATTATAATTAAATTTGCAATGTGGCCGCTGATTAAAAAGCAACTTCATCAGGCTAAGGCGATGCGTGAAATTCAGCCAGAACTCGCCGAAATCAAAAAGAACGCAAAAGGGAATCGTCAAATCGAGTCAATCCAAATGATGGACTTGTATAAGCGCAAAAATATTAAGCCTTTTCGCTCAATGTTGTCGATGTTTATCCAGCTACCTATCTTTATTGCCCTTTACACTGCTGTTCGTGTAGTTGTAACTCCCCCTACAGCTGAATTATCTGTAGAAAAATCCGCTTATTCGTTTATTGAGGAATTACCTCGCGTCCAGAGTCTCATATCTGATCACGGCTCCTTTAAGCCGCAATTATTCGGCCTGGTAGACCTTTCTACCACCGCTGGTTTTACAACAATAGATTCTTTTGTAGTTTTGGTTTTTGCATTAATTGCCGCTTATGCGCAATACGTGACCGCAAAACAGCAAAATCCCTCTAAGAAGACCGCAAAACGTAGTTTTAAGCAAATCATGAAAGACACCGCTAATGGTAAAGAGCCAGACCAATCCGAGTTAAATTCTGTCGTTTCCGGTCAAATGACCAAATTTATGCCCTTTATGATGCTCTTTATTATGATTAATTTACCAGGTGCTCTAGTGTTTTATTATATGCTCACAAATACCGTTACTGTCGTTCAGCAAAAAATTATCTTCTCTCGTAATTTTATGGAGCTCGATAATATTGCCGACAAGAAAATTCTCAAAGAGCTCAAACAGGCCCAAGAAGCGCAAATTGTATCAGACGAAACAACTACTTCAAAAAAGAAAAACAAACAAAATATCACTCGTATCTCCGCGTCAAATAAAAAGAAAAGGAGATGATTATGAATAAAGATGAAAGCGTACGTTTCGCGGCTAAATATTTAGAAGACTTGCTCTCATTTTTTGGCATCAATGTGGCAGTCTACTCTACTTTGGACGACGAGGTTGTCCAACTCTCTGTACCCAGTAGCAATATCAATTCTTTATTGATTGGCCGTAACGCCGACAACCTTCGTGCTTTGCAAAACATTGTTAGCGTAACACTTTCTGCCCGTAATGCCGAGCTAACTCGAGTCAATGTCGATGTAGCTGACTACAAACGCCAACGCGCCGAAAAGATTGCCGACAAGGCTGAGGGGTGGATTCGTGAGGTGCGCGAAACCGGTCAAACTAAAGCCCTAGATCTTAATGCTGCCGATCGTCGTGTCGTGCATAAGCTCGCAGAAGATTACAGTGACATTTATACCTACTCAGAAGGTATCGGGCGCGAACGTCGTCTATTTATTGCAAAAAAATAAATAGGGAAGAGCTGACTCAAATAAGACTGTTGTAAAAAATACAACAGTCTTATTTTAACTTGTGGAAAACTCTGTAAATTTTAACTTCCTGGGCCAATTACTATTACAAAATCATTATCGTTATTTTTCAAGCTAGCGGGTATTTCAGTTGTAATTTTTACATCATATATTTTTTCCAATTGTTTTACTGTGTTTGGGTAATCACCATCGCTAATTTTGAAGATCGTAAACTGTTTTTTAACGGATAGATTTGCCGGCGCGTTAACCGCTTCGTAAACATAAAGTCCCTTTTCTTCTAATTTTTCCTTTTCTTTTGCCGCTAGGCCACTAGTCGTCGTTGCATTCATCACAGAAATACTAACGTTTTCTGTCGCACTTTCTCCATTAAATTTCTTTTTTATATATTTTTGAATTTCTGAATAATTACTTACACCTGCTTTAGGAAAAACATAAGATATGCAGCCCGGTCGCGACCCTCCGCACTCCAGGTTATTTACCCCCGGTACTGGCAAAAGCCCGTCCGAAAACAATGATGTCCCATCGTCGGTATTTTGTAATGAAATAGTCTCCATGTTGCCTAGGTCTATTTTTCCGCTTAAAGATAAAATTGTTTTAAATTCACTATCTTTAAAATTCATCCTTACATTATCCCCTACCGCATCTTTAATTTTCAAAACCGCCATTAGGTCAGTAGCGAAGTTTGTCTGTTTGGCTTTTACGATTACAGCTTGTAATATCTTTTGTTGGAATTGTTCCCTACTGAAATTTCCTCCAGCCGCCCCCCATCCACCAAAATCGTTTCTCGCCCTCGCCACACCCAGGGCTTGAGCGCCGTTTAAGTGGTAAGATTTATTACTGTCATATTTGACTAAATAGCATTTACAACTTTTGTCATAGATGTCCGCCAGCCCACGCTTGTCGGTAGTTTCTATTGCCACCTCTTCTCCGGACCACTCGTCTCCTTTGTAAACAAAGGCTACATCTATTCCCCCAATCGCGTCAATCACCTGCACCAAGGCTTGCCAGTTTACATGCGCGTAATATTGTATAGATATATCGAGGAGTTCTTCCACCTCTGTCTTTAGGGCCTCTGCTGCAACTTTTTCATATTTTTGTCTACTTTCTTCACTTCCGTCGTTTTTTGAATAGTTGCAATAATAAATTTCATTAATCTTGTTAGTCGAAGTACAAGTGTTTATCTTTAAATCTCTCGGCAAACTTACAGTTTTAATATCTCCACTTTCTTGGTCTAATGACGCTATCATGATAGTGTCAGTCAGCCATCCCCCATCGTGATTAGTGTTGTCCATGTCGTATCCAGAAGTTCCAAAAAGCAAAACGTTCGTCCTGCCGCTCTTCGGGTCGCTTTCTAGTGGGGTGTTGGGGTCTGCTACAATTAACTCCCATAAATTACCGCCGCCAGTTATTTTTGCTACCAAATCGTTGCCCTGTACGTAAAGCCAAACTAACGCCGCCACAATCAATATAAAAAATATACCCAAACCCAACAAGAACTTTCGCAATTTCTTCCTGGGTTTTTTAGGTTTTTTGGCTGCCTTTTCTTTTCGACCTTGTTTGCGTAATTCCTCTTCGCTTTTTTCATCCAGGGTCACTAATACTGTAGGATCGTCATTTCGAATCTCGCTCAAAAAATCCTCTAATTCTTTAGAGTATTGCCTCTTCTCCACGGGTCTTTCTACTGAAGTTGTCTTTTTAGGAACATCTTTGGGCTTTATTGGGGCCGTTGCGACGGGAGTTTTCGGTTTTTTTGCGCCCAAAATATTCGATCTAGGACTTACTCTGGTTACTAGAATTTCCTTGCTTGTCTTGCGTCGCCTTAGGCCATCAATTGATTGTCTACTCATAAATTACTACTATATTTTACCACAAAAACGCTAATCTTTATCTTCCCTGAACTTGCATGTTATACTAAAACCATGAAGGGACCAACCAAAAAACAGACTACCCTACTTGCCTTTATTGAAAAATTTACTGCAGAACATAATTTCTCGCCCTCTTATCGCGAAATTATGCACGCCATGAATCTTCGGTCCGTTTCCGCAGTTGCGGAACATATAGAGAATTGTGTCGCGGCCGGTTTTCTCAAAAAGACTCCAAAATCTCCGCGTTCTCTCGAAGTTATAAAAACCGATGACGCTATTATTGCTCAAGCCGGAGAGCTTTTTCGAACGAAAATTGAGCAATTATCTAATAATCCAGAAAATAAAGATAAGATTAATCTTCTCGAGCAAGCGGCGGAGATTTTGCAAATTAAACTCTAGTCAACGCATGAGATATATGGTATAATCCGCTTTAATGAAAAAGACACCCGGTTTTCTCTATCGAATTTTTCTAATGTTTGGTGATTCTTTGGCGATTATTTTTGCCTTCGCCTTCGCCTATTTTTTTCGTACACATATCGACTCGCGGCCTTTCTTTTTTGAAACCGAGATTCTGGGCTTCATAGCATCTAACGCTCTACTCGTCCCCATTTGGCTAATTCTTCTGTCTCTACTTGGCTTGTACAGCAAAAGCGTTATATCTTCAAAAGTCCGCGAAACTACTCGAGCTTTAACTGCTTCTGTTATCGGAATTATGTTTATTATAACTTACGATTTTCTTCTAGACATCAACCTGTTCCCCGTGCGTACAATTGCGGTCTATTCTGCTATTTTTTGTTTTGCGTTTTTATTGCTTTTCCGTGGATTGGTTAGTATTGCTAGGCGTTATTTTTTCCGCCATCACTATGGCCTTACAAAGGTAGTTTTAATCGGCAATAACGAAAACACTACTCAGCTTCTAAATTCGGTGTCTCACGAAACTGGCTTTGAAATTATAGGCGTTGTCGCGCGTAACGAATTTATTCCAACTGATTGGCGGGGTAAAAAATATCGCTCTGTTCAGGAGGCAGTTAAAGAAAATGCACCTGACGCCATTATTTATACCGGGAACAAAGACACCGAAAAATATAATCAAGTTGCCATTAATTGCCACGCACTATATTATTACGTGCCAAACGATCATTCTCTGATTTCTTATACTGGAGAAATGGAGCTTATTGCGGCCACCCCGGCCGTATTAGTAAAGACCACTCCGCTTACTGGTGGGGCTAGGCTATTTAAGCGTACTAGCGATATAGTCCTGAGTCTTTTACTGCTTATTCTCGCAACGCCCTTTATGATAATAATTTTTATCATTCAAAAAATTCTCGACCCAAAAGCACCCGCCATTTACCCCGGAGTTCGCCTGACTCGCTTTAACAAAAAATTTAAACTCTATAAGTTTCGTTCAATTATGCCAGAATATAGCAACATGATTGCCGAAGACGCTTTTGAAAAAATGGGTCGCCCTGAACTCTCTTCTGGCTACCGGGCTAATGGGGACTATCTAGAAGACGATCCTCGATACACTCAATTTGGTCTATTTCTACGTAAAACTTCTCTAGACGAATTGCCGCAATTGCTCAATGTTTTGAAGGGTGAAATTTCATTGATTGGTCCACGCGCGCTTATGCCTAATGAATTACGCGACTATGGCGAAAAAGGTCTTTTGCTTTCCGTTAAATCGGGCCTTACTGGCCTAGCTCAAGTTTCTGGGCGTCGCGATATTTCTTTTGACGAACGCCGTGCTCTCGATATTTATTATGTCCAAAATTGGACGCCGCTTCTAGATTTACAGATTCTTTTTCGTACTATTTCTAGCGTACTATTTCGACGCGGTGCCAAGTAATTTCTTATTAATAAATTTCATAAATTCTTCTTTGAAAATTTCCCTCGAAAACTTCTCTGCTGATTTTGTTACCTGGGCTCTATTGAAATTAATCACATTAAAACGTTCTATGGCTTGAACTAAGGAATCCACGTCCTGCTTTTTAAACAGTACCCCATTTTTCCCGTCCTTGATGTAGTCTAGCGCTCCGCCTCGTCCGTAAGCGATTACCGGAGTGCCAGCAGCCAAGGCCTCTATCGGTGCGATCCCGAAAGGTTCAAGACTAGGGAATATGTAGCCTTTTGCATTTCGTAGCGCCCGCTTGACCCCTGCCGTGTTTGTTGTTGGGGTAAACTTGATTAAATCGCTGCGGCCTTTTGCCAGGCGCACCAAGCGTCTATGTTCCGTTCCGTCACCCACTAATACTAGAGGCTCATCAAGCTTAATGCAGGCTTCAATCGCTACATCTAGTTTTTTCCAGGACACTTGGCGACTAGTCACGACAAAGCCTTTTCGCCTGGAGCTTCTGGAGTTTTTAAACTTTGACACGTCTACTGGTGGGAAAATTACCTCCGCTTTGCGACCGTAGTATTTTTTAACCTCGGATTTAATGTAATTTGATGGGACTACAATAAAATCTGGGCGTCTAGAAAATTCTAAATCTACCGCCCGTAACCTGTCTATATTTGAGCTCAATACTTTACGCACCAGAGGATCCAATATTCCAAACCCAGGATTATCCAAGTAGTCTTGATACTTTTCCCAGTAATATTGTGTCGGCGCGTGGACATAGCTAATATGAAGAGCGTCTTTTCTGGTCTTTATGCCTTTAGCCTCCGCGCCAGTTATAGATATCACCAGGTCATAGTCGGTTAAATTTAAGTTACCAAAGTAAATTGTCCTCAAGAAGGGGATTAGCTTACGAGTCGCAACCGGGAAAAGATTTAACCAGCCCGTACGTACGTCGGCATCTTTAAACCAGTCGACACTTTTCGGGCGATAAATAGAAGTAAAAATAGGTGCTTTTGGGAACAAAGCATGTGTTTCTTTTATCACTTGTTCGGCTCCCCCAACACTATCTAGCCAATCGCAGACAATCGCCACCTTCAGTTTTGGGTCTAATTTTACTCTACTCATATAATATGTCATATATTATACCCTATTCCTTCTCAAGGCACCATATCCATATGATTGTGATACGATGTTATAATAAAAACTAAATTAACTATGAAGAATAAACTTAAGCATTTACTTCCTGAAGGCCTCTCTGTTTCGGGGTCTCGAGCCGTTTTATTGACGTTGTTGCCGTTCTTTTTCTTCTTGTCCTATCATCCATTAATTAGCTTTGGACAATCTCATGGCATGCACTTTGAACTGTCGTTCCTAGAGATTTATCTGGCTCTATTTGTTGCCGCCAATTTGCCTGCAATTTATCATACCCGAAAAGCAATTTTGCGAAGCCGGTTTTTTTGGCTAATATTTGCCTTTTGTGCTTTTAATTCGCTGTCGCTCTTTTGGACTACAAATTTTGTTAAGGGGCTCCTTATTTCTGCCATGCTTTGGCTGCTATGTTTTTGTTTCATGGCATTAGCAAGCTATGGCCAAGATTTGAAAAAGCTAGCGCCTATCTTTGCAAAATCACTCATAGTTAGTTCGATTTTATTTTCGGTCTTTGCGCTATTTCAATTTTTCGGCGAAACTTTTGGCTTGAGCCAAAGCGTGACGCTGCTGTGTGACGGCTGTCTTGCAACTCAACTGGGGTTCCCTCGCGTTACGGGTTTTTCTATCGAGCCTCAATTCTTTGCCAATATATTACTCGCCCCTATATTTTTATTATTTGCTCGCCTTTTAGTCGACAAAAAAAATCAAAAGAACCAGACGCCAGGATACACCGCGGCCGCCCTCCTTTTGGTTGTGTTTTTCTTAACTCTTTCTAGAGGCGCAATTTACGCTCTTATCATCGGGCTTATCGTCCTTGCGATTATTTTTCGCAAAAGGCTTCGCCAGGCATTCACTCTTTTTCTTGTTACTACATTGAGCTTCTTGGGCGCTCTTGGGCTACAAGGTTTTTCCGCTGCCATTAACCCGCACGTTGACGATGATTTTTATTCTGCCACTACCCGCATCATCCACCAGCTTAGCCTCGGAATTATAGATATTCGGCCCTCAGAAGACTCAGCTCAATCCGAAACAGAGAATATAGCCGAGGAGCCTATTGACGGTCCTGTCTTTGACGGATATATCGAAGAATCGACCAATGATCGCATGCTGCTCTCTCGCCTAGCCCTTCAGGCTTGGCTAAAGTCGCCAGTCAACTTTATTTTTGGTACCGGCGTCGGCAGTACTGGCTATATTCTCGCAGAGTATTTTCCAGACCAAACCGGGAACACCGAAATCACGCAAAACCAATACGCCGAAACCCTATTAGAAAACGGCGTTACCGGCATAGTCCTGCTCACCGTACTCATCGTACTGGTATTTTTAGCAACCAAAAAACAGCGTTATCTCTGGCCGATTTTTATAGCCTTTCTCGCCCAATGGCTGTTCTTCTCCGGCTTACCCAACGCGCTTCATTTGTATTTGTTTGTGTTTGTGTGCCTAGCTGCGCTAAATAATAAAAATGATAATTTTTAAAAGTATTTTTATACCCCACTTTTTTATCCCAAGTTGTCTCAGCGCGCCAATTTCTGGCAAACGGTCTTGTGTTTTTGGCGCCTTGTAAAGCTCTCGCTTTTTTCTAAAAGACAAGTCCGATCTTTTTACCGCCAACAGATAAGAGACTGTCCATCTGTACTTTAGCCAATGCAACCAAGTTTTATCTATGTTGTTCCCGCCCCACGCTTTCACGTCGTTATAATTTCTTAGCCAATTTTCATATTTTAACGACGACTTCCCCATAGTACTAGTTTCCGTCCCCTTATTATATATATAATAAGGCTCTGGAATAAAAACAATCTTTTCATTTATGTACTTTAAATAAGACAACACAAAGAGTGTGTCTTCGCCAAAATCACGTGGCAAAAAGCGCAAGCCGTTCTTTTTTATAATCGACGTTCGAAAGATTTTATTTGTTGATGAATATAGTCTACCGTCTTCACCTAGTAGTCTAACGGCATAATTTTCGATCGTTTCTATACCCCCTTGTTCAAGCGCTTTATTTATCCATACGTCTTCGACTTTGCCGGTCTTTTTCCAAACAAAGCGCATTCCGCAGACCGATAAATCCACTCCGCTCTCCATTTTTTTAACCATTTCGGGGATCATTTTTGTGTCAATATCATCATCGGCATCCAAGAACAATAAGTACTTTCCCCTTGCAAGCTTAATCCCTACGTTCCTTGCTTCTCCTGCGCCGCTGTTTTTCTTCTGCCTAATCGCTCGGATTCGTTTATCTGAAGCCGCTAGTTGTTGTATAACGCCCCAACTCGCATCTTGGCTCGCGTCATCTATCAAAAATAACTCCAAACCACTCGTTTTTTGAGACAACACTTTCTTAACTATCGGTCCAAGTTTGTTTCCGTCATTGAATACCGGAATAATCACGCTCAGTATAGTTTCTTTCATGGATATATTTTAACATTTTTGCTATAATCAATAAAACTTATGAAGAAAATGCCCAATGTTTTTTACAGGAAAAATCGCATTCTCCTGAAAGAACTTATCAAAACCGATTTCAAGCTCCGCTATCAAGGATCAGTGCTTGGTTATCTTTGGGCCCTGCTTAAGCCATTGCTACTATTCGCTATCTTATATTTAGTTTTTGTAAAGTTTCTGCGCTTTGGCGGCGACATCCCGCACTACCCAGTATATTTACTAACGGGGACGGTTTTATGGAGTTTTTTTGCAGAAGCAACTCAGTTGGGTATTCAGGCTATTGTTAACCGCGGAGATCTTATCCGTAAAATCAGTTTTCCAAAATATATCGTAGTAGTTTCTGCCACAGTAACTAGTCTTATTAATTTAGCCATTAACCTAGTGGTTATTATAATCTTTGCGTTCATTAACGGAGTAGTACCAAACTTTGGCTGGCTCCTAGCTCCCATACTCGTCTTAGAGCTATATCTACTCATTCTTGGCATTTCATTTCTGCTTGGCGCACTTTACGTCAAGTATCGCGACATTGCCAGCATTTGGGAGGTTATCATGCAGGCCTTGTTTTATGCTGTGCCGATTTTATACCCCATATCCATGGTTGGAGCTAATTTCCCAGCCGCCGCAAAAATTATGCTTCTAAACCCCATTGCCCAAATTATACAAGACGTCCGTTTTCTGCTGATTACGCACGAAACCACGACTGTCTGGAATTGCGTCGGATCTCCGATTTTGCGAATTCTTCCTATTATTCTCGTTTTCCTTATTCTGTTATTCGCTTCAATATACTTCCGCAAACGCTCTAAATCATTCGCGGAGGAGGTCTAATGTCGTCATCAGAAATTGCCATCAGCGTTAAAAATATTCATAAAACTTTTCGACTGCCTACCGAGCGTTCGTCTGGACTAAAACAACTAATCTTCAATCGACTAAAAGGAATTAAGGGTTACACCGAACAAAAAGTCTTAAACGGCATTAGCTTCGATGTTCAAAAGGGTGATTTTGTCGGCATTGTCGGTCGTAACGGATCGGGGAAGTCAACCCTGCTTAAAATATTGTCTGGAATATACACGCCGAACAAAGGCTCCGTGGCTATTAATGGCTCCCTTGTCCCATTTATTGAGCTAGGCGTTGGTTTTAACCCAGAACTTTCTGGCCGAGAGAATATTTACTTAAACGGCGCAATGCTCGGTTTTTCTAATCACGAAATAGACGCAATCTATGACGATATTGTAGATTTCGCCGAACTAAAGCCATTTATGGACCAAAAACTCAAGAATTATTCGTCCGGCATGCAAGTCCGTCTAGCTTTTTCTATTGCTATTCGCGCACATGGCGATATTTTGATTCTCGACGAAGTTCTCGCCGTCGGCGACGCCGCCTTCCAAAAGAAATGCAACGATTATTTCATGTCACTAAAAGGCAACCAGACGGTCATTTTGGTTACTCATAGCATGGAGATGGTGGAAAAGTTTTGCAGTAAGGCTATTTTGATCGAAAAAGGAAAAATAGTTGAAGCCGGCAAGCCGAAACACGTAGCTAAAAAATATCTAGAACTATTTTAATAAATCCACTAGCCTTTATTTAGACTATTCGCTAATTCCTTTGCCCATACCATACAGTCTTCCATAGACGAGTATGTCCACTTGCCGTATCTCCCCAATACGGAAATGTTGGCAATTTTTAATCGAGACTCTATGTCTCTGAGTTCGGCGTTTGTTTTGCTGGATATATGGACATATGCTGGGTCCATAATTACAGAAGTGCTATCAACTAGCGTTATGGATGAGTCAATTACTCCGGTTGCTTTTAGCCCTGCAATTGTTTTTTGTAACTCTGCGCGCTCATCTATGGGCGCGTCTTTTGAAAAGCCAATCTCTACATAGATACTTAACTTATCAGACGCTAATATATTATTGTAAAAACCGACTCTATAAAAGTTAAAAGATTTATCTGGAAAATATACCCAATGTTCTTTTTGGTATCTCTTTGATGGCCCGTCAAAACCCAAGTTGAACACTAAGACCTTATTGTATGATAAGTTTTGGGAAAGGCTAGACTCTCCTAGCCTATTCAATAACGCATTCATTGGTATAGTGCTTATTAAGTGGTCGTAGTATATTTTCGTCCCGTTTTTTAGCGTAACGAACTTATTTGCTGCGTCTATTTTTTTAACTTCACAATTCAAGCATACTTTTTTTGAGTCTATTTGTTCTGCTAATTTGTCTATAAAATATCCAGCACCCTTTTTTAAATACAAGAATTCGTCGTTGTAAGAGGTTGCGCTTTTAGTGCGAATATTGTCCATGATGGATTCAAAATTGGCGTGTGGGAAAAATCTCCCCATCGCCTCTACGTCTAGCTCGGACAAATCAGTAGCATAAAGTTTTTCGTTGTAAGGTTTTAAAAATTTTTCAACTATAGCTTTCCCGAATTTTCCATAAAGCATAGACAAGAAATTTCTATAGTCTTGATTAGTGTCTCTAAAATATAAATCACAGAGGCAATCAATAAACTCTTGCTTGTCCAGCTCATGGATATTTGACTGAAAAGGATAATTTATCAATTTGTCTTTATAATAGATTCTTGTCACTTTTTTTTGTTTTATGATTTCAGACTCGTCTACTAAAGACAAAAAAAGATTTTTAAACTCCTGTGTTCTAAAATGATAAAAGTGGCCAGCGTAATCCCAAACAAACTGCTTATTCGGAATAGTTTTGCAATAGCCACCCAGAGAAGATTCTTTCTCTAAAACTAAATAATCACCTTGAATATAGTTAGCAAAAGTTATTCCAGACAATCCCCCGCCTATTATTAAATAATTAACTTTTTTTGGGTCCGCGGAATGTCCGTCGATTGATGTTTGCGTCATAATGTGACATTATACTCTATTTTTAGGGATATTTCTATAGATAGGTCATTCCATCTTAAAATTGGCTCTTTTGTTTTATCTCATATATAATACGTCATATGATGATAAAAAGTAATAAAATTCTCACTATTGTTGTCCCGTCGTACAACGTTGAAAAATATATAGATCGCTGTCTTGCTAGTTTGACTCATGACGCGCGACTCCTAAAAGACTTAGACGTAATTATAGTTAACGACGGAAGCCTTGACGGCACCGCTCTTAAGGCCCAAGAATACGCAAGTCGTTTCAAAGAAAGCGTAAGAATAATAGACAAAGATAATGGAGGCCATGGCTCCACTATAAACGCGGCTATACCGCTTGCTCGAGGGAAGTTCTTCAGGGTAGTTGACGCTGACGATTGGGTCAATATAGATGACTTTAGCAAGTATATAGATGTGCTAAAAAATACTTCTGCCGACCTCGTCTTAACGGACTATAGCTATGAACGCGTATATGATCCACTAAATATTGAAAAAGCGCAATACAAAACACTTCAATATAATGTCGTATATAAAGTTTCAAAATTCAATTTTCAAGACTTTTTGCCGGACTATTTTACTATGGCCACCATGACGTATAAAACAGAAGTTCTGTTAGCGTCAAAATTATACCTTGACGAAAAAACGTATTACGTTGACATGGAGTATGCTATTTTCCCGCTAACTCAGGTTAAGACCTTTATTTACCTGGATTTCGAAATTTACAGATACTATATCGGTCGGCCAGAACAAAGTATGAGCAAGGGCTCTATGATTAAGCATCGCGCAGATCATAGGAAAGTGTTAGAGCAGACGGTAGCTTTTTATAAAAAACTTCCAGCAAAAAGTCCGATCAGAGAGTATGTCGCTACTTTGATAAAGTTTATGATATATACGCATTTTAATATTTATATGGAGTCTCCGCGTGGACTATTGAAGGGTGTAGATGTTAGAAGGGAGCTAGCGAGCTTCGATGGCTTTATAAATAAAAATGCTCGACAAATTAGAGACGAAGTATATTCGGAAGCTATTTATATTCGATCGCATAAGGCAACTTCTTTTATGTTTGTCGGCAACCGATTAGGTTTTATTTCTAAGCTGTTTCTGACGACATATTATTTAAAAAAGTTTATTTTAAAAGAAAAGAAGGAGAAAAAATGAAGGGCTTCGTGATAAGTTGGTACTACCCGCCGATTAATTCTGCAGAGGGAACTGTTACTCATAAACTTTTAAATCGTTCAAAATTTTCTTATGATGTGTTTACCCAAAAAAATACCACATCTTGGTCTTACGGAGATACAGACTCGGACATAATTGCTGATGGCGTAAGCGTTATTGCGGGGTCTGGAGAAAGTTTTGAGCAATGGATTGCCTCCGGACTCGAATTTTTTAAGGCTCATAGCGACGAATATGACTTTATAATGTCTAGGGCTATGCCAGCCGAGTCTCACAAGTTGGCCCTCAAGATTAAAAAACGCTATCCTGACCTGCCGTGGATCGCCTCATTTGGAGACCCCATATATGACAACACTTATGAGCTCAGCGCCAACACTCCTAACAGGCTAGAAAATATTAAAATTAAAATTAAGAATAAAAGCCTTAAGACGGTCTTTAAGTCCGGGATGAGAAGAGCCATTAAGTTGCCAATAATCACCTATAGGGGTCTTAGGTCGCTCATTGCGTCTGCCGGTAAGAAGCGACTTGAGCGTGCAAATAAAAAAATCGCAATAGATACGTATAATATTGCCGATCAAATTATATTAAACAATGAGCAACAAAAAAATTACATGCTCGCCAAAAGCACTAGTTTGCAGAAGCATGTCGATAAAATTAGAATAATTCCCCACTCATTTGAAACTAAGTATTATCCTAAATTCACCAATAAAAACAGCACAAAGATTACTTTTTCGTATATAGGAGACTTCTATGGGCCCCGTAAGGCAGACGAACTCATCCTTGCTTTGGAGAAGTTAAAAATAAATAACCCTAAAGTGTCGGATAAAATGGTATTTAACTTTTATGGCAATCTTTCTGCTGATAATAAATTATATATCATGGACCACGACTTGACCGATTTAATAAAATTCAAAGGCAGTATTAGTTATACTGAAAGTTTGAAAGTTATGCAGGGCAGCGATTGGCTAGTTGCCGTAGACGCCAATTTAAGTACGATCGTCAAAGAAGGCATCGTCTTTTTGTCGAAGCTGAGCGACTATCTAGGGGCAGGGAGAAATATATTTGCAATAGCCATGCTTGATAGCGCTACCGCCGACGTAGTTCGCAAAACAGAGAGCGGTATTATCTCCTCTCACTGCGTAGACGAAATCTATTTGCGTCTATCTCAAATTATCTATAAAAAATATATTCCAAAAAAGAATCAAAAAGAAATTGAAAAATTTGATTCTAAAAACGTTGCAAAAATTTTTGATGACGACGTACTAAAATTAGTGCAGCACTCGTCAGAATTAAGTAAGAATTTGTCTTAGGAAAGGAAACTAAACATATCTATGACGACTCTTTCGGGCAGGATAAAACGAAGGATAAGCGCGATTATGGGGACACAGTGCGCAATCGACGAGAGAATCGCGCCGCTTAACGAGGAGATCCGTCGACAATCCGAGCAGATTAGTCAGGTACTAAAGTACTGTAACTCCGTTGCGTCTTTATCTGATGTTCGCTATACTGATATCGTTCATCAACTAGACGCTAGTCTTAAGCTTTCGCAAATTAGCGTCTCTTCGACTTCGTCAAAGAAGAAGGTCCTAATACTTGGTTTTTACGGCTCTCAGAATCTAGGCGACGAGTTTATGCTCGAAACTATATTGTCGTATCTTAAAGCGGATGGCAAGAAATTGGATTTAACCATAATGGGGACGTATGAAAACGGGATTAACCCCGAACTTAGTTTTACGTATAAGTTTTTGAGCTACCCGCATACTCGTTCAGAGTATATATACTTAGCCGAGGCGTACGACGCTTTAATAATAGGAGGAGGTGCCGGATTGGATGACTCGCACTTCAGTGAAAAAAACAGCTATCAATATAACTACCCTACAATCTTATTGCGAATAGCAAACGCGTTCATTGTTAATAATAAAAAAGTTCTAGCCGTGGGGCTCAGTTCAATTAGAAAAATTAATGACAACAGATATTTAGGCCTACTAAAAACAGTATCTGAGTCCGCTCATCACTTTTCGGTCAGAGACCCATTTTCAAAAGAAACTATCGAAAAAGAAACTAAAGTGAAAGTTAGTCTAGTCCCCGACATCATGCTTGCAAATAGCGATGTTTTACGGGCAAATAAGCAAACATCTATGCTCCCCTCGGATGCTATTCTGGAAATAGGTATTGTTTGGATTTGTGAAAAAAGCAACATGGACAAATTAAAAAAACTAATAGCTGATTTGGCCGAAGAATTAAAGTGCAAAAAAATGGATAAAGTCTATCAAATAAAACTCATTCCGTTTTACGGCTATCAACGCAATGATTGCGCTTTGTATTCGAAGCTCATTGATGAGCTTCCACAGAAGATAAAAGATATCGCTAAAATTAGTGTAGACCACTTCGGTAGCAGCATGGATGATGCGATATCGATTTTTAAAACCAAAAGGGTAATTATTGCGGAAAGATACCACGCTATACTATTAGCGTGCTCCCTGGGTGTTTATTGTCTTCCCGTCTCGTACGACACTCACCCTCATTACCATAATAAAATTGCGTACGCCATTGAACAATTAGGCATTAAACAGCTATTCTGCTCCTCTAGTTTGGACACAAAAAAACTTGCTAACGCAACGATAAGCGCATTAAAAGCCAAGAGCTCTCAGTCTCATGTTGAATCTCGCAAGAAAAACATCAGGCCACTACTAGTACGGTCCGAGAAAATCATTAAAAAAACGTTAAAGACTGTTTAGTATTCTCCCAAAAGAGAGTCTCTTATGCATCGATCTCGGTTAAGCGAGATGTCATATTCCGTTTTTAGACACCAACTTCCGTCGCCCAGAAAAATCTTTTCTTTGAATACTCTTACCATAGATGGCGTAAGCAGCAAGTCTTTGAGCTCTTCTCCGTTGCCGTATGGATTTATTTTATACCCAACACCTAAAACTATTAAGTTTCTGGGGCGCTCCATAGGGTTCCACGCCTCCATTAAGTTAGAAATTTCTATTGCAGCATTTAAATTATCTATAGCCGGATCCGCTGTTTTTAAATAAGTCGTTCCGTTCAATGTTATTTTCTCTGAGAAAAGAAATGTCGTTCCTTGGTTGATTTTGCGGATAGTTTTATTACTAGACAAGTCTATCAAATCCGTAGGAGCCCAAGTCTGCATCAATCGAGGGGCAAGCATTTGCTCCCAGCTGTTAGCGACTTCATCTAAATCGTTAAAATTAACGCATAAGTTTCCTCCCAGTCTCAGGCACATAGTCCCGTCCGTTAGTGTCGTTTTCTCAGAAAAAAACCGACTACTGCCTTTTTCTAGCGTATCGACATGCTTTCGAGTTACGCTGTCGATAACTGGAGTATCTACTTCGGCGATTATAAGCGTTCTAGGGTTTTCGGTGAGCTGCCACGCCCATTCGTCAACCTCGGCCAACGATGTCATAGGTATGCATAAATTATTATTCTTGGCGGCATCGTATTCAGTCCGCAGGCAGTTTTCTCCATCGGTATAAAGTTTGCTATTGAAATATAAAACGGTCCCCGTTTTTATGACTTGCCCATCAGCGGCCCCAGATAACGGGTTAATCTTACGTATATCATTAATCGTGGTTAAATGTCTTGCCGACTCCAGCTCCCCCCAGTAAGATCTGCCATGCGTACTCCCGAACCACTCATTAAAGAACATAAAGAAGTTTCGGTTCCCATAAGCTCCGCAATTCGCCGTCCCCGGCCATGCCGCCAAAGTTGCCGCATTCGGCGTGTAAGGTGTATAAATATATAGGGAAGCGGTCGCCACATTTTCTATATAAACTTTTTTGTATCCGCAAGCCGCGTTTGGCGAATAGCTAATTATATTTTCTCGTCCAGGCTGGTAGTTGTATTCACCAATGTGATTCTTATAATAATTAAACTGCCATGCCGCCTTCATCACTTGGTTATAAAATCCATAATACTTCGAATCACAGTTCGCCGTGTTTCCTGGCCCGGTGTCTGGACAGCCATACCCCATCATAGTATTATATTGGTCCTTGAGCGGCCACTCGTCCGTAAAAGCGTAACTATACTCTTTGCGCAAAGTAACTAGCAAAACTTGCGGATTAATCCCATAATCTTGAGCCGCCTTGTAAATAATTTCCGCCGCCGACAATGACCCCTCAAAACGCTCGGCGTTCGTGTCGTGCGAAGTTTTGCGTGTTTTCGGGTTCTCATAGTAATTTGTCAAACAAACATAAGGTGGCGCATGATAACGCGTGTTTCCGGCTTCGCGCATCAGCTTTGCATACTCCGCTCTCGATATATTAGCGTCAACAGCTTTTCCTCCGATATAGCGTCCTTTGCCAATCGCTTTCGTCCCCCAAGTATCGCAAGATGTCGTATTTTTTTGCAGAAATTCCTCAATTTCCGCCAAAGTCATCGCGTCTTTATTGTAAAAAACCGCATCATCTATAATGTTGCCAGCATTAAAATCGCTAGCCTTTGCTGCCGCGTCTACATTTTGCGTCGTAGAATTCCCAGCCAACAAAAAACTCGTTACTAGCCCTAAGGCGAGTATTCCAAAACCAAAACTACTCAACCTCAAATTCGACCGCATTGCTTTCACCTTTTGAATAAGCAGATTTATAAACCAATTTTACTGTCCAAGTCCCCTTGGCGAAATTCGCCACCGCTTGCCTAGATTCTGCACAAGCCAGGGAACTGGCGCTCGGCAAAGGTGCCGCTTCCGCCGTTATTTCCCGATTATCTGGCCCGTTAAATACGTAAGTACAAACGCCGCTAGTGTCTGTCGAGTTGCTCACCATGCCGTTCGTGATGATATCTTTCGCATTATTCCCAAACCCAACATAAGTAATCATGGCGCTCACTTGGTCTAGGCCATCATCGTCTTTCGTAGGAGTTTCTGGCACGTCCGATCCGCCATTTATATCTTTTTCATCATCAATATTTTTCCCATTATTTGAACTCGCACTTTCGTCGTCCAATAATTTTGCGGAGCCAGTTGAAATTTCAGAATCATTCCGCGAGCCATCTTTGTCTTTTTTGGATAATTCCGCCAAAAGAGCAAATACGCCCCAAGCAACTAATGCTACCAAAAGTACAATAGCAAAAGTTTTCCAAAAATTGTTTTTTTGTGATCTTTTTATTTTCATAAGCACATAGTCCTTCCTCTCTTCATTCTATCACGCTTAAGCTAAAAAGTCAAGCGCCAATCTGTCATTAATGCGTGCTAAATACAAATTTGTAGCCTAGATAATTGCTCACCATACCAAAGCTAACCCCTACTAACTTTGCTATCAGATTTGCGTCTTCGCCAAGCAGTCCTACAACCAAAAAAATTACCACAGATTGCACGACCCAGGCACTAAATAGCGACACCGCAATAAATTTCGGCGCAGTTTCTTTTTTGCTTTTTTTTGAACGCCACACAAATGTGTAATTTAGCCAAAAACTTACTGCCATACAGATGCTCGTAGACACAACGTTTGCAGTCAAAACATAAACACCGAGCATGTTTGCCAGTAGCCCATAAATCAAAAAATCCAATAGCGTATTCAGTCCACCGGTCATGAGGAATTTTATTTTTTTGCCGTGCCGCACATAGAGCGGACTTGCCTGGACTTTTTTAACGAGATTTTTTAGCATCAAGGTTCCTTGAATTTTTATAATCAACCAAATACAGCGGGCGCCCCTGTGTTTCGGCGTGAATATGCGAAATGTATAGTGCCGTAATAGACTGAGATATCAAAACCAAACCCACCAAAAACGTTATAAATATCGCTAAACAAGTTGGCCCGGTCCAATTTAGGCCCATGGGGTCGCCCAAAAAGACCAATTCGATTAAAGTAAATAAACCCAAAGCGCCAGAAAGCAGGGTAATAACTGCGCCGATCCAGCCAAAAATTACTAGCGGGGTAGTACTCATGCTTACGAAGCTATTTATTGCTAACTGAAATAATTTTTTGAAATTATAGCTCGGTTTGCCCGCCAAACGATTTCCATATATGTAGTCAACCCTG
>CAYLGU010000002.1:0-36476 GCA_964383445.1 uncultured Candidatus Saccharibacteria bacterium | reverse complement strand
ACAAGATTGCACATTTCAGAAACAATATAGCCAAATTGGATCTTTAGCTCAGTTGGCTAGAGCGTACGATTCACATTCGTAAGGTCGCTGGTTCGAGCCCAGCAAGATCCACCATATATATTATGCAAGAAATTAAATTAGACTTACCAAAGCTCAAATCCGAGCAAGCCGACCTAGAGGCTTTTTTAAGCCAGCCCGACGCCTATTCGGACCCAGAATTCAGTAGCAAAAACCGCCGTTTTGCCGAACTCGGCGAGCTTATTTCTCTTGGCGAAAAACGCGAACAACTTCAAAACGACATCGCCGAATCCGCCAACGACCCAGAGCTTTCCAGTCTTTTGCCCGACCTACAAGCCGAGCTCCAAGACGTCAACGCTACTCTTTCCGAGAAACTTACCCCCAAAGATCCCAACGACGAAAAGCCCGCTATCGTAGAAATCCGTGCTGGCGCCGGCGGCGACGAGGCTTCCATATTCGCTTCCGAACTCTACCGCATGTATCTGCGTTACGCCGAAACTCATAATCTCAAAACCGAACTCCAATCCGAATCCGCCAACGACGCCGGCGGCTACAAAGAAGTTATCTTTCGTGTTTCTGGCGACCAAGCCTACGGCAAGCTCAAATTCGAAGGTGGCGTTCACCGCGTCCAACGCGTCCCTGTCACCGAAAGTCAAGGTCGCGTCCATACTTCCACGGCTACTGTTGCCGTTATCCCTGAAGCCGAGGAATCCGACATCGAAATCAAAAACGAAGATCTTCGCATTGACATCTACCGTTCTGGCGGCCACGGCGGCCAATCCGTCAACACCACCGACTCGGCTGTCCGCATTACACATATTCCCACTGGCATCGTAGTCGCCATGCAAGACGAACGCAGCCAGCTCCAAAACCGCGAGCGTGCCATGACCGTTCTCCGCTCCCGCCTACTCGAAAAGCAACGCGAAGAGCAGCAAGCTGCCGCCTCCGCCACCCGCAAATCCCTCATTGGCACCGGCGACCGTTCCGAAAAAATCCGCACCTACAACTTCCCTCAGGACCGCATCACCGATCACCGTATCCACTTTAGTCGCTCCAATATTCCTTCCGCCATGGACGGTGATATCGATGACCTAATCGAAGCCCTTAATACTCATGAACGCTCACTCTTGGCTGAAAATAGCCAAAACTAAAATCGCAAATCTTGACGCCGAGTTAATTTTGGCTCATATCCTGCACCAGGAACGCATTTTTTTACACACTCACCCAGAAACCGAGCTAACCAAACGTCAAATCTCCGCCGCTAACAAGCTTCTTGCCCGCCGCCAAAACCACGAACCACTCGCCTATATTTTGGGTTACAAAGAATTCTATGGACGCAATTTTCAAGTCAACAAAAACGTCCTCATCCCTCGCCCCGAAAGCGAAACTATTATCGAACTCACCAAGCAAATTCAGCCCACACCAAAAAATATCGCCGACATCGGCACCGGCAGTGGCTGCATCGCTATTACTCTCGCCCTAGAACTTACGAATACTCATATTGTCGCCACAGACATCTGCAAAAAAGCTCTCAATCTTGCCGCCAAGAACGCCACTAATCTATCCGCCCAAAACATTACCTTCATCCAATCCGACTTGCTTACTAAGCTTCCAGACCACAAATTCGACCTCATCTGCGCCAACCTTCCTTACGTCGACCAATTATGGGCATGGAACTCGCCCGAGCTCATCTACGAGCCCAAAAAGGCTCTCTATGCTAGCAATAATGGCCTTCAACTCATCTTCAAACTCATCGAATCCGCGCCAAAATATCTCAATCAACACGGACAACTAATCCTAGAATCCGACCACACCCAGCACCCTGCTATCAAAAAATACGCCCAAAGTCATAACTTTGAGCATATTTCGACTAGCGGAATAATCTTAGCTTTCCGGATAGGCTCCTAACGTCACCTTTACGGTCATTTCTTTTCCACCTCTCAGCAAAGTAAGTTCTATTTTTTCGCCCACCGCATATTCACCAATCATCGATGCCACTGAACCTTTTTCGCCTACCTCTACGCCATTTACTTTCGTCACAATATCGCCATTTTCAACCCCAGCCGCTTCCGCCGGACTTCCCTTCACTACCGCACTGCCATTACTACTGTACACATAAGCGCCTTTTTTCACTATCAAATCATACTCTTTCGCAACTTCCGCCGTAATCGTCAAATAACTCACGCCCAAATACGAACGCTTTGCTTCGCCCTTATTTATAATATTCGCGAGCATACCCTTAGTCGAACTAATCGGGATTGCAAAACCCAAACCTTGCGCATCAGTCGATACCGCCGTATTCATACCCACAACCTCGCCCGCTGCATTGACTAACGGCCCTCCACTGTTCCCCGGGTTAATCGCCGCATCCGTCTGAATCATATCCGTCAAAGTTTCACTATTTCCATAAGAATCGCTCGCCGTAATCGTCCGGCTCGTCCCGCTCACAATTCCCTGTGACACCGAATTCTGATAAACCCCCAAAGCGTTCCCAATCGCTAACACCGGCTGCCCCACCAATATCGCCTTGCTATCACCCAATGTCACAGTAGGCAGATCACTCACGCCAGAAATCTTCAAATATGCCACGTCATTAAGCGGATCGACCCCCACAACTTTCACATTTTCATAAGTATCTCCCGAATCCGTCACCACCGCCACCGTGTCGGCACCGTCAATCACATGATTATTCGTAATCACATAACCATCAGCTGTCACAATCATGCCCGTACCCGCCCCTTCACTCACGCTACTTTGGCCAAAAAAACTCTTCACTTGAGTTTCTGTCAAAATTGATACCACCGCCGGTGTTACTTTTTCTACAACTCCAGAAATCGTTGCCTCCTCAAACTCCTGCAAATTGCCGTTATAATATCCGTCTGAACTATCGCTATTTTTTGAACTATCCGTGCTCCAACCTTCAGCAAGTAAAGTATAAGTCGACATCCCAAAACTACCCGCCCCAAGCAACAAAGCACAAGACGCCATTACTACTGCCGCTATTTTCAAACCATTACCGGATTTTTTTTGCTCCTGCTTAGAATTATTCAAATAAATATCGTTTTTGTTGTCCATTTAGCTCCTATCAAACGTTAAAAATTGGCTTTGAAAAATATATTATCATCATAAACACAATTATTCCTGAAAAAATTGCCGGGAGCACAATATCCCCCGCCTTAATTTTGCCGTCGTATTTCAATGCCGATTTGTACCCTTTCACAAACACATAGAATATAATCGCAGTCAGCATCGCCAACTGTGGCAAAACTATATTAAAGTTCCCAAAGCTATATACAATCACCCAGTGGTACATAATCCAACTCAACTCCGCCATGAGCAACCCCACTATAAGCGTCACCAAGGTATAATCATGATCCTCGCTTTGCCCAAACACATGCCTTGCCGCCCCATAACCTATCACAAAACCCAGCACTACGATTAAAATTGGATCTACATTTGTCGCCAAAAGCACCGCCATCCCCATACCAAAAAATACCGCGAGTATCGCCTGCAGCTCCGTCATTACCTCGCTACTTTTAGGCTTTATCGCCACCAACCATACCGTATAAGCCACTGTTATCAAAATATGCGCCATATTCAGTTCTGTACCGGCATAATACACCATAAACACCATGCTTACCCCCACGATAAAATCCACCAAATTCCCCTTGATATTCACCCACCAATAACGCGGTCGCACCGCGATCACGCGCCATTTCGACAACAACACCAAAAGCGCCCCCAAAATCCACGACCCGCTCACTAATGTCAAAAATGTCGACCCTATTGCCAAGGCAATATTTAACACCACATACAAAACCGAACTCAAAGCGTTCCGCCCTCTTCGCACCAAAATAAAATCGTTCATATGTCTATTATACCAAATTCGGCTACACTTATGCTAAAATAAAGCAATGGACATGAAGCCGTCTTTTTTTCAAAAACACCCCATCATCAAGGATGGCCTTAGCCTCTTATCTTTCATTATCGCCGTCGCCGTTGGTACGCTTATTCTCAACAGTTTCATCTTCCGCAGCTACAACGTTGTCGGCCAAAGCATGGAAAATACCTTACACTCCGATGACCGCATTATCGTCAATCGCATCCCTGTCACGGTCGCTCATTTTTTCGGCCAAGAATACATCCCTGAGCGCGGACAAGTCATCGTATTTGCTAACGGCGAAAACGACGGCATCGTCACCTGCGCACCCCCAGAAGGCATCCGCGACCAATACATCATCAAGCGCGTCATCGCCTTCCCCGGCGAACGCGTCACCGTCAAAGACGGCATCCTGACCGTATATAATAACGAGAACCCAGACGGCTTTCACCCCGACGACGATACGCGCAAATCTGACGAAGACGGCCCCAAAACTTACACTTCTGGCGAAGTCGACCTCGTCGTACCAGAAGGCGAAATCTTTGTGTCTGGCGACAACCGCGAGGGGCTCCATTCCAACGATTCCCGCAATGGACTTGGCACAATCCCATTTTGTCGCATCGTTGGCCCTGCCACAGTCCGCATCTTCCCTTTCGATTCCATTCGCACCTTCTAAAACATAAGCTTTTAACTTACGTCTAAAAAATATGCCCGCGTCAGCGAGCATATTTCATTTTCTAGCTCAACCTAGATCTTCATAATCTCGGCTTCTTTTGCCTTGAAGGCATCCTCTATTTTTAGAGTAAAATCTTTAGTCAAATCATCAACTTCTTTTTCGGCACGCTTGCGTTGGTCTTCCGGCAGCTCTTCTGCCTTGATATCTTTTCTCGCATCCTCTCGGATATTGCGCAATACCACCTTCGCCTCTTCTACCTTAGCAGATGTATTTTTAACGATTTCTCGACGCCTCTCTTCTGTCAATGGCGGAATTGGCACGCGAATTATCCTGCCGTCATCTGCCGGGTTCAAACTCATATTTTGATCGGCTCGAATCGCCGCCGAAATCTTTGCGATGTTCGCTGCATCAAATGGCGTCACCACCAACATCGTCGCATCGGCCGAAGTAATATTTGCTATTTGGTTCAAGGGCATATATTGCCCATACACCTCGGCCTTTATCTCTGCCAACATATCTGGATGTGCCCGACCCGTACGCACCTTTTTCAGCTCCGTTTCAAATCGCGCTAGCGCTGCTTGCATTTCTTGTTTTATTGTTCCAGTATCGAACATATTTTTTCCAACTCCTTTTCGTCTTTAAATTTTATCATCAAATCGCCAGTGCCCCTTGCGCTGACTCTGATTTTCACCTTCACCCCCAACTTTTTCGTCAAATCTTTTGCCTTTTCGCTATGCTGCTCCACCTTTACGGTAGATTCACGTTTTTTCGCCTTCAATCCCACCATATATTGTTCGACTTTACGTGCCGACCAACCTTCGGCTACAACTTTCGGCAAAACCGCGTCTATCACTTCTGGATCCGCTGTAATCAAAGGTCGCATCTGCCCCTCGCTCAGCCCATTTTTTACCATCGCCCGCTTGGCATTTTCTGGCAAATTCAAAAGCCGCATTGTGTTTATTACCGCCGACTCGCTTTTCCCTACCCGCTTCGCCACTTCTTCGGAGCTCAAATTAAACTGCGATTTCAATTTCGCATAGGCTGTCGCCGTTTCTATCGCGTTCAAATCCTCACGCTGTACGTTTTCAATCAAAGATAATTCAAGTCGTTTCTGGTCACTCAAAGTTCGCACAATTGCCGGAATCTTATCGAGCCCCGCCAGTTTGCTTGCCCGATAACGCCGTTCTCCCGCCACAATCTTGTATTTTGCACCGGATTTTACGACCACAATCGGTTGCAACACCCCATGCTCTTTGATTGAACTTGCCAACGCCGCCAAAGCCTCAGGCTTAAAATCTCGCCTCGGCTGTTCATCATCCGGCATTACGTTTTCGATTTTCAAATCTCTAAGTTGACTCAAGCTCTCATCTACTTCTGCTGTAGGGTCAAACTCGTCATCCACAAACTCTGTCGGGATCAAAGCGTCAAAACCTCTACCTAATCTCTTCGTCATTTCGCCGCTCTTTCTGCCACTTCCTTCGCCAGCTCCTTATATGCTTTCGCCCCCTTACTAAATTTGTCATACACGCCAATCGGCACGCCATGGCTCGGCGCCTCCGCCAAGCGCACATTGCGCGGAATTAAAGTCTTGAACACTTTTTCTTTGAAGTATTTTTCGACTTCCACTAAAACTTGTGCCGACAAAGTTGTTCGTTTATCGTACATCGTTGCCAGCACTCCGAGTAGCTTTAATTTCGGATTCATCGCCTTGCGCACCAAAGCCATGCTCTCAAGCAGCTGCGCCACGCCCTCCAAAGCATAAAATTCTGTCTGGACCGGCAACAACAAAAATTCTGCAGCAATCATACCATTTACAGTCAGGAGCGATAAACTTGGTGGACTATCGATAATCACAAAATCAAAATCTTGCGCAACGCTTTCAATTGCCATTTTTAGCTGAACAAATTTTTTATTCATTCTAGCCATTTCTACTTCCGTGTTTGCAAGCTCCGGCGTCGTTGGCGCCACCCACAAACCTTTGAACTTTGTTTCTACCAAAGCATCCTTTAGCGTCACCTGCCCTAGCATCACTTCCGACATAGTTGCCTTTAGTTCTTGCTTCTCTACGCCCAAGCCCGAAGTCGCATTGCCCTGCGGATCAAAATCCACCAAAAGCACTCTATATTTCATCTTTGCCAAATAAAAAGATAGGTTAATAGAAGTTGTGGTTTTCCCTACACCTCCTTTTTGGTTTGTTACCGTAATAACCTTTGCCATATAGCTATATTGTAGCATATCACCAACAAAAATCCCCCTTTCGGGGGCTTTTTGCTTATTTTATACTTACAATTTCGATTGTTGAGTATTTCTGGCGATGTCCAATTTCTTTATGAACACGCTTTTTAGATTTGTAGCGGATCACACGTAGTTTTTCGCCCTTTACTAGCTCTTCTACTACCTTTGCACTTACCTTTACTCCGCTAACTACTGGCGCACCAACTGTAGTCTTGTCGCCATCAATCACGAGCAAAGCGTCCAAGGTGAGCTCTTTTGTGCCTTCCGGGAGGAGGTCCACCCGTAGGGTCTCTTTCTCAGCGACAATATATTGTTTGCCGCCGACCTTTATGACTGCTTTTTTCATAAATTTCCTTTATTACTCCCTGTATTCTATCAGATTTACTCTTGATTTTCAAGTGTATTATCGATATCTTCGCCCTTGGCGCTCTTCTCGACTTGCATCAAAGCCTTGCGACTTCTATACCAATACGTCCCGCCGACGCCAACACCTAGTAGTGCAATCACGGCAATCGCAATTTCCGCCGGCCCAGATTGTGGCAATTCCGTCACTTCACAATCCCCATCGACCACTACATCTGCCTTGTCTTCTTTTGCCCCATCATCAGTCACGACTACCACATTATTGGTCAAAGTCTTTCCGCAATCAATACTCTCTTTAATCTTTGCCTTGTAGCTCACTTCAGCCCATCCGTCGCCGCCAGCATAGTTCCCGATATTCAAGCCGCTTTCCGACATGATATTGTCACTTACTACCGAGCCATTCGGATCTGAATTATTTTTCAATATAGAGCTGCCTTTTATATACTCCAATCCGTCAGGTAAAGTGTCCTTCATCACCACGTTTTCTTGAATCATAGTACCTGTATTTTCGTAGCGAATCTTAAACTCTACAGTCTTGCCGCTTTCCGATACCGTACTCTCAACATATACCCCATCGCCATTCAAAACCATTTTACTAATCTTAAAATCTGGCTGGTCCGCCACAAATTGATAGGTCACATAACCGGCATACTCGTTACAGCCAGGCAAAAGCCCTGAAAATTTATTATATCCAAGCAAAGCCCCGCCTTCACTAAATAAATAATCTGGACCGACCGCCTGTTTGTTTAGGTCGCCACCATTATGTATCATCGCCGATCCAGGAACATATCTTAGATAAAGATCCGAGTCTGCCGTCACATAGGCGCCATCCCAAACCGACAGCGGGTTCGTATCTGAAGCAGAAATTATTGTATTCACAGACAATTTTTCACCTGCTTTTATCTGTGCCGGAAAGTTCGCACTCATCCTCACGTTATCGGCAATACCAATCGCAGTCGTACCGATGCTTGGGCTTGCGTTGTTATGATAGTACGAATACACTTCATACGTTTTTCCGGCTTCCAGCCTCACTTCGTCTACATATTTTGCATCACCCACCGCGCGAATTCTTACAAAGTTTCTCTCATCGCCCAATGTTGGGTTATTTGTCATCGAGTTAAACGTTGCGTAGCTAGCCGGTTTCTCCCACGTAAACGTTGGGCGTTCCGGCCCCCAAGGACCAGCCAATGCCAAAGTCTGCGCCGCAGGGACAAAGCTTGCCAAAGACAATACCGCCAACCCGCACATAATTTTTGTTTTTGTATTTATTTTCATTTTAGAAATTCCCTCCTGCTACTGCAGCTTCTTCTTCGTTATCTGTGAAATTACCTGTGCTACCTCCCCCTTCTGTGCTAGAACTGCCGTCTCCCCCGCCCTGCGCCGCAGCCGCTTCCCCAGCACCCTGTGCGCTATTCCCAGCAGCGTCCGTAGCTAATCCTCCTGAATAATCTTCTGTAGTTCCATTCATCCCTCCTTGGGATTCGCTCGCCGGAGTGTCACTAGTCGCACCTTCACCAGTAGTGCCTGGGTTTACTCTGTCACTACCGCTCGACGAACCAGGAAGTTGAGCCCCGCTCTCTCCGTCATTGCTACCATTGCCACCAGTGCCAATATATCCATCGTTACCGTCGTTCGCACCGCGAGCTTCGTCTTCGCTTACTTCAGGGGCCCCACTGCCTCCGTCTAAATTATCGTCAACATCGTGCTTGCCTCCGCCATTATCGTTTGGTCCTAAAGTCGGATCTTCAGCATGAGGGTCTCCACTCTTACCGTCCAACGGCGTCGGAGTCGGAGGCGTTGGCGTAATCGGCACAACCGGAGTTGTTGGTGTAGTTGGGGTCGTCGGAGGAGTTGGGGTCGTCGGAGGAGTTGGGGTCGGAGTTGGGGTCGGAGTTACCTCATCTTCTTTTGGCGTTTCTTTATTTACCTCAATCACCGGCACACTCTCGTCGACTTCAAACATCAAGAGCTGCATACAATCTTCTTGCAGTAGCAAAATTCTGCCCGAAGCTAACTCTATACTTACGACTCGCTCTTCATTAAACTTTATAAACTGACTGCGCAACAGCCCTATCGCGTCAGCACTGTTCAAGTCGTCCCCAATTTCACCTTTTTCTATACGCATATATGCACTTGATGCCGTACCGGTGAAAGTCGTAAACTCTAATTTTCCGTTCATCATCTGCTCGCGGAAGAAATATTCTACCTTATTTTGGAGTTCTAAGTCTTCTCCCAAAGCATCTTCCAGTTCTTTAATCGTCGCATATTTATCGATGCCAAGCTGCGCCTTATTTTCGTCGCTCTCGTCCCACATTACCATCGCCAACATTTCAGGCTGCCTCACCACAACGTCAAATATCTTTTCTTTTGCACCTTCAGCATCATCATTTTCCCGATATTCCTTCAAAAATCCCGGAGCCATATCATACTTCCAGTCAGTTTCCCCCTCGTAACTCAACTTATCTGGATTTACGTCCGTCCCCTCTTCGTTCAAGAAAATTCCCCTATAATCCGACCCCTCAAAAACCTCATATTCCGCCTGCTCCACAATCGCCTCCCCCTGCGTCGCCGGTGTCGTAGCTTTATCTTTGTTCTGCATCAAAACTACACTACCAGTAATCGCCAATAGCGCGGCAGCAGAAACAACTATCACTGCCGTCAAAGCTTTTCTGCCAAATCGTTTTTTCTGCGCCCTATTGTCTCGCTCTTTTTTCTCTGCATCATCGTTTATAGATTCTTGAATTGTTGGTGGCAAATCCGCGCCGTCTTCTTCGCTCAGCGGCGCATCATCTTCTGCATTTTCGCCTACCAATTTTTGCCGCAAAGCCTGCAACTCTTCCAAACTTTTTCCATCAAAATCCAAATCCCCACCCACGCTCAGCACTTTTTCAATCGGCTGCTCGTACAAAAAATTTACTATTTCATCCCGTTCCGCCCTCGCCTCCTGCTCAGGGGTCCTTGCTCCGGGTTGTCCTTCTATTGGTTTTTCCATTTTGATGTTCTCGTTTTTGTTTTTGTTGTTATCTACCAAAATATTACCACTAGCGTATAAAAAAAGTCAAGCCCCACGCATAAATTCCTCCCTAAAGTAAAAACCGAACATCTTCTGTTCGGCTTTTACTGTAATTTATGCTATTTATGATATATTTTATCTTACATTAGTTTTTTTCTGTTTATTTTGTCTTTATTTTTGTCTATCTTATATGCTTTCCTTTTTTATTCACTTGAACTAATTTTGTCTATCTTATAATTCTACCCCTTCCAATTCTGCTAATCTTTCACGGATAAAGGATCCCATTTTTTGGCTCTTTTCGCGCTGTGCCGCATCAAGCTCTTTTGTCAGCTCCTGCTGCGTTTTCCCTTCGTTTTCACTCAGTTCTGCACTAGCAATCTGTCCGCCCCAAGTGTCTACGCCTCCTTCGCGTATTTCGTCTGGGATTGTTATGGGTGTTTCTATAAACTTCATTTTTTGTTTCCTTTTTTGTGTTTATTTCCTTAATACCCGTTGGAACTTTTTATTTTTATTTGTTAGATGTTTGTTTTTGTTATCTAACTGTTCCTAATACTAGCACACTTCTCGCCAAATGTCAATACTGTTTATGCTAACTTTTGCCAAAAAGTCAAATTCACCTCTGTTGTTTACCCTCCGCAAAAATCACAGTTCATCGGCAGAATCGTTATATATGTACTTATTTTTCATATTTCTAGATTAAAGAATTAAAAATGTATATTCCTGCCGGCGCCTATAAAATAACCCCTCTTTGGGGTTATTTTATAGGCCGCCCAGCGTATGACATTTTTAGTTCTTTAGTCCATGAAAAATAAGTACATATATAGCGACCCCCAGTGCATGACATTTTGGGCTGCTTAGTCCATGAAAAACAAATGCATATATGGCGAATCTTACTGCCGCTTAGTTATGCAACTCTTATGCTTTTTCTAGCGAAATCGTAACATTCTCACCGTCAATTTTGACAATCTCATCATATTGATAATTCTGCCCCAAAGCAAGATCCATCGCCAAAACTTCCGCTTTCACCATTTCCGCAAAACCGCCTTGCACTTCTATTGAAAGTGACAATTTTATCCTATCATCCACCGACAATCCTGCCTTCTTGCGTGCCGCCTGCACAAAACGAATCAGCTCCCTAGCAAAGCCTTCCGCCTTCAACTCCGGCGTCAAAACCTTGTCCAACTTCATTACCGCAGCATTTCGCACCTGTTTCACATTGACTTCCTCTGCGATAATCTGCTCATAAAACTCCGCCAATTTCTCCCCGTCATACTCCAAGCTCGCCAAAGGCTGACGCACCTTCACCTGCTCTTCCGCTTCTGACTTATTCATACGCAAAGCCAAACCATCCGTGATAATTGCTCGCGCTCGCCCCATCTCTCCAAGTACCGCAACGTCAGCCACGCCGGCCTCTGGCCACTTCGTAAGATGCACGCTTTCTTCTCCCACCATATTTTGCCACAATTCTTCAGCCAAAAATGGCGTAAACGGCGCCAAAAGTCTCGCCAAGTAACAAAGCACGAAATGCAAAGTTCGGTAAGCCTCCGCCTTATCACCATCATCCTCGCTCTTCCAGAAACGCCTACGGCTGCGCCTCACGAACCAGTTACTCAAGTCATCCACAAAAGGCAAAACTGGCGCTAGCGCGTCCGGCAAATTATATTCTTCCGTATATTTTGTTATTTCATCGCGCAGTTCATATATGCGGCTCACAATCCATTTATCTAACGGGTTTTTCAGCTCCGCCACCGCCAACAATTTATCTACATCAAAATTATCGACCTCAAAATTATCGACTTCCGCATACATCGTAAAGAAATCATACACGTTCCAAATCATAGTCAATTTTCTCGCCGTATCGCTCACGTCTTTGTCCAGAAGCGCAAAATCCTCACCAGAAAGTACTGGGCTAGACAGCATCAAAAAGCGCAAAGCATCCGCCGAAAACTTATCCATCAACTCGTTTGGATCTGTATAGTTCCCCAGAGATTTACTCATTTTACGACCATCATTACCCGCCAAAGTCCCCGTCGTAATCACATTCTTATAAGCCTCCTCGCCAAACAAAGCTGTATTTACCGCGTGCACATAGTAAAACCACGCTCGCACCTGGCCAATATATTCCACGATAAAATCCGCCGGATAATTTTTTTCAAACTTTTCTTTATTCTCAAAAGGATAATGCATCTGCGCAAACGGCATTGAACCAGATTCAAACCAACAGTCCAAAACCTCAGAAATACGCTGAAATTTCTCACCGTCAATTTCAAATTCCACGTCATCCACCCATGGTCGATGATAATCTTCTAATCTCACGCCAGATAACTCATATAGTTCATCATAAGACCCCACTACTTTTATGGAACCGCGGTCACCTTTCCAAACTGGCATCGCCGTCGCCCAAAAACGGTTTCGACTCAAAGTCCAATCCGGCGCCTGCTCGATATTTTTCGCAAATCGCCCATGCTTTAAGTGCGGCGGGAACCAATTTATATTCTCGTTTTTTGCTAACATCAAAGCTTTACTGTCTTCGATATCAAAGAACCAACTTGGAATTGCTCGATACATAATGCGTTGCTTACTGCGCGGATTAAATGGATATTCATGCTGGATATATTCAATTTTCCAGACCAAACCCGCCTTTTTTAGCCCCTTTGCAATATCTTTATTTGCCTCCCAGACCTCTAAAGCAGAGCTAGCATCTCGCCACGGCATTAGTTTATATAATTCTTCCGCCACATTTTCAAAATAAATTCCATTATCATCCAAAACATGTAACACCGGAATATTATTTTTCTTAGCCAAAGCAAAATCTTCCTCACCATAAGCTGGTGCAATATGAACAATTCCCGTACCCGTTTCGGCCGCCACATAATCCGCCGCCCAAACCTTGTTCAAATTTTGCTCAAACTCAATCTCGCCTTGCGCTAAATTTTTACCAAGCAAAGGCTTGTATGTAGAACCTACCAAATCCACCCCAGTAAATTCTTTCAAAATTTTGTATTCTAGACTTTCTTTTTTCTCACCCACCATCACTTTTGACAATAATTCTTTTGCCAAAATCAAAACTTCTCCAGAAATTTCTTCCACAGCAACATAGGTCATTTCAGGGTTCACCGCAAGCGCCGTATTCCCCGGCAAAGTCCACGGTGTCGTCGTCCAAGCCAGTAAATAAACCTGTCCGTTCAAGCCTAATTTCTCTACATTAGACAACTCAAACTTCACAAACACACTCGGATCTGTCACCGTCTGATAGGCGTCATTATCCATCGTTACTTCAGCTTTACTTACGGGCGTCGCAAACTTCGTGTCATACATCAATACTTTCTCGCCCTCATAAATCTTACCTTTTTCATACAAAGTCTTAAACGCCCACCAAACCGACTCCATAAAATCCTTATCCATCGTGCGATATGCGCCCCTAAAATCCACCCAGCGCCCCACACGGTCAATCGTTCCTTCCCAGCTCGCGCTATTTGCCACCATTGATTCGCGTGCCTTTACAATATATTCCTCCAAAGAATACTTCGTGCCAATTTCTCGCCTATCCACAATCCCCAGTTGCTTTTCGACAAAATTTTCTGCTGGCAAACCATGACAATCCCAACCCCAACGTCTTTCTACTCGCTTACCGCGCATCGTCCAGAAACGTGGCACCGCATCTTTCACTACCGAACTAAGCAATGTCCCATGATGTGGCGTTCCCGTAATAAAAGGCGGCCCGTCATAAAATACATACGAGTCGTCGGCATTATTTTGCTCTACGGATTTTTCAAAAGTTTTATTTTTCTTCCAAAATTCCACCAAAGCCTTTTCGTATTCGCTCGCGCGTCGGCGCTGCCCATATTTGTATTTCATCTGCCGCTCCTTTCTAAAAACTTTATCTTTAATTTCAATTCTTGCCAAAAATTTTTCATTGCTCGATCTCCCCCTCAAAATATTCAACCACTTCCCTCCAATTTTTCGCCCGCACTACCCCAGGCATCACTTTAGCTTCGTTATTCCACTTATAGTCCCCGAACAATACGGCCTTTATGCCGCACTCCACCGCACCGTTACAGTGCTTTGGCTGATCGTCAATCAAGTAATCCCCGTCCAAAACTCGACAAAGCTCGCCTTTATTTTTCTTATGTGCATGCTCGTCCATATCTTCATAAAATCCCGCAAAATTCACTTCATCGATCACGTCCCCCAGCTTTTCTTTCAGCCATTTCGTCGTCAAATCTTTTGCCATTGAGTGCCTAGAAGTCAAAACCTTCAACTTGTAGTTTTTATGCAAAAATTCCAGCCCCTCTTTCGCCCCATCAACCAACGACAGCTCCTCGAAAAGGCCATTTTCGTACAGCTCCAGTGCTCGCTGACCCCACTCATCCAGCCCAACCCCAAACATCTCGCCCCAATTCTCCGTATAGTCCTCAAACTTTACGTTAGAACCCCAATTTTTGTTTGCATACGCAACAAAATCCCGCGTAAAAGTCGCCAAAACATCATCTACGTCCACTATTATCGTCTTTTTTTGCATATACGCCTCCTTTTTTAATCTTAAACAAAAAATACCTTTTAGCTACTGGAACTTGAATGTTCTTCAAGCGGTACCATCCAGTTTCTAAAAGGTATTTCTTTTAGCCCTCTATTTATCTTTTTCGCAGATTCACGGCGAGTTCTACTTTGATTTTCACCATTTCTTCTCGCGGCTCGTAGCTGATTACTACTCAATCGCCTATCTCCCCATTATAGCACACTGAGGCTTAAAAATCAAGTTTTCCCGCCAAAAATTAACCCTGCAGATAATAGCTTACGTCATTTATTAACGGCAAAGATTCCCCGTCCCAGCGCTGCAACTCTCGCCCATCGTCCGCTAATGCAATCAAAGTCGGATAACGCACGATGTCATACTTTCGCACCAAATCCCAACCTTCTCTCGTGTCCGGGTCGATACTTTCAGGCTCTTTACTCGTACGGTGCTTGAACTCCCTATTCCACTCAATCACTGCTCTCGCATAATCCGTATTATCTCGCCAAAATATCAGCACCCTCACCTAACAATCTCCTTTTTTGCCACTTTTGCGTTGATTTTTGCATTTCTGCTCACTAATAATCTTTTCAAATTCGTCCAAACCTTTAAACTCTCGGAATACACTTGCAAAACGCACATAAGCCACCTCATTCATCTCAGCCAAAACTTCCAAAATTGCCTCCCCAATCGCTCGCGAAGGTACACTTTCCGTCCCCGCTTCATAAATAGCGTCCTCTACTCGATTCACGACATCTTCAATCTCGAGCTCACTTCTAAAAAACTTCCCCACGCTTCTCTGCACTGCCGAAAATAGTTTGTCCCGATCATAAGCTTCGCGATTTCCGCTTCGCTTTTCCACGATAATACCCGGTCGCTCTATCCGCTCATAAGTTGTGAATCTATGTTTTCCATCCAAAGATACCCGGCGGCGACGAATCATCGTCCCATCTTGCGATTCGCGTGATTCCACCACCTTACTGTCCCCGATACGCAGATTTCTCGCCATTTTAAAACTCCTTTTTTAGAATTTTATTGGTCTTTGTTCTTTTTACGGCGACGCAAAATACTCGGCATATCGTCTTCTTCGCTGCTCGCGCCAATGTTGTCCCACATGTTTACTGAATTTTCGGACACGAAAGTGGCATTTTTATCGACATTGTCTTTATCGACATCCATATCTATATTTTCCAAATCTTCAGCTTTATCTGTAATCTTTTCGCTCTTTGCCGGAGCTTCTTCCTCAGGCATCACGTCCCCAATCGCTCTAGGATCGTCCTGATAATAAACCGAATCAAAACCAGTCGCTACTACCGTAATGATAATTTCGTCATTAAGTTCTGGGCGCACGCTCGCACCAAAAATCACGTTAGCCTCTGGGCTAACACTTGCCGTAATCAATTCAGCCGCTTCACGAATCTCGTCCATGCTGAGGTCGTAACCGCCAGCCACCGAGAAAAGTACACCTTTTGCGCCGTCAATCGAGACCTCAATAAGTGGCGATTCGATCGCCTGCTGCGCAGCCAATACTGCACGATTCTCACCAGAAGCTCGTCCAATACCCATCAAGGCACTACCGGCATCCTTCATTACGGCCTTTACGTCCGCAAAGTCCAAGTTAATCAAGGAGTGTTCCGTAATTAATTCTGAGATGCCCTGCACGCCCTGCCTTAAAACATCGTCCGCAATCTTGAAAGTTTCCAAAATTGGCGTACGCTGGTCAATTGTCTGCAAAAGTCGATCGTTCGGGATCGTAATCAAAGCGTCTACATTTCTCGCCAATTTATCAATTGCCCAATCCGCATTAGCTTTGCGCTTCGCGCCTTCAAAACTAAATGGCTTCGTGGTAACACCAACTGCCAAAATACCTTGTTTTCTAGCTTCTTCGGCCACAATATAGCCAGCGCCAGAACCCGTACCGCCACCCGCACCAAGCGTAATAAATACCATATCAGCGCCGTCAATTGAATCTTTTATTTCATCACGTGATTCCTCAGCAGCTTGTTCGCCAACTGTCGGATCTGCACCAGCACCTAAACCATTTGTTGTGGAATGGCCCAAATGCACCTTCACGTCAGCTTTAGAATTATGCAAAGCCTGCGCGTCAGTGTTCATCGCGATAAATTCAACTCCCGAAAGACCGGCATCTTTCATCCGATTAATCGCTGAACCGCCTGCCCCGCCTACGCCAACGACCTTAATGCTTGCTGTACTCTCCACCTCACTTGGTTTTATTTCCGGCATTTTAACTTCCTCACTTTTCTTTCTACCTCTATCATAACACCTAGCAATGTTTTTGACTAGAACTTACCAAATATTTTCTTCAATTTCGCCCCAAACCTCACCCCTTGCTTCTTCTTTTTCGTATCAATCGGGCCAACATTGTCGCCCGCATTCGCCAACATCAGCCCAACCGCCGTAGCATATTCCGGGCTGCTCACCGCCTCACTCACGCCTCCTAGCACTTCTGGGGTGCCAATTCTGGCCGCTAATTCAATTTTTTCCTTCGCATAAACTTCAATGTCACGCAACTTCGCACCGCCACCAGTCAAGACAACCCCTTCCGGCAAACGCATGTCGTATCCAGCTCTTTTCAGCTCTTTTCTCACTGCCTCAAAAATATCATCCAAACAAGCTTTCACGATTTCATCAACTTCCGCCCGGCTAAATACAAATTCTTCTCGGTCACGTTTTATCACGATATCTTTTTCGCTTGCACCAAAATTACAAGTCACAAAACGTAATTTTATCTCCTCAGCTATATCCGGCGTGGTCTGTAACACGATCGCCAAATCGTTCGTTATCTTATTGCTACCGATCGGCACCACTCCTACATATTGCAAATCCCCCTCATCAAACACCGTTACTCCAGTTGTAGCAAACCCCAAATCAATCACTGCCACCCCGTTCTCTTTTTGCTTCGTAGAAAGCACAGCCTTTGAAGCCGCCACAACGCTCGCCATCAAGCTCGTCGTTTTCACATGTGCCGCTTCTGTAGTCTTCCTAACATTCTCACAATACGGAATCAACCCGGACACTACACTCGCGCGAATTTCCAACCTCGACCCCTTCATACCAATCGGGTCTTTTATTCCGCCTTGTCCGTCCAAAGCATACTCATAAGGCACTAAATCCAAAATTTCACGATTCGTTGGGATTTTTCCGGTTGCCGCCACTAGGTCTACTCTATCCAAGTCGGCCTCATCAATTTCGTGATCCACCAAACCCACCGCAATCATGCCGTCAGTCTTCGTATTCAAAATATGTACACCGTTTACGCTAGTCGTAGAATAGTCAATTTCTTCCCCACTCATATCCTCCACAGCTTTCAATGCCAAATCTATCGCATTTAGCGGGCCGTTCAAATCCACCACCACGCCCTTCCTTAGCCCCGAAGACGGTGCTTCACCGTAGCCCAAGATCACTATTCTCCCCTCACGATCAAAGCTTCCCGCTACCCCCCGAACAAAACCAGTACCAATGTCTAGTCCAACCAGTAATCGAGATTTCTCTTCCATAATCTTAGTATAAGCTTAATCAGGCCACTTGGTCAATATCTCGTAGCCCTCTTCCGTCACCAAAATCGTATGCTCAAAGTGTGCACCAATTGAACCGTCTCTTAAAAATACCGTCCAATCATCTTCGCCAACCTCAGTATCCGGCTTCCCTAAACTCGCCATCGGCTCTATACATATCACGTCCCCCGCCTCTAACTCGTAGCCCGTGCCTGGTCGCCCATAGTTTGGCACCTCTGGCGGCATATGAATCTTTTCGCCAATCCCATGCCCCACATAATCACGAATCACCCCTAGTTTGCCTTTGTTCAAAACCTTCTCTACCGCATGCCCCACGTCGCCCAATTTTGCCCCGGCTTTTACCTGTGCAATCCCCTCATAAAGCGAGCTTTCCGTAAAACTCAGTAAATGTTTTACTGCCGGACGTGCCTTGCCTACTACCATCGTAAAGGCCGAATCCGTATAGTGACCCTGATACTTTATCGATAAATCGAAACTCACCTTATCGCCGTCTTGCAAAATGTTGTCTTCCGGTAAACCGTGTATCAGCTCGTCGTTCACAGAAATGCAAATACTACCTGGGAAATTCGTATCCGGCTCATAATAAGCCACTTCTGCACCGTAACCCAAAATCTTTTGCTCCACCCATTTGTCAATATCTAGCTCATTCATCCCAGCACGCACATATTCCGACAATTCTTTCAAAATTTTCCCCAAAATTTTACCCCCTGCTCGCATTTTTTCTATTTTACTCACCGTAACTCCGTTCTTTTTCGTCAGCATTTCGCTCTTCCTGCACCAACTCGTCTATCAAATTCCAATCTTCTAACAGATCCTCTATTCTTGCTGCCACATCTTCAACGCTACCAACGCCATTTAATTTTTCTATTTTTATATTTTGTGCTTCCAACAGAGGTAAAATTGAACAAATATTTTGTTCATATATCTCCCAGCGCCGTTCTATCACTTCTTTCGTGTCGTCGGCACGCTCGCGCAAAGACAAGCGCTTCCATAACTCTTCTTTCGGCACTTCTAGAACTATCGCCCCTCTTATTCTATTTATATCGGTATTTTTTATCATCCATTTTGCCTGCCAAGCGTCCCGCGGATAACCATCCAACACCACTTCCTGCCCATCAGCTTCTGCTGCACTAATCGCTTTTTCCATCAATTCCACGACAAACTCATCGCTAAACAATTCACCCGTCGTTAGCTTTTGGTTGATTTCCGGATCGTCCTGTTCTCTCAATAACTGCCCTACCGACAACCAACGCCAATCGTGCTTTTTTGCCAATCTTTCACCTTGCAAACTTTTACCGCTGCCCGCCGGCCCAAACAAAACAATCATTTATTCATTTTCTCCTTCACTATTTTTGCAATCAAAGCCCCGTCTGCGCTCGCTCCCAACGCGGCCTTTACTTTTCCAATCACCAACCCCATGTTTTTCGCCTCCGCCTCGCTCAAGTCCGCCAAAATCTCATCAATTTTTGCCCCTACAGCCACCTCATCCAACTGCTCAGGAAGATATTTATTTATCAAAACAATTTCTCTGTTTTCATTTTCCGCCAAATCCTCTCTACTATTTTCTGCATACATCGCACTCGACTCTTTCCTACGTTTCACTTCGCTCATCAAAAGTCTTTCAATATCTGCATCTGACGCACCTTGCTCCCTAGATCCATTTTTAATCTCGAAGTCCAAAATTACCGATTTTATACTTCTCAGCAAGCTAACTGCAAATTCGTCCCGCCCCAACATCGCTTCTTTCAAATCTTTGTCAATTTTTTGCTTCAAATTCATAAAATCTCCTTCCCTTAAAGTATACACCAAAAAAATACCCCTTACGGGGTATTTTTTATTTTAGACCTAATTTCATTCTCTCAGCTTTTTCAGCTTTTCGTTTTTCGCGCAAAATTGCTTTTGTGCGCCTATCTCTTTTCGAGATCGGCTTAGCGAACCTAAGCCCAGCCTTCGCCTCAGCCAAAACTCCACTCTGTAAAACCTTGCGATTAAAACGACGAATGATGTTTTCATTCGCTTCATTTTGGTCTTTTCTAGTTACTTTTACTGCCATATAGCTGTCATTTTATCATATATCGGCATCTTGTTCAATAGCCAAAATCCGCCCCTCCACAGTTTTTATCCCCCGCCACTCATTTAGCATCAAACTCGCATCTATCTTCAGGTTTTCACCCAAAGCCACCTGCATCCATTTTTCGTCCGCAAAAAAAGCCACCAAACTTATCGTGCTCCCCTTTTCGTCTTCCACTTCCAGCTTCAAATGTTGCCCCTCATCTCCCATTTTCCGCACATTTACCACCTTCATATTCTTCAGCCTAAATACCGGCTCCGGATTCCCTTCTCCAAAAGGTTCCAATTTCAATAAATCACCCCAGAACTCCAAAGACAACTCCGACAAATCGCCAATTTCAATGTCTACTGCTCTTCTTAAAAACCTCGCTTGATCTTTTAATTTCAAACTTTTGTAATATTTATTGGTTTTTTCCTTAAACTTTTCAAAATCATTTTTAGCAATCTTCACGCCACAGGCGTAATCATGCCCCCCGCCAGTCACTAGTATTTCTTTGCACTCTGTGATACAATCCGCCAAACTAAAATCACCAAAACTTCGCCCGCTCCCCTTCAGCAAATCCCCCTCTACCCTAGAAAATACAAAACTCGGTCTTTTTAACTGCTCCGTCAAACGCCCCGCCACAATTCCTATTACCCCCTCATGCCAGTCGCCCTCAACTGCCACAACCGTGTCTTTATCTTCAACTTGGCTCATCGCCTCCTTTATAATCACCTGCTGCGTCTTACGCCGCTCCAAGTTCAACTCTTCTAACTCTTGGGCCAACTTAAACGCCCTCACCTTTGTGTCTGCTAGCACCAAATCCAAAGCTTTTTGTGCGGAAGTCATCCTGCCGCTCGCGTTTAGCCGCGGTCCAATCTGAAACCCAATACTCTGCGTTGTCAAATCCCCCACCTTCACTCCAGCCAACTTCATCAGCTCTTTCAGCCCCAATCTGCGCGTTTTCGCCAGTACCTTCATCCCCCAGTAGACCAATATTCTATTCTCACCCAATAACGGCATCGAATCCGCGATCGTCCCTATTGCCACCAAGTCCAACAGCCATTTTTCCTGCCCATCACATTTACCAAAAAACCGCTCTCTCAACGCCTGTGCCAGCTTAAACGCCACCCCCACTCCAGCCAAATCTTTTGCCACCTCTCCCCGCTTCGGGTTCACTACCGCCACCGCCTCGCTTGCGATCTCGCTAATCTCGTGATGATCCGTTATCACGCAATCAATCCCTTCCACCTTCAACGCCGCCACCACCTCCCCGCTATTACTACCGCAATCCACCGTCACCACCAAACCCACGCCCATTTTTTTGATTTTCGCCACTGCCCCCATATTCATGCCATAACCTTCCGTGAACCTATCTGGCAACAATATTTCTATTTCTTTAACCCCTATCGCCAGCAACGCTTCTCGCATCACTGCGCTCGCCGTCACGCCATCGACGTCATAATCTCCATAAATCAGCACCTTCTCTCCCTTTTTTGCCGCCGCAATAATTCTTTCCACCGCAAGCTCCATATCCAGCAGCAAAAAAGGGCTACTCAATTCTTCATATTCAGGATTCAAAAACTTCTCATCCAAAGCCCGCTTTTTCAGCAAACGTTTAAATAAGCCCGTCATCTAGCCGATTTTCTTATTCGGAGCTTTGTTTGCGCCAGACAACTGCTGGCTCTTTATCACCATACTCTGCAACTCTTTCAAAATCGGAAAAGATTTATTTGTCTGATAAATGTTAGAATTCCCTTTTTTCGTTACAATCAAAAAACCGCCTGCGGTTAGCCGCTTCAATTCTCGCTGAATATTGCCCGGGTCTTCTTTTATCAACTTAGACAAACCCCTTACGTGCGTCTTAAAATCTGGATATTTAGCAAAAACCACTAAAATCTTACGCCGCACCCGTGATGTCACAAACACGTCCAACATCTTTCCTCTCTTTCTCTTCTTCCATCATAGCCCAACTTTGTTATTTTTACAACAATATCTTCACTCGCATTACCCTTCTATCTTAAATTAGCCTATAATATAACTATGTTTTACGAACTTGCCCCTACCAAAATCTTCCGCGCTGGCAGCGACCTGTTAACCTATCACTCTGATAAAGCCCTGAAAATCGGTCAAATTGTCACCGTTCCTGTCGGCAAAGTCGTTTTCCCCGCCGTAGTCATCAAAAAAGTCAGCAAGCCCGACTTCGAAACCAAAGAAATCCACTCTATCCTTTACGAAAACGCTCTTCCTCCGCACCTCGTAAAGGCCGCCCTCTGGCTCAAAAAATATTACCAAACTCCTCTCGCTACTATTTTTCAAGCTATTTTACCTAGCGGTATCACCAAAACCCGCCGTCAAAAAGCTTTTCAAAATCCGAGCACTCCGCAAAACGCTAAACTACCACTAAATCCCGCTCAGCAAAAAGCCGCACAGCAAATTCTCGACACCAAATCCAACACCGTATTACTCCACGGCATTACCGGCTCCGGCAAAACTAACGTCTACATCAAACTTGCCCAGCAAGTTCTTAGTCAAAATCAATCTATCATCCTACTCGTCCCAGAAATCGCCCTCACTTCGCAGCTCATCATGAACTTTCAAACTTACTTCCCCAACATTTCCATCCTCCACTCCAAACAAAGCGAAGCCAAACGACATCTACTTTGGGAAAATATTCTCAAAAACCAGCAAGCGCAAATCATCATTGGCCCGCGTTCCGCTATTTTCGCCCCCGTCCAAAATCTCGGCCTCATCATCATAGACGAAGCCCATGATGCTGCCTATTACCAAGAACAAAACCCTAAATATTCCGCTCTTCGCCTCGCCTCCACCATGGCAAAAACCGTTCTTGGCAGTGCTACTCCTTCCGTTCTAGATTATTACTTATGCCAGCAAAATCACAGCATCATAGAACTAAACCAACTCGCCAAGCAAAGCGAAAAAACCGCCGACATCCAAATTATCGATCTCAAAAAACGCGAAAATTTCACCAAACACCGCCTTTTCTCAAACCAACTTTTAGAGTCTATTACCGCTAGCCTTAGCCACCATCAACAAAGCCTAATCTTCCATAATCGCCGCGGCTCCGCTCCGCTCACTATTTGCGAAAAATGCGGCTGGCAAGCTCTGTGCCCCAAATGCTTACTGCCCTTAAATTTACATAACGACAAATTCGAACTCATTTGCCATAGCTGCGGGCTTCACGCCAAAGTTCCCACGTCTTGCCCAAATTGCAAAAACAGCAATATTATTCACAAAGGCTTCGGCACAAAACTCATCGAATCCGAATTGAACAAAATTTTTCCTAACGCAAGTATTGCTCGTTTTGACGCCGACACTCCTGACGACAAATCGCTCAAAAATCTTTACCAGCAAATACTTTCTGGCGATATCGACATTATTATTGGTACTCAAATGATTGCAAAAGGCTTCGACTTCCCCCTATTATCTACTCTTGGCGTCGTCCAAGCTGACGCCGGACTCTCTCTTCCCGATTTCGCTTCCGAAGAGCGTAGTTTCCAATTAATTACTCAGGTTATTGGTCGCGCAAAACGTGGCCACCAAAATAGTCAAATTTTTATTCAAAGCTACCAGCCCGAACATCCCGCCATTAAATTTGGTGCCGACTCCGACTATTTACCTTTTTATAATTACCTCCTCGCCCACCACAAAAAAGCCAACTTCCCACCCTTTTCCTTCCTGCTCAAACTCCAAGTTTCCTTCAAAACTGAAGCCGCTACTGTCAAAAACATCAACTCTCTTTACCTCCAGCTCAAACAAAGTTTCCCAGAAACTAACATTTCCCGCCCCACCCCGTCTTTCCATGAACGCAAAAACCAGGGCTATTATTGGCAAATCATTGTCAAATCCAAAAGTCGCCAAAAGCTTCTCACTATCGCCAGCCAAGTCCCCCAAAGCACTCATTTTCGCATTTCACTCGACCCCATCAGCCTTTTATAAAATCTAAAATTATGTTAAAATAGCAAAATGAAAATCGTCACTATCCCCGATCCTAGGCTACGTCAAAAATCACAAAAAATTCGTGAAATTGACGACCGCGCTAAGGCAGTTATTGCTAAAATGACCGCCGCCGCCCTAGATTGGGAAAAAGCTCACGAATTTGAGATCTCGTCCGCTATGGCCGCCCCTCAGCTCGGCTTCAACGACCGTATTATTATCATCCGTGAAGACACCAGTGATAAATCCCACACGAACTTCATCGCCCTTATCAACCCCGAAATTATTCGCCAAGAAGGCAAAATTGTCAAAGATTACGAAGGCTGTCTTTCTGTCCCCAGTATTTACGGCTTAGTCCCCCGACACAGTAAAGTAAAGATCAAAGCCCTTCTAGAAGACGGCAACGAAGTCCGTATCAAGGCTGACGATTTCTTAGCACGCACCCTGCAACACGAAATCGATCACTTAGACGGCATTCTTTTCATCGATCACATCAAAGATCAAAAAGACGCCTTTTTTGAACTAAACGACAAGGGCGACCTAGTACCTCTTGATTACGATACCGAGATCAAACCCAAAAATCTTTTTGACCATGCATAAATATTCCATTATTTTCTTTGGCAACGAACAGCTCGCCCAAGGTCTAAGCCAGCCAATTACGCCCACTTTTGAGTACCTTTTGACTAGCCAACACGGCATCAAGGCGCTTATTTTACCCTCCCAAAATAACAAAAAACCCTTCCTAGTCGAAACTCTAGCCAAAAGTCACTCTATCCCAGTCTTTTACACTAAAAATTCTCAAGAAATTTCCAAAATAATTGCCGACTTCAAGCCCGATCTTGGCATCCTCGCTTCTTTTGGGCAAATCATCCCCCAAACCATCATTGATGCTTTTCCTAACGGCATCCTCAATATCCACCCCTCCCTCCTTCCAAAGTATCGCGGCACCACGCCAATCGAATCCGCCATCCTAAATGCCGACCAAACCACTGGCGTATCCGTCATGCAGCTGGTAGCCGCTATGGACGCCGGCCCTATCCTCGCTCAACAAACTTTCCAAATCCCTCAGGACGTCACTAAGCAAACATTATACGAGGAGCTAGCTCACACCGGCGCCAACCTCCTTGCGCAAATCCTCGACTCCGCCACATCTCTCCAAGATTACCCAAAAACCCAGCAAGACGAAAAGTCCGCCACCTTCACCAAACCCCTATCCAAAACTCTTTCGAAACTAGACCCCGAAAACAAATCTGCAGCCACACTTTTACGCGAAATTAACGCCTATCTAAACTTCCCCAAATCTAAACTCCGCCTCCTCGATCTCGACTGCACGATTACCGCCGCACATGTCGCCAGCGTAGCCGTCACTCAACTTGACCCGCTCTGCCAAGACGGAAACTACCTCGTGGTAGACAAGCTCATTCCTCCCGGCCGCAAAGAAATGATAGCCGCAGATTTTCTTCGCGGCTACCTCAAAAATTAAATTGCAATCTCTAGAAACTACCTAGAATCGCCTCTTTGTCTTGCGAAATTTCTGCTTTCAACTCTTCGGCCGTCTTTGTCACGATATCTTGATAATCTGGTCGGTTTTTTGCAAGCCACTGAATACTTGCCAACTCTGCCAAGATTTCCGGCGTACCATCCTGATATCCTGCAGCCAACAATTTCGCATACACTTCGCTGTTTTTGTAATCACCCAAGCTCGCGACAATTTTCTGCACCGTCGCCTCATCGCCATCAATCACCTTTTCAAATTCATCAATCTGCTCATCGCTCAAGCCTTCGCTCATTTTTTCGCCAATTCGTACTTCCAGCTCATCTTGCATGTGCTCTAAAAAGACTATCTTTTGATTCTCCGGCATGCTCCCCAACCCAATTTCTTCAAGGAAAGCCGCATCCAATTTAAACATAATTTATTTCTCCTATTTAGCTTATTTTACCATAAGCATCAAAGAAAAACCAAGCAAAGACCCCTATAGCGTCTTTTTCTTCACTTCGCGCGTATAAAATTCTATTTTGTCGCCAATTTCTAGCAATATTTTAGCTTGAGTCTTCAGCGAAAGTCCGCCAATCTGCCCATTAGTCAAAGTATCCACGCTAATCTTCCCCTCCTGCACGCTCAAAACTTCTGCTTCTCCCAACTCCTGCTTTTTGCGATAAATCTTGCCGAACATCCCAGCCGCAATTTTCCCATCCAAAACTTCACCACCAGCAATAATTTCTGTCTTTTCCGTCCTAAAGACACCCTTCACTTCCAATTCCCCCATCTTTGTCTCTATCAGCTCGTCCCCAAGCATTTCTTCCATCATATTCTTCGCGTCATCCAAAAGCTCATAAATCACCCTAAATGTCTTTATCGTCACGCCACTACGCTCCGCTAGACGCTTGATATTTGTCGGCACGTCCACGTTAAACCCGTACACGACCGAATTTTCGCCCTCTGCCAAATAAACATCATTTTCACTCACCGCTCCCACGCCACTAGCAATAATATTTAGAGTAATTTCTCCGCTCGTATCAATCATTTTCAAGTTATCGATCACAGAAGTCACGCTGCCTAGGACATCACCTTTGACCACCACATTTAGTATTTTAGAATTATCCGCAACGTTCATCATTCTTAACAAATCAGAGGAGGTTACGTTTGCACTCGCACCCTCATCCACTACATTTTGTGCGTTCAAAAGTGCAGCTTTTCTTGCGGTTTTTTCGTCAGCAAATTCCTCGAACTTATCACCAAATTTTGGTAGCTCCTTAAACCCTGTCACCACTACCGGAGTAGACGGTGCCGCCTTACCTTTTGGCTTACCTCGCCAATCCGTCATAGTTCGAATTTTTCCCCACACGCCACCAGCCACCACAAATTCGCCAACTTTCAATTCCCCGCCCGTTACCAGCAAGTTAACAACGCTACCTTTTCCAACTTCCATATGGCTCTCGATCACCAAGCCTTCCGCCGGAATCTTCGTGTCCGCCTTCAGTTCGTCCATATCCGCCGTCAACAAAATCATGTCCAACAATTTATCCAAATTTTGTCCGGTTTTCGCCGAAACTGGCACCATTACGGTATTCCCGCCCCACTCCTCTGGATTCAAATTAAACTCTGTCGCCAACTGCGTTTTTGTGCGATCAATATTCGCGCCCTCTTTATCGATTTTATTTAATGCAACGATAATCTTGGCATTGGCCGCCTCTGCAAACTTCACCGCTTCCACTGTCTGCGGCTTCACGCCATCGTCCACCGCCACCACGATCACAACAATGTCCGTGAGCATCGCTCCATGCTGGCGAATCGCCGCAAAAGCCTCGTGCCCCGGCGTATCCAAAAAAGTAATTTTTCGATCACCATGCTCCATTTGATAAGCAGAAATGTGTTGAGTAATCCCGCCCGCCTCGTCGCCAACTGTCTTTTTCTTTAGTAGATTATCCAAAAGCGTGGTTTTTCCATGATCCACGTGGCCCATAACTGCCACAACTGGCGGGCGATCTTCAGCCTCAGCCGACAACTCCCGTTTTATGCCCGGCAATTTTGCAGAATTTTCTTTGCGCTCAAAACGCACATTCTTAATGCCGAGGTCATCCACCATAATCGTCGCCGTTTCCAAATCTAGGCGTTGATTTATCGTGGCCATAATCCCATTTTTGAATAATTCACCAATCAGCTGAGTCACTGGCAAGCCCAAAGCGCTCGCCAGCTCATCAACCGTAATGGAGCCAGAAATCTGTATCACCTTTTCTTCGTTTTCCATCCTGACTCCTTTTCGCTATCTAGCGTCTTATTTTTATTTCTTACCGACAAAACTCAAGGAAATTTTGCGTCCCTCTTTGTCGATGTCCAAAATCTTAAATTCTTTACGTTCGTTCAATGTAAAGATTTTCTCTGGATCTACGTCGTTACTTTCGCCAAGCTCACTAACGTGCACCAAGGCTTCGACTGCTGGTGAAATTTGCACAAAAGCACCAAAAGGCGTAATACGCGTTACTGTACCTTCAACCTTGTCGCCTTTTTTGAACTCAGCAATTTCCGAGACCCATGGATCTTCCTGCAATTGCTTCATTGACAAGCTCAAACGTTCTTTGTCGATAGCAATAATTTTTGCCTCAATCGTATCGCCAACTTTAACGTAATCACTTGGATTATTTACGCGTTCCCATGAAATTTCCGAAATATGAATCAAGCCTTCAATGCCGTCCACATTTACGAAAACACCGAAGTCGACTACGCCAGTCACCACGCCCTTGACTAAGTCATTAATCTTTAGTTCTGCAAATCGCTCTGCCAAGCCATCTTTGATTGCTTCTTTTTCCGAGAAAATCAACTTGTTGCTCTTCTTGTCCGCATCCAAAATTCGTACACGGATACTCTTACCGACCAAAGCATTGAGTCTTTGCAAAATCTCATCTTTGTCCGAACTGCTTACCCTTGGATAATGCTCTGCTGAAAGCTGTGAAACTGGCAAGAAACCACGAATTCCTTCGTACTCTACCAATAAACCGCCACGGTTGGCATCAAACGGCGTAATCTCTACGATCTCGCCCGCATCAAGCTTAGCGGCAATCTCATCCCAACCTTTATCTTTTACAGCTTTCCTTAGCGACAACAACACCATGCCGTCCGCCATTTCCGTATCAACCACAGAGGCTGAAACTTCGTCACCCTTCTTTAGTTGACGACCAAAAGAAACTTCACGGCGTGGCACCATACCAACACCCCTAGCTCCTAGGTCGATTAAAATTTCGTGCTTTTTTACGGATAGCACTTTACCCTCAATTGTATCCCCCAGCACTACAGCTTTTTCGTCAGCACCCGCCAACAATTCATCCATAGTCATAGTTTTGGCATCTTTTGCCATAATTATTATTTTTCCTTCCTTGGGGTAGCTCAACGCACGTCAAACAAAAACCGCTTGAAGCCCGTTGAGCAACCCCAAAACTACCAAAATTATACGCTAATCCCCCGCTAAAGTAAAGAGTTAATCTCCTCTTTCTATCTTAGACTTCCTGCTTACGCTTATTCAAACGCAATAGCTCTCCCGCTCCAAGGCTCAAAACATAAGCCGAAGCGCCCGCAATCAAAATCGACGTCATAGCATTTTCTGGTCCAGATTTTGGCAAATCTTCCGTCTGTGTCACGGTTTCAGCCTTCTCACTCTCTGTACCTAATTTGCTTTCTACGTCCGGCTTAATATTTTCTTCCATACTACCCGCACTATCATCGTTCGCCACAGTATCTACTCCGTCATTTTTCTTTCCCCCAAACTGGGACGCCACCACGATAATTCCTATAATCGCCAAAATTGTCGCACCACCCAAAATTGCCCATCGAATCCACCCTCGAGATTTACTCCCTTCCATACATGTCTCCTTGCTTTACTTCATTCTAGCACACATGTACAATATCTACATGATTCTCTGTATCGATATCGGCGGCACCAAAACCCTCATCGCCCAGATGACCGATCACGGACGCATCCTCAAATCTTCCCGCTTCGCCACCGCCTTCGACCAAAACCGCTTTCTCGCCATCTTACTTCAAGAAATTCGCGAAAAATTCGATTACAAACGCGCCCGCGCCATCTCTGTTGCCATCCCCGGTCCCGTCAAAAACGACCAAGTCCTCTGGCTCGGCAATCTTCCCTGGGAAAATTTCGACCTTGTTTCTGAATTAAAAAATTTATTCAATGTCCCAGTTTTCATGGAAAACGATGCCAACCTCGGCGGCCTCGCTGAAGCCCACCACCTCAAGGGCCTTACAGTCTATCTCACTCTCTCCACCGGCATCGGCGGCGGCGTCATCCAAGACGGCGAACTCGAAGAATCCCGTCGCATCTACGAGCCCGGCCACGAAAAATACGATTGGCAAGGCCACCTCTTAGAGTGGGAAGACATCGCCTCCGCCAAAGCCATTGTCGACCATTTTGGCAAACTCACCACCGAAATCACCGACAAAAAAGATTGGCAGGAAATCGCCCTCCGCATCTCTACCGGCCTCCACTCCGTCATCGCCAGTATCCGCCCCGACCGCATCATCCTCGGCGGCCCCCTCGGCTTCAAGCTCAAAAAATACCAAAGATACCTCATCCGCGAACTCTCCCCTTCCCTCTCCCCAGGTGTGGCCATGCCTAAATTCACCCCCGCCAAGCTCGGCAATGAATCTGTAGTTTACGGCTGCCACATTTACGCCAAGCAACGCCTCCCGGGTCTAAACAAATAGCCATGCCCCAAACTTTCATCACCAAACTCCAATCCGATCATCCCAAAATTACCTTCCAACCCAGCGACAACTTTCGCTTTCACCCGCCACGCACTATCTACTACGACCCCAGCCATCCCAATTTTCAACTTCTCTCCCTTCACGAACTCGCCCACGCCTTACTCAAACATCACGATTACAGTCTAGATATCGAACTCATCAAAATCGAAGTCGCCGCCTGGCAAAAAACCGCCGAACTCTGTCGTCATTACGGCATAGGTTACGGCTCTTCTTTCGCCGAAGACAACCTCGACAGCTACCGCGATTGGCTACACCGCCGCTCCCTCTGCCCTCACTGTCAACTTAACGGTTTCCAGCGCCCCAATCTCGACTACCATTGCCCCGCCTGCCATCACACTTGGCAATCCCGGGCCAAAAAGCACTAAAAATACCCCTATCTCTAGGGGTATTTTTCCATAATCTATTTATTGATTATTCTTTGCTTTGCCACGACGACTAATGCGTCCGCCCTTAGCACCAGCAATCTTAGCAAGTGCAGGATTTGCGGCAAATCCGCCAGTACGGCCATTCTTTCCGCCCTTCCTTCCAATATTGGCATAAAAATCTTTGCCATATTTAGCTTTGTTGGTCGCAGCAGCTTTCTTGCCACCAGCTTTTGTTCCAGCCATTTTAATAGCTCCGTTCTGCCCACCAAAACTTTTATTATTTACTAAATTACCACCTCAAAATCCAAGCTAAACCGCTTTTCATCGGTGTTACTAAGCATTTTAGCATAATGCTTGCGATTTGTCAATATGTTTTTGCTTAAAAATGTTGTATAATACCCGAACACCTCTGTGGGGAAAAGCACAAGGTTTTCCCCAACCCCCTCTTGACACTATGCGCCTAGTGGTATAAGCTATCTGTAGCGTTCGAGCAACATGCGAGATTCCTCGAAACGTTAAAAACAAAAAACCGCCCCCAAAGGGCGTTTTTTCTTGTCTCTTTCGTATCTCACTCCCATTTATCATCAAAAAACGACCAGAAATTATATTTTTTTGGTCGTCTTAATCCTAGTTTCTCTCTAATTAACTGTCTTTTTGTAGAAGTTGAAGATAAATTGGTGGAGCAACAGGGATTCGAACCCTGGACCCCCGCCTTGCAAAGGCGGTGCTCTAGCCAGCTGAGCTATTGCCCCATATCAAAAGTACTAGAAAGGGATAGCAATCGGGGGGGCGATGCTATCCCAACTTCCATTCTAGCATCTTTCCACCCCAAAATCTAGTATTTTTACTAACATATTATTTTCGCCCATAATCCCCTAGCCTAGATACTGCCCCATTGGAATATTACTAAGAAATAGGGCCAGATTAGGACTTAAGCTACTAAAAATATGTCTTTTGCCACCCTCCAAGTCTAACTTTATAAACACATACCTAGATTTTAGACTCTAAAAATGTATATTCCTGCCGGCACCAACAGGTTCGCCCTAAAAGGGCGCTTCTGTTGGCTGTCCAGTGTATGACATTTTTAGAGTTTTAGTCCGTGTTTATAAAGTTAGACTTGGGAGATAAATTGTCTCAACTTTTATTTCATCTAGCCTCAACCTAACTACTTTAGAGAAACTGCCGAAGAGATGACCGCTGGTCATCTATTTCGGGCCGACTGCAATTGCCTGCCACCCGTAAAGACGGGCTGGCACATGTAAGGTTTTCTCTAAAGTAGTTAGGTTGAGGCAAAAAGATAAGCGAACAGGTTTTTATACCTTACAAACCATACTGTTTTGAAAAGAGATAAATAAGAATAAACAAAGCACATGATACTCTCAAAGTTTTCATCTACATCTAGTAAACTTTACTCGCATACAAAAAAGAGCCCAAATCCGGCTCTATATCCAATATGGTGGGGATATGTGGACTTGAACCACAGACCTCGTCATTATCAGTGACGCGCTCTAACCAGCTGAGCTATATCCCCGGCTAAAAAATATTCTACTAAACTTCCTGCTTTTTCGCAAGCGTGATATACTTTGCCTATGTCATGGGAATTCTCAATCGGTTGGTTCGTCTTAGGTCTTATCATTTTTGCCGTTGGTGGCGCCGTCGTTGTATTTTATCGCCAAATCTCCGAAAACCTCGCCAGCGGAATATCTAGCTACGACAAGGTTAAACTTTTCGGCCTCATCACCGCCGGCATCGGCATGCTTATCATGATGAATCTTCATACTTTTTTACTCAGTCTGCTCGTCGGCTTTGTATTCAAACGCTAACGTAAACCATCAACAAAATAACAGCCATACGGCTGTTATTTTTTATTACTTACCTATTCTTTAACTGTTTTATTATTTTTTACAACAGCTCCAAGCGAAACGCATTAGTATCGCGAATTTCTGCACCCATTTTCAAATAAAATGCCACCGCACCACTTTTTTTATCTTGTCCCGAAGAAGTAAACTCCAACCTTTTTGCACCCTTTTCCTTTCCCCAAGCCACAATTTCTTGCCACAAAATTCTGCCAATTCCCTGCCCTTGCCGCCCAGAGCTCACTACAAAATCCTCCAAATAGGCATTTTTATCAATTTTCGCCCCCAACACCAAGGTCACAGTCGCCATGCCTACCAATTCATCACCGTCAAACGCCAATAATTGATCATGGTGTTTTGAGGCTATAATATCCTCAATCCATGCCTGGCTCACAGGACTTCCATCCCACTTAGAGCTCAAATCCATTAGCAGCCTACCCATTGCAACCGCCAAGCCCTCATCGTACTTCTGCAATTTCTCTACCCGAATCATAAATCAATCTCCTTTTTTATCAAATTACTTAGCACTTCCCCTACTTCCATCATTTTTTCTAAATTCGTCGACTCCACCATAATTCGCAATTTCTTTTCCGTTCCCGAGTAACGAGCAAAGGCCCTGCCTTCAGTACCCAAATATTCACTTTGTCGCCTAAATTCATCCTCCCAACCAGCAACTTCCTCTAGGGGGATTTTTTCTCGTACTCCAATGTTCCAGATTTTTTGCGGGAACATTTCGTATTTCGGCATCAATTCCGACATTTTCACCCCACGCTCCTGCATAATTTTCAAAACTTGCATCGCAGTATATAGCCCATCACTGCTAGACAGCCAGGTCAAATCAATCACATGCCCCGCCGCCTCGCCGCCCAGCCGAATTCCCTGCGTCTGACACTTGTACGCCACCTCTTTATCACCAACCAAAACTTTTTCTACCTTTATCCCCTTACTCTCCAGGTACTGCACCGCTCCCAAGTTGCTATATTCCGTCAAAACTACTTCACTCAAACCCCAATTTTCGGCCAACATCGCCACGATCCGGTCGCCGTCCCAAATCTGCCCCAATTCGTCCACCAAAATAATCCTATCGGCATCACCATCTAAAGCTATCCCTATATCCGCACCTTGCGTCAACACCCCCTCGCTCAATAATTCTGCATGCAAAGCCCCGGTTTGGTTTATATTGTCACCATCAGGCCTTTGGCTCAATTCGCAAAAATCTACACCTAGCCTTTCAAAAAGCCCTTTAGACAGCTCCCAAGCCCCGCCAGACGCGCTGTCCACGCAAACCTTCATAGATGCAGGCTTCGCTCCTTTCTCCACCAAAGCGGCCTCATATTGCTCTTTTAGGCCATATTTCTGCTCGCAAGCCCCCTCCTCTACAGTTCCTGGAGCCTCAAAGAACAAAGCCTCGACCGCCAGTTCCATTTCGTCCGTAAATTTGTCTCCTCGTTCATCAAAAACTTTCATCCCATTATCATGGGCTGGATTATGCGAAGCCGTAATCATAATTCCCCCAACAGCTTCTGGTGTGACTTTTACTAAATAAGCCAAACAAGGCGTAGAAAGCACCCCCAAATCCCAAACTACTCTTCCTGCCGCAACCAAACCTTTTTCTACTACATCTCGCAGTTCTTCTCCACTCTTTCGACTATCTCGCCCCACGAACACAACCCCACCTTTACCCAAATATCGGCCGACTGCATTAGCAATTCCTTCAAAAGTCTTTAAAGTCACCGGCTCTTCTCCAAATTTTCCCCGTATTCCATCAGTTTTTTCAAATATTTTCTTTTCCATTTTCAAATTATATCACGCAACGTCCCTCTGTAAACCCGTCAAAACTGTATAAAAAACTTATACAATTTATAATAATCTTGCACAAAAGGCTTGACAACAGGGTAAATACCGCTTATATTTAAATTAGTCTTTGACAATCAAAGGCCAAAAATAAAAACAGAATACAACACAAAAACAAAGCAAAGCTCCAAAACTTTAGCGCGGCAATTAATCATCTCTCAAGGTCGCAGCTTCAAAAAGTATTTGGAGCTTTTTTATTGTCGCTCAAGCGCCAATAATTTTTTCTTCATTTCTAGCCCAAAAGCATAGCCACCCAGCCCACTCTTCCCTACGATTCTATGGCAAGGCACTATAACTGGGTATCTATTCGCCCCACAAGCCGTCCCGACCGCCCTCACCGCTTTCTCTCTTCCAATATTCTTCGCAACCTGCTGGTAGGTTCTAGTTTCGCCATATGGTATCTTCAACATCTCGCCCCAAACCGCTACCTGAAACTCCGTCCCCTTCAGTTCCGGAACAAAACTAAATTCTTTCCGTTCCCCGCGCAAATATTCCTCTACTTCTTTTTGCCACTCTTTTGGCCAATCTTTCAAAAAATCTAATTTCACGACTACTCTAGCTCCGCCAACACTGGCAGATGATCTGATACTATATCAGCCAATAGCTCTATATTCTTCACCTTCACGCCATCATTAACTAAAATATGGCCACAAACAACACCTCCATCAAAGCCCAACCCGGAAAGCGTAGTCTTTATTCCTTCGTCTTCGTCAATCAAGTCGCGCAAAAAACCTAAATGTCGCATCACCGGAGACGCATGCACAACATTTAAATCCCCACACAAGACCAACGGATCGCTTTCTCTTCTTAACTCATCCGCTACTCTTGCCATCGCAACACTACTCTGTTCCACTCCCATAGGATTTCTATCCCAATACCCATGGTGATTCGCAATTGTCACACCATTTTCCAATTTTACTATTTGCAAGTTACCTATGTTCGATGGTTCTTCCGTCAGCACAAGGTCGCCTCGATAGTCCTTATTAGTAAACACCGTTCTTTGGCTATTCATAGTTACCCTACTTAAAATCAAATTGGCACCAAGTACCGCAAAGGCCAGCATTTTCACTAATTTAAAGTCTTTTTTATTAAAAAATAGATCATCACCGGCAAAACCGCAAGTGAAGCCACCCAGCCATACTGCCCTATTATCCCAGGAATTATATTCATGAACAAAATCAAAGAAAATACGCCCGCACCAGTCTTAAAATTGTTTAGTTCTCTTAGCCCAGCCAAAAGCGTTCTGCCAGTTTCAGTATAGACATCTACTTCGTCAGATTTTTTACCTTCAACCTCTTTCATCACCTTTATTTTATCATAAAAAATACCCACCTTCTCAGGTGGGCGTCTTTTATTAACAACTTAGTTGTGCAATTATTTTCATCTGTAATCTTTCGTAGTTTAGCTTGAAGTCGCATCTGGTAATCCAGAAAAGTAATAAACTAAGCTTATATCTATTACTGCGACCGACCTAGCTACAGACATTTTTGCAAATATCTGCGCATCATTCTCCCTAGAAAGGAGGTAATCCATCCGCACCTTCCGGTACGGATGCCTTGTTACGACTTAACCCCAATCATCCCCCCCACCTTAGGCCGACTAATCGGACTTCGGGTGTTGGTGACTTTCATGGTTTGACGGGCGGTGTGTACAAGACCCGGGAACGTATTCACCGCAACATGCTGATTTGCGATTACTAGCGATTCCGACTTCAAGGAGGCGAGTTTCAGCCTCCTATCTGAACTGGGACTAGCTTTGATGCGATTTGCTTCACCTCGCGGCTTCGCTTCGCATTGTACTAGCCATTGTAGCGCGATTCTCGCCCAAGGCGTAAGGGAAATACTGACCTGACATCATCCCCTCCTTCCTCCCCGTTACCGGGGCAG
>CAYLGU010000001.1:48427-55397 GCA_964383445.1 uncultured Candidatus Saccharibacteria bacterium | reverse complement strand
GATTTTTATGCCCTGCGAACTAGACGGTTTAGGGAAGAGGTAAAGAAAAAAGCAACTGTCTAGTGTGTGTCATTTTTAGAGTTTTAGCCTGTATTTATAAAGTTAGACTTGAGGGCTAGCTACTGCTACTTATACTTTTTACTTTCTGCTATAATACAAGCATGAACAAACAAAAATCAGGTTTTACTATCTTGGAGCTTACCATTATTATCGTTTTAGCCGGCACTGGTCTCGTTCTATTCTTTCTCCAAAAGGCTAATCTAGATGCGATGAGCCGCGATGAGCAGCGCAAAACCGCCATTAACGCCATGTACTACTCTCTAGAAGAATCCTTTTACCCCGAAAACAGCTACTACCCCGAAACGATCTTCGAGGACAACCTTACCACTATGGACCCCAACCTTTTTACTGACCCCTTCGGCATTAACCTCGGTGACGAATCCAGTAACTACCGTTACGAACCAGCCGGCTGTACTGAAGGCAAATGTACCGAATATACGCTCCGTGCCACCCTAGAAAAAGAAGAAGACTACATCAAGCGCAGCCGCAACTAGCGACACAAAGCCAAACGATAACTATTTATTTTCTTCTTTATTTTGATGCACTAGTTTCGTAATTGTACGAATCTCGTCTCTGGGCGTGTCCACATAAGGGAAAGTATAGGTCGTTTCGTCACCTACGGTCGACATCCTAATTGTCCCCAGTTGAAAAATATAATCAAACAAGCCATTTTTCTGGAAACTAACGTCCTCTATCGACTGCAAATCTATCACGTTCACTGAGCTCGCGAACAAACTTCCCCTCGCCCGCTGAATCGCCCGCTTGTTGGTGATAAACAGGGAATTACTCTTGTAAATCACCGTCCCGACTACTCCAGATATCGCCAGTACGCCATATAAAATAAAAATTATCAAATAAAGAAAAGATTTCGAAGCTTCGTTCAGTCCAAGTATCGAACTAGCACTATCTCCTGCCGATAACAAAATCAAGATTGCGGTCAACGCCACAAAGCCCACCAACTCCCCAGCCCAAATCAAAAACATCCCTAGCTTCGAACGCTTTATCGCCAAAACTACAAATTCGTCCTGCATCAAATCAATCTCCGGAAAATCCTTCGCCGATCGCTGATGTCGTAAATTCGCAAGCTCTGTTTTCATACTTGCATTTTATCAAGCCCTCTCTCAAGTAGCAAGCATAAAGTGTTTTTGTACGGCATAATATTAATATTATGTCAGAACGCATTATCGAGGCCAATAACTTAGAGTCTTCCGCACAGGAGCTGAGTCTATTGCTGAAAAACCACTCAAATTGTCAAACAAATAAACGTTATTGATTATTTTCGCCCAGATCCTGACTCTTCCGCGGCTCAAAAAACCGCGTTTTTTGGCCGGCGAGATCGATCAGCCTGTCAACGTATTCCCCAAACTTGCCGAAAATCATCTTCGTGCGGTCTGGGATGCCGAAAATAACTAACGCTTACTTTATTGACATTTAGCCTCTTGTATGCTATAATTAAGCAATGAAGCAGTCTCAAAAACACTCCGGGATAGATTCGGAATTGCCCACAATTGGCATTGTCGAGCTCGTTTCGATCGGGAAACGTGCTGTTGATGTACCCGCCAAGATCGACACCGGCGCCGACGGCTCCTCTATCTGGGCCAGCAACGTGCGTGTTGGTAAAGATGGCATTTTGCGTTTTTCCTTGTTCGGCGAGGGCTCAAAATACTATAATGGTAAGCTTTTCAAGCGCAAGGATTTCTCAGCCGTTCGTGTTAAGAATTCTACTGGGCACATGCAATTGCGCTATACTGTGTCCTTGCCCGTGAAAATTGCCGGCAAAACCATTCGCGCCCGTTTTTCTCTCGCAGATCGCTCCAATAACACCTTTAAAATTCTAATTGGCCGCCGCACTATCAGTAAAAAATTCCTAGTTGACGTCTCAAAAGGCAAAAAGAATTTTCTGCCACCAACTAAAAAAGGCCTAAATTTACACGAAAAACTGCAAAAAAACCCGTATCACTTTCACAAAAAGTATGTTAAACCTAAAACAGAAGGGAAATAATTTTATGAAGATTATGATTTTGTCCAACGGTAACGCCAACTATTCCACCAAGCGTCTAGTCGAAGAAGCCGAAAAGCGCGGGCACGAGGTCAAGGTTGTTAAGTATAAAAACTGCTATGCGACAGTTGACACCGAGAACCCGCAAGTTATCTACAAGGGTAAGGCACTAAAAGGTTATGACGCGATTATCCCGCGCATCTCTAACGCCATGACCCCTTATGGCAACACTATCGTACGTCAATTTGAAATGCAGAACATGTATTGCCTAACCGGCTCTTTAGCTATCGCCCGCGTGCGCGACAAGCTCCGCTCCGCTCAAATTCTTAGCAAGCACGGTGTTCCAATCCCAAAAACTGTTATTTCTCGCAACACCGCCGACATCGACAAGCTTCTCGATGAGGTTTCCCTTCCTTGCATCATCAAACTCGCTCGTGGCACTCATGGTAACGGCGTTGTCTTGGCCGAAAACCGCCGCATGGCAAAATCCGCTCTCCAGGCCTTCTACCTTACGAACGAAAACGGCACCAACATCTTGGTTCAAGAGTTTATTGAAGAATCCGCCGGCACCGACATCCGTGCTTTTGTGGTCGGCTCCCGCGTAGTTGCCTCGATGCAACGCCAATCGCTCACTGATGATTTCCGTTCCAATCTACATAAAGGCGGTGAGGGAACTATTATCAAGCTCACCCCAGAAGAAGAAAAGATCGCCGTCCGTGCCTCACGCGCTATGGGCTTGCAAGTTTCTGGCGTTGACTTAATGCGCTCCAACCGCGGCCCACTTGTCCTAGAAGTTAACGCTTCGCCAGGTTTCGGTATCGAAAAAATCACCAAGCGCAATGTTGCCGCCAAAATTATCGAACACGTCGAACGCAACGCTTCTGGTCATCGCAAAAAAGATCGCATCGGCGCCTAAAATATCTAATAATTCTAAAAATCCGGGCTCAGCTCGGGTTTTTTGTTTTGAATCAAGTGCTATAATAAACTTATGGCAATCGCAATAACTTTAATCATCCTATTTCTAATCTTTTTCTTGACTCGCCGTAATTCCGGATCCTCTCGTCTTGCCGTCATCGCCGGCGTATCTGTCTACGAACTGTTTGGTGCGAGTTTTGCCAGCCAAATCCAGATTTGGATCCCGGCTTGGGATTTGGCGCTCATCTCAAAAGTCATCTACGTCCTGCTAATCTTAGTATTCCCACTAGCGCTTTATTTCCGCTCTTCGCATGGCGGCCTGCACGGCATTCTGCGCATTTTAGACTCAGCCGTTTTTGCAATTTTGCTGACTGCACTTCTCGCCCCCACTATCCAGGGATTTTTCCCCACCAATCAACTTTCTTCTGATATTTTGACCTGGATTGATTCCGTCATTGGCTATATCCTCGTTATTGCGATTTTATCCGCCTATCTCAATATCTTACTCTATCGTTCCGATTCCTAAGGCTTCAAAAACTCCCACATCGCAATTCCCGCCGCCACTGACACGTTAAATGACTCCTTCTTCCCACACATCGGTATTTCCAAAATTTCATCAGCCAATTCTAAAACCTCATTTTTTATCCCATGCACCTCTTCGCCTAAAATCAGGGCATTTTTTTCGTCAAAATCTCTAAAATTCCCTAGTTTTTGCGAATTTTCAGCCTGCTCCAGGGCAAAAACTTTATAGCTTTGACTCTTAAGTTCATCTATCAAATCCGTTAAGCTTTCTCGATATTCTTGTCGCACACTTCTTTCTGCCCCCAATGCTGTTTTGTGCAGCTGTTTCTCTAATTTCATCTGCTCATGCGGCAGCCCCTTACCAAGGTGCGGCGTATAGCCGGTCAAAAATACTTTCTCTACACCTAGTCCGTCACAGGTACGCAAAATTGCCCCCACATTATAAGTTGAGCGGATATTGTCCAAAATAATCACAAGCGTTTTCATGATACAATAAAATTATGAACGAAGAAGAGATTCAGCGCAAGCGTAGGCAAAATGACGAAGATGCCACTCGGCAAAGATCATATATCTTGGGGCTCCCATACCTAGATACTCAAGATTTTGAAAACGACATCCCGCTTGTCGAGGGCTTATTAGATAAGCCGACTATGCGCTCCGACTTTATCCTCCCCCTCCAAAAAGGCGGCAACGAGCAGCATTTTCAGTTTATGGTCACCAGCCAAACCCCTCGCAGCGTCATCGACAAAATGCGCCAGGAATATACCGACAGGGGAGAGCGCATTGATTTTTTCCTTATTTCCCAATCTTCTTACAAAAACTTCATGTTGCGTTACGACCCGCCTGTCAAAATCCATTACGACGACATTCGTATCGCTGGCGAAGGTGACAGTGAGACTATCCAACAAGTTTCCGCTACTCTGAACTCGGTTGCTACTGACAAAGTTTTTGACTTTTTGCTTGACCAGGCCGATAAGCTTGGCGCCTCTGATATTCATATTGAAAACATGCGTAATCAGATTCGCATCCGCATGCGCGTGGATGGTATTTTGCATCCTGTCGCCGAAATCGACAAAGACCGCTATCGTATCTTTATGGGTGAACTTTCCAGTCGTGCCGGAGTTTCTTCCGCTAGCACTAAGCCTCAATCTGGCCACATGCAAAAAGACATTAGTCGGGACGGCGTAACTCATTTGCTCAACGTCCGTGTCGAAACTATCCCTACCATGTACGGCCAAGATGCCGTTCTGCGTCTTTTCAACTTTGATGAAAGCCTGCTCAATATCGAGCTGCTTGGTCTCACCGACGACGAAAAACGCGAGATCTCCGAAGTCATTTCCCATCCTCGCGGCCTGGTGCTCATGGTCGGCCCTACCGGTTCTGGTAAATCCACCACCCTGTATTCTATCTTGAACGCTCTTAACACTTCCGAACGTAAAATTATCACCCTTGAGGATCCAATCGAATACGGCATTACTGGTATTAGTCAAATCCCGATCGATACTGGCGGAGGCGGTTCCTTTGCTGAGGGTCTGCGCTCTGTACTTCGTCTAGACCCTGACGTGGTCATGGTTGGCGAGATTCGCGATGCCGACACGGCCCGCACTGCTATCCAGGCCTCGATTACTGGGCATCTCGTCTTGTCCTCCTTCCACGCCAACTCTACTTCCGCTGCCTTCTCGCGCATGATCGACCTAATCGGCGTCAACCCTATCTTTTCTTCTAGTATCCGCCTCTTAATCGCGCAGCGTCTTGTACGTAAGCTCGCGGAAAACAAAGAAGCCTACACCCCAGACGATGCTACCCGCGAATACGTCAAAAAGACTCTCGCTGGCGTTCAAACCGATTTTGATCTCGATAATTTTCAGCTTTATCGCCCCGTTCCCAGCGAAGAATATCCTTTTGGCTACTCTGGTCGTATTGTTCTCATGGAACAGCTTGTCGTCACCGAACCTATTCAAAAATTCATCCGTGGCGATATCCACGAAATTCACACCGAAGACATCGAAAAAGCCGCTATGGCGTCTGGCATGCTCACGCTCACTCAAAAAGGCGTCCTCGCCGCACTGCGTGGCGACACTACGCTCGACGAAATCTACCGCGCTATCTAACCCCAACATTGACTTTATCAGTCGTCTGTGATATAATATAAGCATAGGTTTAGTATTATTTTGGCTTTCTCTATTTTACCCTTCCCTTAAAGTCAAAAATATGATAAAATCGGATAAGTCTAAAAATATAAAAGGTAAGAGTCATGAGTGTTGATTTACTAAAAAATATCGGTGATGCCCAGAAGAAACAGGCTGTTGTGGCTGTTCGCTCTGGCGATACCGTACGTGTTCACCAAAAAATTAAAGAAGGCGAAAAATTCCGTATCCAGGTTTTTGAGGGTACAGTTATTCGCACTGATCGCAAAGATTCGCATACGGCCCGCATCACGGTTCGCAAAATTGCATCCGGTGTTGGCGTAGAAAAATCTTTCCTAATCCACAGCCCCCTAGTCGAAAAAATCGAAATTATGCGCCGTGGCAAAGTCCGCCGCAATAACCTTAGCTACCTCCGTGAGCGTTCTGGTAAGTCCGCTCGCTTGGTTAACAAAGATTTTGACCGTCATGCCGTTAATGACGTAACGGTCGCCGAAGAAGCTCCTGTAGAGGCTCCAGCCGAAGCAGAAGCCGCTGAAGCTCCAGTAGCCGAAGAAAAGACCGCTTAATTTAGGTACAAAAGCCAGCCCTCAGATGTACAGGCTGGCTTTTTTGTCGTATACTCCTGCTATGACAATCTTAGGCATAGACGAAGTTGGGCGTGGCCCTTGGGCCGGCCCACTTGTGGTTGGCGCTGTTGTGCTCAAAAATCCTATTGACGGGCTGACTGACAGCAAAAAACTCAGCAAAAAGCGCAGGGAAGAGCTAGTAGAGTTGATTCACGCTAACTCTGTACATGGTTTGGGTTGGGTTTCGGCTCCAGAGCTAGACGAAATTGGGCTTTCTCAGGCACTTAGGTTGGCAACCCGCCGTGCCGTTCAGCAAATCAATTATCCTCATAATGAAATTATTATTGACGGCACTATTAATTTTCTCTCAGATACCGCCAAGGCGCCGTTTGTGACTACGCTCAAAAAAGCCGACTTGCTTATCCCGGCCGTATCTGCTGCTAGTATTCTCGCCAAAGTCGCAAGAGACGAATATATGACCGCTCTTGCCCAGAAATACCCCGAGTATCATTTTGGCTCTCATGTTGGCTACGGCACCGCCAAACACCGCTCGGCGCTTTTAGAATTTGGCGTGACGCCAGAGCACCGCAAATCTTTTGCTCCAATCGCCAAGCTGCTCGGTGTGCAGAGTCCTCGCTCAGATAGTTCTAATCGCCAGCACGATGCGCATGCAAAAAACACTACACGAGTTGGCCGTATCGCCGAAGCTAAGGTTGCCGATTTTCTTGGCTCAGAAGCTCATCAAATAGTTGCACTCAACT
>CAYLGU010000001.1:47383-48417 GCA_964383445.1 uncultured Candidatus Saccharibacteria bacterium | reverse complement strand
CCTCACTGCGAAATCGATATAATCAGCATAAAAGACGACAAAATTTATTTTACAGAGGTAAAATACCGTCAAAACTCCACCCATGGTGACGGTTTTGCTGCAATTACCCCTCAAAAACTTCGCGCTATCAACTTTGCGGCCGAGAGTTTTCTCCAGCTCAATAAAATCTCCAACCTTCGGCCTATTTTGCAGGCCGCTGCAGTGCACGGCAAAGATTATATCATAGATGATATAATAGAGCTTTAAGGCGACGATTTTTAAGCTAAATTTCTACGCCAATCACTTTTTCGTTCGGACATTTTTCGAGCACCTGCATCATGATGTCTTTTTCTGCGCTCGTCACCCATAAGGCATATTTGTATTTTACGCTGATTTGCCTCGCCACATATTGGCAGCGAAAAGCCTTATTTTTCGGCAGCCAGCTCGCCGCATCCGAGCCACCTTTTTGACTATTGGCAGGCCCGTCTACTGCCAGCAAATTCAAAGGGTCGTTCGCTAAAGCATAGCGCTCGTCTTTTGAGATATTTTGCGCCCCTTTTTTCCATGCATCCGCCAATGCCACTACATGGTCTATCTGTACCGCGCTAGAGTTTTCTCCGCGTACGAATTCTATTTTTGCGCCAGTATATGGATCTTGCAGAGTGCCAGATTTTACAATACACTCTTCTAAAACTACGTCTGTCATGTCTCGTTTCAAGATTACGTTGCGCATATCGCAACCCGTGATTTGTCCCCAGCTTGTGTAAAATTCCTCACGCGTATATCCAGTTGCTGGCGCCTTGCCTTTTACGGCTAGCAAGTCTAAGACTTCCGTTGCAAGCGGCCCCTCTGCGCCAGTATCGCCACTTTGATATTCGTCACTAGCTCCGTCTACAATATTCGCTTGTGCCGGCTCGCTCTCGTAGCTTTCGGGACTTATTAAAATCCACCCCGCCAAAGCAACAAAAGCGGAAAGTATGGCCAGTAGTCGTCGACTAGCTTGTTTTGGAAGTTTCAGCATCTCTAATAATTTTCAGCTCGCAGTTCAAAAAAGC
>CAYLGU010000001.1:45016-47373 GCA_964383445.1 uncultured Candidatus Saccharibacteria bacterium | reverse complement strand
GCGGGTGAGCACAGACCGGGCATTTTTCTGGGGCCTCGGCGCTCACATGGATGTGTCCGCAATTACGACACTTCCAAACCGTCACACCGTCACGCTTAAAGGCTATTCCGTCATTTATATTCTGCATCAGTTTACGGTAGCGCTCTTCGTGTTTCGCCTCTACCTCTCCCACCCCGTCAAACAAATCTGCAATCTCGTCAAAGCCTTCCTCCCGCGCTTCCTCCGAAAAACGCTTGTACATATCCGTATGCTCGTAATTCTCGCCATTCGCCGCGTCGCTCAGATTTTTTAAGGTTTCTGGTACCGCGCCGCCATGCAATTGTTTGAACCACAGCTTAGCGTGCTCTTTTTCGTTCGCACTTGTTTCTGCAAAGATGTCTGCTATCTGCTCGAAGCCGTCTTTTTTAGCCTGACTAGCATAGTATTCGTACTTTACTCGTGCCTGCGCCTCGCCCGCGAACGCCTCTTGTAGGTTTTTTTCGGTTTTTGTGCCTTTTAGCTCTTTCATATGCCTCCTTCTTAGGTGTTAATTATAGCACAAGATGCTATACTGTATCCATGGCTATAGAGAGGATTATAGATACCGTCGCTCATGAAGAAAACCATGAGGAGCAAGTTTTAGAAGTTAGCCTACGCCCCGCCTCTTTCAAAGAGTATATAGGGCAAAGTCGACTCAAAACCAACCTAAAACTGGCTATTGATGCCGCCAAAAAACGCGGCGAATCTATTGATCATGTTTTGCTTTACGGCCCTCCCGGTCTTGGCAAAACCACTATGGCGGGCATTATTGCCCACGAAATGAACGCCAACTTGCGCGTTACTTCTGGTCCAGCTATCGAAAAAGCCGGCGATCTCGCCAGCATCCTCACCAACCTTGCCGACGGTGACGTTCTATTTATCGACGAAATTCACCGCCTGCGCCGTGCTGTTGAAGAAATTTTGTATTCAGCTATGGAAGACTACAAATTAGACATCGTGATCGGCAAAGGCCCCGCCGCACGCTCCGTCCGCCTTGATCTCCCTCAGTTTACAATTATTGGCGCTACTACGCGCACTGGCAGCCTGGCCGCCCCGTTGCGCGATCGTTTCGGTCACCAATATCGTCTCGAATATTATCAAGAAGATGAAATCTGCCAAATTATCGAGCGTTCTGCCGATATTTTAAGCTCAAAAATTGACAAAAACGCCGCCAGTCTACTATCGACTCGTTCTCGCCTCACCCCTCGCATTGCCAACCGCCTCTTGAAACGCGTTCGCGACTATGCCGACGTCAACGCGGATGGTTTTATCGACCAGCCAGTTGCCGAAAAGGCCTTAGCTATGATGGAAATAGATTCTCTTGGCCTTGATCCCGCCGATCGCAACATGTTGCAATTGATGTTAGAAAATTACGGTGATCGTCCAGTCGGTCTGACAACTATCTCTGCCCTTACTGGGGACGAAGCTAGTACCATTGAAGACTTTTATGAACCTTATCTTATGCAATTAGGCCTCATCGAACGCACTCCGCGCGGTCGCCGCGTCACGCCCAAAGCCAAAGCGCATCTTGCCAAAAGTTAAATTATATCATATATGATATAATTTTAAGCAAAAAATGCACTGGGGCTAATTCTGAGGGTTTTTCCGTCGGGTAGTTCAAGTAGTTGATCTACGCCATTACAAGCTTTTTGCAGTCTCGAAGTTCTACCGTTTTGCCAATTAAAAACAATATATCCGGCATTTTCTGTAATTGTAAAATCTTGCCCCTCGATGCATCCAATTAAACAGTTGCGCAAAATTGCTTCTTTGATTGACCCCACGCTTACCTCCTTATTCTTTCTCTAGACTTAGTTTAGCCCAAAGCAAAAGTAAGGGTCAAGCAGGAGCGTAATGTTTAGGTGAGTTAGCTCCAAAAACCTTTTTTGCGAGTTCCGCTCCGTAGCTCTTCCAGAGCTTCTTTTTGCTTGCGGTTCAAATTTTTTGGGATTTCTATATTTACCATTACAATATGTGGTCCGCGCGCATCCGTTCCCATAATCGGCGCCCCGTGCCCGGATAGCTTAAAGTTTGCCCCGGGTTGCGTGCCAGCAGGAATTTTCATGGTAATTTTTCCGTCCACGGTTTCGACTTCAATTTCTGTACCGAGCGCCGCATCGAACATCGAAATCGTTGCTTCGCTTAAAATCAAGTCACCTTCACGCGTCAGCTTCTTGTGTGCGCGCACTCGCACCAATACATACAAGTCGCCGCGTCGACCACCTTGTGGCGCTTCGCCGCCTTTTTCGGCAATCCGAATCGACTGCCCGTCATGAATCCCGGCAGGAATTTTCAGTTTTATGTTTTTGCCCTGCACGGAAACATTTTTCGTTGCCCCAAAA
>CAYLGU010000001.1:4491-45006 GCA_964383445.1 uncultured Candidatus Saccharibacteria bacterium | reverse complement strand
AAGTCAATCACAATCTGCACTTGCAAATCGCGCCCCTTTACTGGTCGCCTCGTACGCGGTCCAAAACCAAACAGATCCCCCAAAATGTCGTCAAACCCGCCCCCGCCAAAATCAAAATTAAAAGATTGCCCATTAAAGTTAAACCCACTTGCTCCGCCGCCAAAAGGATTTCCTCCGGCAGCCCCGGCTCCGCCCACTCCAGCATGGCCAAATTGGTCGTAGCGCCCGCGTTTTTGCTTATCGCTCAAAACTTCATAAGCCTCGCTCGCTTCTTTAAATTTTTCTTCGGCTGCTTTGTCCCCCGGATTTTTGTCAGGGTGATATTTTACTGCCAATTTGCGATAGGCCTTCTTAATCTCGTCTTCCGACGCCGATTTTGCAACCCCTAAGACTTCATAGTAATCTCTTTTAGACATAAAAGCATTATATTACTTAGCAGTCTAGGGGTCAAGAGTGCTAATTTATTTTCTCGCTACAACTTGTGCGATATTCAGGTCTCCGTTGAAGTCGTCGCTAATTTCTCTCCCTAAGACCGCCCGCATCAAAACCGCAAATTCCAACAAACCCACCGGGTTTCCCGTACGATTTATTACGATAAAAAAATGACAATTCGTACGTATGAAAGCCGCCAATGCTTGCTCTAAGCTATTGTCTTCTCGAATATAATAAATATCCTCGTCTAGATACTTTCGTACGCGATCTTGCCCGTCTAACTGGTTAATTTTATTCAAGTCGCGCATATGTATCAAGCCGGTAATCCTTCCGCTCGCCCCCAAAGCCGGAAAATGCTCAAAACCAGATTTATATAATTCATCGAGCAGTAAAGGGCCCAAAAACTCATTTTCGTGCACAAATACCATTTTTTCCTTGGCAAGCATGATACTTTGCACCTTGCGTCCACCCATCCCCATGACCCCTGTGATTGTCGCGCGCTCCTGCTTGTTCAGGGCTTCAATTGGAGTTCGCGCCAAAAGCTCAATCAGCTCCTTCTGGCTTTTTGGCGTGTACTTTTCTGCTTTGGCCTTTTTTGGACGATATTTTTCAAGTTTTGGGTCAAAGTAACGCACTAGTTTCTGCATAATTTTAGAAAACAACTGCGACATAATAACCCTATTATATCATCTTGCGTTTTATGTCAAAAATAATCTCACCACTTATGGTTTTAATCATAGTAATTAAATGGTATTTTTTTGGCAAATTATAAAATAACTAGCGATTTATAAAAGGTCGCGAGGAGAGTGTTCTATGCTCATTACGAAAAAAATTAATTTTTCCAAAAAAGAACTAAAAACTATCTGTCAAGAACTAGACGGCTATATCTGGATAGCAATAGACGTCGTTAGGGGGATTATCGCCAGTGGCGACGAGCATGTCGCCTCGCTCAAGCAAGCACTTTTCAATGAAAAGTGCTTTATTTTTAACATTTTTGGCGTCGGCATGGACTTGACTACCGGTGAAATTGATTTTATATCTCCGATAAATATAAAATATATGGACAAAAATTCAACTAAATTTGTGCCGCATGAGCACCGTGATCGTATCGAGACGTTAATTCGTTATTTCTTTGCCGAACTCCCAGCCCTCAAGCGGGCTAGTAGCTATCGCTATTCCAAACGCCCAGCCTTGCCCTTCGCAATTTAAATTCTACTTACGTTTTAATATCGTCCGCAGTTATTGTTAGATAGTCGCAGCATACCAGGGGTTATGTGCTAAACTAATAACATAAGCGATCAAAAGGAGGACAACTGTTATGGCCAAAAAGAGTCAGGAAGTGGTGGGCGCAAACGCAAAAACAAGCAAGCAAAGCGACGCAAAAAAGCAGGCGTTAGACCTTGCTCTATCTCAAATCACAAAACAATTCGGTGACGGCTCAATCATGAAGCTCGGCGAGCAGAGCAAAATCGATGTAGAGCTTTTACCTTCCGGTTCACTATCTTTGGACCTCGCTCTCGGCGGCGGTTATCCAAAAGGGCGTATTATTGAAATTTACGGCCCAGAATCATCCGGCAAAACTACGCTAGCCTTACATGCCTTAGCTGAAATTCAAAAACAAGGTGGGCAGGCCGCATTTATTGATGCCGAGCATGCACTTGATCCGGCCTACGCCCGTAAAATTGGCGTCAATACGGCAGATTTACTAATTTCTCAACCAGATAATGGCGAGCAGGCCCTAGAAATCTGCGAAACCCTAGTTCGCAGTGGCGCCGTCGACCTTATTGTGGTCGACTCCGTAGCCGCTCTCGTCCCTCAGGCTGAGATTGACGGCGATATGGGCGACGCCCAAATGGGTTTACAGGCTCGCTTGATGTCGCAAGCCATGCGCAAACTCACCGGCATCATTAGCAAGAGCAAAGCCACGGTCATTTTCATCAACCAAATTCGTATGAAAATTGGCGTGATGTTTGGTAACCCAGAAACTACCACCGGCGGCAACGCACTCAAATTCTACGCCTCCGTTCGTATCGATATCCGCCGCATCGGACAAATCAAGGACGGCGAGAATATCTCCGGCAACCGCACCAAAATCAAAGTTGTTAAAAACAAAATTGCTGCGCCTTTCCGTACCGCCGAGTTTGACATTATGTATAACGAAGGTATTAGCAAAACTGGCGACATCTTGGATCTTGCCGTCGCCACCGGCATTATCGAAAAGGCTGGCGCCTTCCTCAAGCTAGACGGCGAAACTCTAGGTCAGGGTAGAGAAGCGGTCAAGCGCCTCTTTAAAGAGAAGCCGGAACTTATGGCAAAAATCGAAAAACTTGTCCGTGACAAGGCCGCTCCCCAAGTAGAAGAGTAAGATTTCAGGCCCCGTTCGAACCATGCAAATTACCCAGATCACTCCAGACGACTTGACAAATAATGACGTTTATGCTAATCTAGACGACAAGGGGGATCTAAACGCTCCCCATACTTTTCTAGTTACTAAAATATCTGAAGCAGTTAAAGATAAAAATCGCGTCAACGTCTTTTTGGACGATAAGTTTTTTTGTTCCCTAGACATCGCCCAGCTTGCCGATTTGAAGCTAAAAATCGGCACCAAACTCAATCTCCAAGAAAAAGATGCCCTAAAGCAGGCCTCAAATTTTGGCAAACTCTATATTCGTGCACTCAAATATGCCCTCACTCGCCCTCGTTCCGTGCAGGAAATGCGCGACTACCTTATCAAAACTACCTATGACAAGCCTGTACGCATCCAAAACAAAAAAACCGGGGAATACGAAACCAAAATTAAATCAGGCTACGATAAATCGCTCCTTTCTCCCGTACTCGAGCGTTTAATTCAAAAAGAATATGTCAACGATTCTAAGTTCGTGCAATTTTGGGTCGAAAATCGCAAAAGTCGCCAAGGTATCAGCCGCAAAAAAATCACCATAGAATTACGCAAAAAAGGTATTAGTCCCGAAGAAATTGAGCAAGCTCTAAGTAGCTCGCCACGCAACGAAATGCAAGAAATCCAAAAAATCATCGCTAAAAAACGCCATAAATACGATGACCAAAAACTTATTCAGTATCTACTTCGTCACGGTTTCGATCTCGAATCGGCGAAAACTGCGGTTCTCGAAACGGGTTCACAAAGTTAGGTTGGAATTCGACCTTCTCTTCCTTTACTTCGACTTCCTCGTGCTCATTGCGAATCGTAATTTTATAATCATCAATCTCCATAATTTGCGAACGGTTAATCGTCAGTTCTGGATCGATCAATGATTTTACGACAGGACGCTGCACGATTATTTGGTAAACCGTGAAATTTTGCGTGTCTAAGGTATAGTCAGAAACTTTGCCAAGATTTTTTCCGTCCTCGCTCACGACTTTTAGTCCGACCAACTCAAAATTCAACCCCATCAACTTGTCTAGCCAGACCACCTCATCTCTCAAAGCGAAATTATCTGCCGAATCTATAATCAACCCCTTCTGGCTGAGCTCGCGTACGTCGTCGGTCAACAAGATGTCGCCATGCTCTCCTCCTGCCCCTGGGCCAGTCAAAGTATATGCAACCGCCTTCAAATCTTCTGGGCGTATTACAGCAGCTGTTGTTTTTGCTATTTCTCCGCCCACATGCAAACTAAGTACAGGGAAGCGCAGTAATTCAGAGCCAAGCTTTAGCATTTTTCTTTACCGTCCTATTACGCTAAAATTGTAGCATATGCATAAAATCCTCGCAATTTCAGGCGGCATCGACTCTGTCGTCATGCTTCACCGGTTTCGCAACGACGAACAAGCTATTGTTGCTCATTTTGACCATGGCATTCGCTCAAACTCCCGTCAGGACCATGATTTCGTGCAAGCTCTTGCTGTAAAATACGGAATGCCATTTATTTCGCGCCATGACAATCTAGGCCCAAATTGCTCAGAGGCTCTTGCTCGCGAGCGTCGTTACGATTTTTTGCAAAGTGTCGCTCAAAAATATCAGGGTAAAATCTACACCGCTCATCACCAAGATGATCTAGTCGAGTCTATTATTATCAATCTGCTGCGCGGTACGGGCTGGCGTGGCCTCGTTCCCCTAGATAACCCTAATATCTGTCGACCGCTTATCGGCAAGACTAAAAAAGATATCTTCTGTTACGCCGCAAAGCATCAATTAAATTTTCGCCAGGACCCCAGTAATACCAGCGACCTCTATCTGCGCAATCGTATCCGGGCGTATTTAACAGCTACACCAATAGATGTAAATTCACTATTAGCCTCCTATGTCCGCCAGAAAGAATTAAAAGTCGAAATTGATCAGATTCTTGAGCTCATTGCCTCCGACGGTCGAGTCTATCAGCGAAAATTTTATAAAGATTTAGATGACGCCGCTGCTTTAGAAATTCTGCGCAAGATACTTTCGTATGCCGGCGTCTCGACCACTCGCCCTCAACGCCAAGATTTTTTAGCCGCTATCCGCCACTACGCTAACGGCAAATCTTTCAATTTGCCAAAAGGTCGCTTAGTCCAAATGCAAAAAAATACATTTGTGATAAAATGAATACAATGAGAAAACAGTCTTTTCAGTTCAAGCTCTCTATTTCGCTACTTGTTTTGGCTATTGTCGGCCTAGTCGCCGCTTTGACTATTTCCGCTATGCCAGTTTTTGCTAGCGGGCAGTCCGAAGACGTCAGCGAAGGTCAAGGCGAAGAGCGATTCGTGACTATCTACGACAAGAACGCAAGAATCACCATCAAGACCTCCGCCGCTACAGTTCAAGAAGCCTTAGCGCGTGCCGAGATTAGTGTGGACTCCAGCGACGTCGTGGAGCCGGCGCTAGACGAAGAAATTCTGGCAGATAATTTTCGCATCAACATTTATCGCGCCCGCCCTGTGATTATCGTTGATGGCTTGCGCAAGATTCGCTTCATGACCGCCCAGACCGACCCCTCCGCCGTAGCATTGGCTGCCAATCTAGACCTCCGTTCCGAAGACGTTGTAAAAATTACAACACAAACTAATTTTCTAGAGTCTGGCGTTGCCCCAGTTTACGAAGTGACGCGTGCGCGTGCCTTGAATTTTAGTTTTTATGGCACTAATGCCGAAATTTATACGCAAGCCACCACTGTTCAAGAGCTCCTTGACGAACGTAATATTGTTTTGACCGAAGCCGACTGGCTCTCCTTAGCGCCGACCGCTAGCTTAATTGGTATCGCCGAAATCGGCATCTATCGACAAGGCGTTAATACTGTTACTCTAGAGGAAGACGTGCCTTATTCGACTCAGACCGTTTATGATTATGACCGCGCGGCGGGCTACAAGGCGATTACTCAGCAAGGACTTAGTGGCAAAAAAACCACTACCTACGAAATCTTTATGCAGGACGGCGTAGAGCAGAGCCGCACTTTAATTGCTAGCATGGTCACCCAGGAACCCATTGAACAGATAGAGGTTGTCGGTGCGAAAAGTTCCGCCCCAGCCGTCACTTTGGGCGGCGACAAAATCGCTATTATGCGGGCCGCTGGTGTCGCCGAGTCGGACTTTGCCTATGCGACCTACATTATTGATCACGAAAATGCCAGTTGGTGCCCTATCCGTTGGCAAGGCAGAAAATGTGCAGACACCTATTACGAAAAATTTACCAACGCAGAATCTTCCTCAGAAGTTGGCTATGGCCTTTGCCAGGCTACTCCAGGTAACAAAATGGCCTCAGCCGGCAGCGACTGGCGCACTAATGTCGTCACTCAGATGAAATGGTGCGCATCTTACGCTATTGGCCGCTATGGTACTTGGGAAAAAGCTTATAATTTCAAAAAAGCTAAGGGCTGGTGGTAGGCAACCTAGCATGAAGAATAAAAAACAGCTCGGCCAGCATTGGCTTAAAGACCGAGAAATTCTGCTCGAAATCGCCGCCTTTGCTAGCGGCGCGAGCGATGTCATTTTAGAGATTGGCCCCGGCCTCGGAACTTTGACCAGCGCTCTATTCAGGTATTTTGACCAAGTAATTGCAGTAGAATTTGATCAAGAGCTTGCCGCCAAACTTCCAGCCTCTTTTCCCGGTAAAGACCTCAACGTCATCAATTCCGATATCCTTAGTTTTGACGAAAGTGTTTTACCCGAAAATTACAGCCTAGCCGGAAATGTACCCTATTATATTACCTCTCCGATTATCCAAAAGTTTTTGACTTCAAAACATCGCCCCAAGCGCATGGTGCTGCTTATCCAAAAAGAAGTTGCCGAGCGCGTTGCTGCCGATGTTGGTCGCCACTCGATCCTTAGTCTATCCGCGCAGATCTATGCAAAGGTTAGCCTCGGCCCTGTCGTGCTTCGCTCTAAATTTACCCCTCCCCCCAAGGTCGACAGCCAAGTTGTAATTTTCGAACCTTACGAAACGCCTCTAGCCGGCGAATCAACTATGGCCTTGATCAAATTGGGCTTTTCTAGCCCCCGCAAAAAGCTCAGCACTAATCTCTCAGTCACCCTTAGGCTTCCTCGCGAAGAAATTATCGAGATATTTACCCAGCTAAAAATTCCAGAAGGCGCGCGCCCAGCAGATTTATCTCTAGATGATTGGAAAAAACTTGAAATATCTATACATAAGCGTTAAAATAAAAACAATTAGGAATCTTTTATAATAAAAACGGAGGTTAAACAATGAATCCTGACGAAAACAATCTAGGACCAAATCCAGCAGAGAACAACCCTGTTGTGCCAGAAAACAACCCTACAGTTAATTCTGAGGCCCAAAATATTACGCCAGAGCCTACCCCCGCTACTGACCTTGAGCCGTCTGTCACGCCAGAGGCTCCGGCTCCTGCACCTGCTGCAGAGCCTGCAGTTCCTGCCCCAGAAGAAGAAATTAGCGCCGCCGATGCTGCCGCTCTTGATGCCGCAATTTCCGAACCAAGCATATCTTCTCCTCAGGTTGACCTCACTGGCCAACTTGAATCAGCACCAGTCGCTGAAGCCTCGACCCCAGAGGCTGCCGATACGGCCGCCCCTGCCCCAGAAGAAGTTGCATCACCAACGGGCGACGCTATAGCTGCTGCCCCAGAAGCTGCTCCAGAAGCCCCAGCCCCAGAAACTCCACCAGTAGCGGCAGGAGCCCCAGCCCCGGAGCCAGCGCCTATTCCCGGTGCGGTTACCACCCCCCAGCCTAAGAAAAACAACAAAACTCTGACTATCGTACTTGCTGCGGTTGCCGGAGTCGTATTGATCGCCGGAATCATTATCGTCCTGATATCTGTTCTCTAACTTAGCCTCAATCAGTTAGATATGCTAAAATATAAGCATGTCAAAATATATCACAACTGCTATACCGTATGTCAACGGCCAACCCCATATTGGTCATGCCATGGATTACCTCATTGCTGATGTTTGTGCGCGCTATTATAAAACGCTCGGTGAATCCGTACGTTTTCAGGCGGGTACGGACGAGCACGGCAACAAAGTCTATCAAAAAGCCCTCGATTCTGGGATGTCTGTTCAGGATTTTGTGGACCAAAACGCTCAAAAGTTTCAAGATTTTATTCATCTACTCAACGTCGAATATACGGATTTTATTCGCACGACCGACCCAAAGCATGAAGAGCGCTGTCAAGCAATTTGGCAAAAACTAGAAAATCATATTTACAAAAGTAGCTACGAGGGCTGGTACTGTGAAGGCTGCGAAAGTTTTACCACCGACAAAGAATACGAGTCGAACCAGGGAATTTGCCCTGATCACCAAAAACCCTACGCTAAACTCAGCGAGGAAAATTATTATCTCCGTATCTCCGATTTTAAAGATAAAATCAAAAACGCTATCGAAACTGACGAAATGCGCATTGTTCCGGATTCGCGCAAACGAGAGTTCTTGAACCTGCTCGTCGATATGCCTGATGTTTCAATTTCCCGGCCCAAAAAGCAGCTTTCCTGGGGCGTTCCTGTGCCAGGCGACGACAGCCAAGTTATGTATGTTTGGCTAGACGCTCTTTCTAACTACATTACGGTTCTCGGATATCCAGAACAAGACATTTCCGACTGGTGGCCAGCTGACATTCAGGTTGTCGGCAAAGATATTTTGCGTTTTCATGCTGGAATTTGGCCGGCTATCCTGCTCGGTTTAGGCTTACCTCTGCCGAAGCTTCTACTTACCCATGGCTACATTACCGCCAGTGGCGAAAAGATGTCAAAATCAATTGGCAACGTCATCGACCCGACCGAAGTTATCGCTAAATACGGTGTAGATCCATTTCGCTATTTCTTCTTGCGCCATATTTCCAACTTAGAGGATTCAGATTTCAGTTGGGAGAAATACGATTCTGCTTACAATGAACTCGCCAATGATCTCGGCAATCTCGTCCAGCGACTCGCTACTATGTGTGCCAAAAACGCCGTCGTAGGAATGCAAGACATCGATGCAATTAAGCCCGACATAAAAGATTTTGAGGCTTATATGGCGAACTTTAGGTTAACAGAGGCAATCAATACGCTTTGGCTTGCTATCCAGGCGATTAATAAAAAGATTGACGAACAAAAACCTTGGGCTCTCGCCAAGACTCAGCCAGAGCAAGCTCAGTCCGTTTTGCATGAAATCGTTCAAGATTTACTTGCCTGCAATAAATTACTCCAGATATTCCTGCCTTCTACTGCCGAAAAGATCTTCGACATTTTTTCAGCCAAAGAAATTATCCCTCCAGAAACGCCGCTTTTCCCAAAAAGCTAAACTAATTCTGCCAATACTTTTTACCGCCAAGCACGTCGTAAATTATCATTTCGTAATTTTTTAGCGCCTCACTGTCCACGGCGCCCGCTTCGTCCAGCCAAGTGTTTGTCAAAATCGGCGCCTCAGCACAGATAGCGTCGAGCAGGTAATTAATTTTTGGTTTTTGCGCACCAATAACATCAAGCAAAGTATTGCTCAGGCAGTTGGGCGTCGTCATTGGCAGCTCTTGTTTCTCCGTTTCAAAATTCGTGTACACAAAGTAAGGTGTCAGCCTCGATAGATCGCGAACTTTTTTATCCTCGTGGCCATTTGTTAATTCGAAAATTCCCGCCGAGTGATCGCCGAAAAATAATACAGCAGTCTTTTTGTCAGACGCGTCCAACGCCTGGATGAATTCCCCCAAGTACTTATCTGAGTTGTGCAGCATTTGGTAATAAACGGCAATTTCTTGTTTTTTACCGTCATCTAAATTGTCGCTCGTGACGCTAAAGTCAGTCTCTTCGTAGATATCATGATTGTAGGGCAAATGGTTTTGCATCGTTATGAGCGTTACAAACTGCTTTCCTTCCTGACCCAATACGTCTAACGTTTGTCGATATGCCGAACGGTCGTTTATATATTCCGCACTACCTTCTTTGTCCGTATAGTCCATTTCCAGTTCGGTAATAAAGTTGCTAAAACCAAATTTTTCGAGCACAATATTACGCTTATACATGGAGCCATTAAAGGGGTGAATTGCCGTTGATGCGTAACCTTGCGTATTCAAGTATGAAGCCAAAGAATCTACGCTTCCGGCACGCGGGATCAAGTCCGTGTAGGGCACCGTATTTGTGAAATAATTCGTCATACCGGTCAGTACCTCGAACTCTATATTCGCCGTACCTCCGCCGTAGTCCGTAGAGTACATATAGCCGCTTGGATAGTTTGCCTGAACATAACGCAGTGTTGGTAAAATCTCTCCGCCTTCATGCGGGTAATAATTTTCAAAACTTTCCCCCTGGAATTCTACGGCTGGGTCAAAAAATGATTCGTTCAAAATCACCACAACGTCGATCGCTTCTTCGGATAAATCCAAGCGATTCTTATTTTTTTGCTTCGCTAATTTTTCGTAAGTATCGCGAATTTCCCCCACCCTTTCCTCGCTGTAATCCGCAGGCTCAGTGAGCTTAAATTTTTGCCAATTATATAAAAAGCCTAACACGAAACCGTTATAGTTATAATTTCTCACCTGATTCCACGCCACTAGTTGCGAATTCAACCAAGTGATATCTTCGTATCTTTGCCCTTTATGATTGCGCACGAAATCCGTTGCTCCCAAGAAAACCATGACGGATAAAGCGAGCAATATGCCTCGAGAAATCAGCGCATGTTTCTTGATAAAGCTTTGCTCAGATTTTGTTGCTCGTTCTAGCTTTAGGTATTTGCCGAACCATTTTTGCAAAATTGCTCCCAAAACCCAGGTCAAAATCACCCCTAAAACCAAAGCAACCATTCCCCAGACATCGATGAATTTCGCCAAACTAGTTGCCTCTCCGGCCAACATAAAATCCTCTGGCAACAAAGGGAAGCCGCGGGCACTAAATTTATTTATATGGATATAGGTCAGTATTATGATTAGTGACCACAGCACGCTAAAAGAAATTAGCGGACGGCGAGTTAGTGCGGTCAAAAATAGCAGTATTAGCCACACCAAAAAACTGTTGTACCAAAACACTAATGGCCTTTCGAATACAAAAACCCAAGTGTCACTCGCATTATTTATGAAATAGCGGTATTCCAAAAACCAAGTCAAAAATATTGCCGCGAAAGCTAAAACTAAAAAATTTGTTAAAAGTTGTCGTTTGTTTTTTAGCCAAAATTCTTTTACTCTTTGCATTTTTATATTATATCATCAAAACAAGGTGTTTATGCTTGTAGTGTCGATGCTATGTTATGCATAGTACTGGCAGTCTATGCCGTATCTATCTCGCAAAATACATCTATCATTTATCCTGCCAATTTTCGCTGCGGGTCTAGTCCTTTCTATCGCTTTAGAATCTTTTACTGGAAAATTTATACACCTTTCTCCGATTTGGTTGCTAGTCGCGCTCGCTTTCTTAGCAATTAACTTTTCAAACAACCGTCTGGCTTTCTTTGTCTTCTCGTTCTTGGCCGGCGTTATTCTCGGCACGTTCCGACTAGGTCTTGAATTTGTCGGCCGAGATTATTTCAAAACTCTCTCTGGCCAAACCGTAGAGCTCAGCGGCATTATTTGTGAAGATCCCGACATCGACGGCTCTACTGTAATACTTTATTTAGACAATTTAGAAATCACTGGTACCCAAAAAGTCCGCGGGACAATGTATGTCAAGCTCTCCAGTACAGAGAACTTCCAGCGCTACCAAAAAGTCAAACTCAAAGGCAAACTCTCAGACAGTTTCGCGTATTTTGTTGCCAGCATGCAACGTCCCGAATTGCTAAGTTTAGAAATGCCAACCTACTCTAGCCCAGCACTTGCCGTTAGAGATTTTTTCGCCGAAAAACTCAGGATAAGCATCCCCGCTCCTCAGGTGGACCTGGCTCTCGGCTATTTAGTCGGTCAAAAGAAATCCCTCCCCAGCAACCTAGAAGAAAACCTGCGCATAGTCGGGCTTACGCATATCGTAGTAGCCTCCGGCTACAATCTATTTATTATTGCGAATGCCATGCGCAAGATATTCGCTAAAATCTCTCGATTTGCCGCTCTCCTTTTTGGCGCTTTATTAATCTTGCTCTTTATGGCTATCGTGGGCTTCTCTCCTAGTATGCTTCGAGCGGGAGCGGTATCCTTGGCGGGCCTAGTCGCTTGGTTTTTTGGCCGCAAATTTCATCCAATCAAGCTAATTCTGCTCGCAGCCGGCACGACACTTCTATTTAACCCTAACTACGTCCAGCATCTAGGCTGGCTCTTGTCTTTTGGTAGCTTCGTCGGCGTCATGATCGTATCGCCGATCTTTACTCGCTATTTTTATGGACAACAAAAGTCAAATTTTCTTGCTAGCACTGTCATTGAGACGCTTTCGGCGCAAATTTGCTGTCTGCCGCTAATTTTATTTTATTTTGGCTCAATGTCGGCCCTCAGTTTATTCGCCAATGTTCTAGTGCTGCCCAGTATTTCTCTTGTCATGCTTCTAGCTCTTTTTGCGGCCGCGTCTTTCTTCCTGCCTGTCTTGCCACAAGTTTTCGGCTTTTGTGCCGAGCAGTTATTGTCTTTCCATATCTTTGTTGTGGATTATTTTTCTAATATCTCTTGGGCTTATGTTGAAATTCCGAGCGGCAACCCGTTCGTATTCGCTATCTACATAGCGCTTATTGGGGCGCTGTATCACTGTTATAAATCCACAAAATACCGCTTTATGCAAGTTAATATGCTACAATAAAACAAATGAAATACAAGAGCAAAGACACTGCCGATATGATAAAAATCGGCAAAGATATCGTGGGCGAACTGGGCGACCTGCGTGTCGTGGAACTAATCGGCGATGTCGGTGCCGGCAAAACCACCATCGCAAAAGGTATCGCACAGTCTCTCGGTGTCAAGGAAAATATCACCTCTCCGTCCTTTTCTATATCCAACTTTTATGCCGCTTCACCCAAAAACCTCGCGCATTATGACTTTTACCGCTTGAGCGACCCGGGCATTATGCGGGACGAGCTCGCCGAAGCCATCTCTGACGCCAGTAACTTTGTCGTTATCGAATGGGGAGAATCTGTCGCTAATATTTTGCCCGCTACCCATGCCAAAATCATCATCACAAAAAATACCGATTCTAGCCGCACCGTGGAGCTCGTCAAATGAAAATCTATCTTGATACCTCTACTCCAACCACACTACTGGAGGTGGGCGACCAAAGCTATTCGTGGCAATCCGACCGCAATTTGGCAAAAGATCTCTTAAAATTTATCCACGACAAACTCCAGCTCAACGGAGCCACTTGGCAGGATATTAGCGAAATCCATTTTTTCTCTGGCCCAGGCTCTTTTACCGGCTTGCGTATCGGTGCTACTGTGGTTAATACCCTCTCCGATCAGCTAAAAATCCCCCTCTACGACCATCGCGGCGCACGTCACCGGCTCATTGTCCCAGATTATGGTCGACCCGCTAACATTACTCAGGCAAAAAAATAAAAACCTTCAAAATATGCTATAATAACTAGCAGAAATTAAATTTTGATATATATTTGTTAAACTCACCTTTATAGAGAAAAATAAGGGCAAAAAACAAAAGAAAGAGGACATATGGAGCTATTAGGAATCGTCATCGCGGCCATTATTGGCGTTGGCGCTGGCGCTGGAGGCGTGCACGCTTACAACAAGAAAAAAGAAAATGGCGGAAAAAACAAAGCCGAGAATCTAGTCAAAAAAGCTAAAAACGAAGCCTCAGACATCGTTTTGGCGGCCAAAAAAGAAGCGTCTGAGATTGGCGATAAGGCTCGCAACGAAGAGAATGCGCGTCGTCGTGACTGGAAAAAAACCGAAGACCGCCTTGTTGAGCGCGAAACAAGTTTAGATAAAAAGCTCGACCAACTAGATAAAAAATCCGAGAATTTACGCAAGCAAGAGTCCGAAATCGAAGATTTAAAAAATGAGATTCGCAACATCCGCACCAAGGCTCAAGAAAAGCTCGAAAAAATCGCCGGCCTATCCAAAACTGATGCCAAAGAGAAGCTTATAGCCATGACCGAGCGCGATATCAAGGCCGACCTCGTCAATCTCGTCATCAAAGAGCAAAAAGCTCTTGCCGACAACGTCGATGAAACTGCTGAATCGATGCTTTTGACCGCCATGGAGCGTATGTCCTCCGAAGTTACCGCTGATCGCACTATTACCGCCCTCAAGCTCCCAGATGACGAAATGAAAGGCCGCATTATCGGCAAAGAAGGCCGTAATATCCAAGCCTTGCAGCGCGCTACCGGTGTTGATGTCATGGTTGATGATACTCCGGGCATGGTCGTCTTGTCCTCCTTTGACCCTATCCGTCGCCAAGTCGCCCGTTATGCCTTAGAGCGCCTCATGAAAGACGGCCGTATCAACCCGTCCAGTATCGAAGATGCCGTTGCTAAAGCTGAAAAAGAAATCGAAAAAGAAGTCGTACGTGCCGGTGAAGATGCCGCCAGGGAAGTGGGCGTTGTCGGCATCCCCCGCGAAATCATCCATTTGCTAGGCGAGCTTAAATTCCGCACTAGCTATGGCCAGAACGTTCTCCTGCATTCAATTGAAATGGCACATATCGCCGGCATGATTGCCGAGGAAATCGGTGCCGACAAGCGCATTACAAAGACCGCGACTTTGCTCCACGACATGGGCAAGGCCGTTACGCATAAAATAGAAGGCAAACACGCCGATATTGGTGCCGAACTCGCCAAAAAGTATGGCATGCCCGAGCCCATCGTCCATGCTATCGCCGCTCACCATGACGACGTTGAGCCAACTACCCCAGAGGCTATCATTGTCAAGATTGTTGACGCGATCTCTGCTGCCCGTCCCGGTGCTCGCAACGTTTCGGCCGAAAACTTTGCCGAACGCATGCGTGACCTCGAGAATATCGCCACTAGCTTCCCAGGCATCGACAAAGCCTATGCCATTTCTGCTGGTCGCGAAATCCGCGTCGTTGTCGAACCTAAGCAAATCGACGACCTTTCCGCTCTCCGGCTTGCTCGCGACATCGCCAACAAAATTGAGGCAACCATGCAATATCCAGGCGTCATTAAGGTCAACGTCGTCCGCGAAACTCGCGCAATCGAATACGCCAAATAAAAGACCTGCAATTTTTTAGGCCCCATGTATTGACTTTTTTAATAAAGTATGCTACAATAAAAGAGTATGTAGTGATTTACTCATAAGTTTTTTATATTTTTTGCCTTAGGAGCAAAAGGAGGGGGTAACTTTGACAGTTTCTGAGTTTATAGCGCAGCATCCTGTTTCATTCTCGAGTAAGCTTAAGGAGCCAGGCTTCAAAGCCATGGACGTATTAGAGGGGCATCCTCACCGGATAGTCCTTCTGTTTGATCCGATCTACTATATTCCCGCAAAACTTGATATCGACCTATTGTTGGCCAAAACTGACCAATCTTCCGATGGCCATCTTGCTATTATGACCAACCAGGATCTTCTCCGGAAGGGGATAGCCCATTTCGCCGTTAGTTTCGGTAGGCATTATCATGAGTCTGGTATTATTTCCTCTTTGAGATATATATTGGAGGAATTTCTCCCCAGCGCTCGCCGCCCCAAAGGGCAAAGTCACCCCGCTTGAGTACAAGCGGGGTTTTTCTATGCTAAAATAACAAACATGAGCGAGAAGCTAAAAAACCCTACAAATATCCGAGAAATTATCGAGCAACGCCGCCCGCAGTTGGCGGATTTCGATTCTGCGTCTGCCCAAAAAGATTGGCAGAGAATCGCCAGCTACAAGAATTCCAAAAACATTATTGATTCTCGCCGCGAATTACCGCCGGCTGCAGTCTTGGAGTATACTATTTACGACCAAATCTACCGTAACGATTGGCTCGGTAATTACGCCGGAGAAGACGAAACCACCGGCGAAGAGCAATTTGGCCTCTTGTCTTTTCTTCCGAGCGAATTCGATGACTACGCCAATCATACCGACATAATTTGTTTTGCAGACAATAAATTTACCAAAGATCAGCCCGTTCCCTTTGCTTTGGACGTTACTTTTAACACGGATACGGAAGGGCTTTCAAATAAATTTGCCTGGCCGCGTCACGGCACTAAAGTTTTGGGCGTTGCTACTGAAAAATACTTTACAAACAAAGATCCTCGCCACGCCGAGCAAGATTTAGGATTAAGCAACGACAGTATTCCTACTTTGCCTCGCTTTGTCGTTGGCGTCAACGATGACTTGGCTGCTGATGTTGTGCGCTTTTCCAGCAAAATTGACCGGGGAGCTAGGTTGACTGGCCCCGAGCAAGACGAATACGATCGTAAATCTCAGCTTATGCGCCTGTCTGTTGTTCACGAGCTCCATCATCAAGCCGAGCTTATGCAGGAATATTTGCGTTCTCGGTTAAGCTCGCAAGATTTTGACTCTCATCTTGCCGAAAATACCGTCAAGACTTCTAAAACCCAGATAGACAAGCTGCTTCCGTTTTTTGACCATGCCAGACGCATGGCGAGCGAAGAGTATGAGTATGCTTATGGTTCGCTTCCCAATATCTTTAACGATCAAGTCGTCTCCGCCATTGATCTTCATGCCGAAGCGACATATTCTCCTCAAATCCAATTCATCAAAAAACAGCTAGGTATCAATGCTTTGCGCGCGAGCCAAAAAGTTCAATAGTTGCGTAAGTTAACCGGGTAGCTGTATAATAATCAGCAATGTCAATTTTTAATCAACGCCTCAGCAAAAAAGTTAAAATCCAAATTGCAGCCATTTCTGTTGGGATCCTCACCTGTGTCGTACTCGTTGTTTTAGACATCATCTTCAAAGGCCCGCTTACTAACCTACTCACAAACAAAGAGCAAATCGTTGATTTTATCAACTCGCTTGGGATTTTTGGCCCGCTGGCTTTTATGCTCATCCAAATTCTTCAGACCGTTGTCGCTCCAATCCCTGGTCAAGTCTCGGGTATTGTTGGCGGATTTATCTTTGGCTGGTGGGGAATTTTATGGACAATTATCGGCTCCGGTATCGGCTTCTTCCTCGTTTTTCTCCTCTCTCGCAAGTTCGGCCGCGGTCTGGTTGAGCGCATTATCAAAAAAGAACACCTAGACAAATTTGATTACCTCACAAAACAAAAAGGTTCTTTTGTCTTTTTCTTGATATTCCTTATTCCCGGTTTGCCAGACGACATCGTGTGCTATGTCGCTGGTTTAACGACTATTCCTATCCGTAAACTTATGTGGATGATTACGCTGGGACGCTTGCCGGCAGTAATCATGACGAACCTTCTTGGCGCCGGTCTTGGCGAAGCGGATATCCGGCCGATTGTTGTTGCCGTTATAACTACTGTTTTTGTTCTAGCTGCCGTTGCCTACAAACACAAAGACATCATGAAATTTATTGAACGCCAATCAAAACTGGACGAGCCTAAGTAATTTAGCAAACCAATTCCCATGTTCTTTTTTTTACGTTCTGGTTCTGGCGTGCCGTCCAGAATCCCAGCCAATTCAATGTTTTGTCGCAAGCTCAGTTTTGGATCTAAATAAAAATTCTGAAAAATAATCCCCATATCCTTGTAGCGCATGCGCGCCAATTGCTCGCCTCTCAATTTTGCAAGGTCTTGCCCGTCTACTACGACCTGACCGTTAGTTACTTCTTCGAGCCCACCAATTAACTGCAAGGCTGTAGATTTTCCGGAACCACTAGGCCCTGTCAAAACTGTAAAGCTCCCCGCTTCAATCTCAAACGAAACGCCATCTAGGGCGACTATCTGCCGTCGTTTTATTTTATATTCTTTTATTACGTTTCTAAAACTAATTATGCTTGCCGTCTAGAATTAATTATAGCATCACAACAAAAAACAAACCCTAAAAAGTTTGTTTCTTCGTTATGGTCGGGGCGACCTGACTTGAACAGGCGACCTCGCAGTCCCGAACCGCGCGCGCTACCAACTGCGCCACGCCCCGACTAGTATGTATTATACTACAACTCGCAAGATAGATTACAGTTTACGTACTTCAATCGCGCGATAGCCGTCTTGATTGACGTTCACGTCCAAATACATGCTCTGGACTATCTCGTAGCCGTCGTATTCGAAATCTAATTCGGCAGTTTTCTTTGCGCTGCCCACTAGCCAAACCGTTTCATGTTCGTCTAAGAACTCCTCAAAATTCATAATTTTGCCGTAATCCTTTTGTTTTAACGGTTCGTGTGACCCCCATTCGTAGGTTGTCAATGCGTCGACGAAATAAACTGGATGAATGTCGTTCCCGTAAAATGCCAAATCATAATACAGCCACTCTGATCTGCTTATTATCGGCGTACCTTCATCGGAGATTAAGGCTACTGCTTCAAATAACGCCTTGGCGTCCGATTGTCCATTTGTAGACTTATTAAAATTCCCAAAATTAAATACATTCACCACGCCAACCAGCGAAACCATCGCAAGCAGAGCTGTCAGGATAAAAGGCGTAAATTTCTTTTTAAACTTAACGATACCAATCGCTACGCCAGCAATTAATGATAGGCAAATCGCTGAATAAACTACGTAACGATCCATAAAAACTGGACTAAGTGGAGGCAGAGAAGCGATTAGTAATAGTGTGGGCGGCACAAAAGCCATAAAATTAAGTAGTGTCGTTTTTTTCTTCGCTTTAACCGCAAGATAAGTCAAGGCAATCGCCGTTAGGCTCGCCCAAACCATCATCCAGCCGGCTAGCTCATTGGCATTGAGATAGAAAAACGTATTAGTGAAATAACTACTAACCGTTGAAAAATTCGGTTCTGGAATCCAAAACCCACTCTGCACTACGCCAGTTTGGAATATCAGTATTGGCAACCATGGCAAATAAAGTACTACGGCTAAAATATAGGCACAGACAATATCTTTTTGGAATATTTTTTTCTTGCATTTATAGATGAGGTATGCGAGTTGCGCCATCCAGACAAAAGCTACAAAATAATGCGTCCACATTCCCAGCGAAACTAAAATTCCATAAATAATCCAAAATTTTCGCTTTTTTGTGTCAATTGCTAGCTGTAGAACGTATGTTGCGGCAAAAATAATTGCTGCCGCCATGGCGTACATTCGCATTTCTTGTCCGTAACGAATAAACATCGGCGAAATAGACATCAATAGCGTTGCGATTAGCGCTGGCTTTGCGCCGAATTTCCGCTTTAGCCAGTGCCATGCAAATACGATCGCTACGGCCCCAAAAAATACCGACATAAAACGCATAGCAAAATCCGTATAACCAAAAATTCCCGCCCAAATCTTGAGTAGGAAATAATAAAGCGGCGGATGGACATCAGCGGCTGTTAAAGTCCAGATGTCGCCAAAAGAAAAACGCGTCAAATACGCACCAAAAGATTCGTCGAACCAAATAGATTGCTCTAAATTTAACGAACAAATTATCATATAAATCGCACCAAAGATAATTGGCGCCAAGATGGCAATCAGCTTGCCGTGCTTTTCTAAGAATTTTTTCATATATATACTATATCATAGCCCAAATATATGATATAATATCCAAAGGTCCGGGGTTTGGCGCAGTTGGTAGCGCGCGGCGTTTGGGACGCCGAGGTCGCTGGTTCGAGCCCAGTAACCCCGACCAATCGTGAGCACTTTGAGGTGCTTTTTTGTTGATCGGGTGCTAATATCATATTTAATGGAATTCATTTTTATGCCAGTAATCTTCGTTTTTGTGTTTGGCATAATATTTACGAAGCACAAAACAAAATTAGATTACACTATTAGCCAACACATTGGCTCTAGCAAATTATCCTCTATCCTGTTTGGAATAACTTGCATCTTTTCAGCAACTTTATTTCTCATTGAGCTCATAAATAATGAAGCGTCATCAAGCTTGCCCGCTAGCCTATCGGTCGCCCTTTCTGTGTCGCAAATAATTTTCGCCATTTGTTTGGCGGGTATTGGAATTTTCCCGCACCTGCCAGACGAAAACGCTTTTTCTAGCCGCGCCCACAAAATCATCGTGCGCGTTCAGTTCGCCTCGATATTTTTGTTCTACGTGCTAAACCTAACTAGCGTTTCGGTTGGCTTGCCGTTCGGCGTATTAGTCCTGATTGCATTTTTATTTAGCCTATCATTTTGCGTATTATATATAGCAAAAAGAAAAATTCTCAAACCCCAAATTTTAATTTGGGAGAGCGTGACCATCGCTCTATTTTTCATAGCGCTTCAGATGTTCTATTCGGGCGTCATTTTAAGATAGGCCTAAAGCCACCGGGTCACATCTTTTAAAGATTGACATCCTCGCATTTTCCGCACTTTTCGTTTGGTAGTTCAAACTCAATCGTAGAATGGCCGACGTCTTCCTCGTGCAAGATTTCTCGCAGCTGTTTTTTTGATTTTCGCCAGAGTTTTTAAGTCTAGATTCTGCTTTATGGCTGTGGTTATGAATATGTGAATGTGAGTTTCTCGTATTATTAGTTTACCTCTTTTTGTCGGGGTTTGTAATGAGTGCAAAATGCAGTTTTTGTTTAAGTTTCAATTTCTCTAATCATGATATAATTATATAGATAAGGGCAGGTGTACTCTCCCTTTTGTTCAAAGCTATTTCGGGGCATGGCGCAGTGGTAGCGCGCACGGACTAAGGTCGTTGACCGGCCGTGAGGACGCTTGCGGCCATCGCTCTTGTACTTTTCGTTATATTATTTCGGGGCATGGCGCAGTGGTAGCGCGCACGGCTGGGGGCCGTGAGGCCGCAAGTTCGATCCTTGTTGCCCCGACCAATTTAGATATTATTTTTAAAGCGAGGTAATTTATATATGGCAGGGCTCAAAAAACCCCAACAACAAAAAAACAATGGCAACAAACTTTTTAACACTATCAGACTTGGCATATTTTGGTTTTTTGCTATTTTGATCGGCGCAAGTATTCTGGCAACGCTTACGACTCCAGCCTCTGATGCTCCTGTAGAAAAAGATTTAACTGAAATTCTCTCTTACGCCAAAGAAGAAAAGCTTGAAGAAATCATTGTCCGCGGCAGTGAACTCATCGTTACTCCCCGCGAAGATGCCGAATTGTCCAAAATGATATCTCGCAAAGACCCCTCCAGTTCCATTCAGGAGCAAGGCTTCGCGGCCGTCATTGACGAAGGTAAAGTTCGCATCAAAATCGAAGAACCTGTCAATATTTGGGGAGATATTCTCGACGTCGCTATCTATATTGTCCCAGTTATCGTCCTCGCTGGCTTCTTTGTTTATATGATGAAGCAAGCCCAATCTGCCAATAATCAATCAATGGGTTTTGGCAAGGCCAAAGCCAAACTTTACGGCAATGACAAAAAGAAAGTTTCCTTTAATGACGTCGCCGGCAACGAAGCTGCCAAGCAAGATTTAACAGAAATCGTCGACTTCCTGAAAAAGCCCAAAAAATATGAATCGCTTGGTGCCAAAATCCCTCGCGGCGTTTTACTTGCCGGCGATCCTGGTACCGGCAAAACTTTAATGGCTCGCGCCGTTGCGGGCGAAGCTGGCGTACCTTTCTTCTCGATCTCTGGATCCGAGTTTGCCGAAATGTTTGTTGGCGTGGGAGCTTCTCGCGTGCGCGATCTTTTCTCGAAAGCCAAGAAAAATTCCCCTTCTATTATTTTTATCGACGAAATTGATGCTGTCGCCCACAAGCGCGATGCACGCGGTGGCTCAGGCAGGGAAGACGAGCAAACTTTGAACCAAATCCTTGTCGAGATGGACGGTTTTGATAACGATACGGGCGTGATCGTTATGGCCGCAACCAACCGCGTCGACATGCTCGATAAGGCATTGCTTCGCCCTGGCCGCTTCGATCGCCACGTTAACGTTACTTTGCCAGAGCGCAAAGACCGCCTAGATATTCTCAAAGTTCACTTCAAAAACAAACCAGCCGACAAAAATGTCGACCTCAATTCTCTCGCCGCCAAAACTGCCGGCAGCTCCGGTGCCGACCTTGCTAATATTGCCAATGAAGCCGCTATCACTGCTGCTCGTGCCGGCCGCAAAACTATCACAAACGCCGACCTTACTGAAGCTTTCGAGCGTGTCGCTATCGGACCAGAGCGCAAGTCTAAGGTCATGACCGACGAAGAGCGCAAAATTACTGCCTATCACGAGGCTGGCCATGCCGTAGTTGGACATGTCTTGCCAGATTCTGATCCAGTTCACAAAGTCACTATCATCCCTCGCGGTCGCACCGGGGGTGTCACTTGGTTCTTATCGCCAGAAGATCGCAGCTACAAAAATATCTACGAACTCAAAGATATTCTTGCCCGCGCTATGGGCGGACGCATCGCCGAAAAACTTATTTTTGGTGACGACGGCGTTACGACCGGCGCTTCCAGCGACCTCAAGCATGTTGCCGAACTCTCTCGCGAAATGGTAGCCGAAGAGGGCATGGGCAAAAAGCTCCGCAACCAAGTGTTTAATACCAATGAAGTCAATTTCTTTGGCGATCGCGCCAAGGCTTATTCCGAAAAGACCTCCGAACTAATCGACCAAGAAATCGAAGCTTTGACTCAAGAAGCCACCAATCGCGCCGAAGCCGTGCTCAAAGCCAACAAAGAGCTACTCGACAAGCTTGCTGCTGAACTTCTAGAAAAAGAAACTCTAGACGAAAAGGAAGTCGGCAAAATCTTAGCCAAAGCCACTCTCCCAGCCAGCGCCAAGCTTCACTAAAATCAAAAATAAAGCACCAAGAAAAAGCCACCCTTATGGGTGGCTTCATTTGACTAAAACTATTCCTATTCTTTTTCTAGTTCCATGATTATTTCGTACTCTAACCCCCAAAAATCAGGCATTTCCTCTCCTTCGAATCCACGCACCAAGAGGTCGACCCTCTTTATGTCGTCAAATGGGTCGGTATTGCACGCGTCGTCTTGCGTCATCCATTGCATCCCGATAACACTAGCCGCTAAGAGGTTTATCCCTCTAGTCCTTACGTTTTCGCCTCGTACGTATACTTCATAGTCTTCGGCAACATCATGGTAGTCTGAAGGTTGGAAATTGACGATTCGTGTAACCTCTGGATCTTCGGTGGGGATATAAAAAGCAAAAAAGTTGTGAATGGAATAAGCTCTAGCAATACCGTTCGGAGTTTGATAGCTCATTTGCACGGATCCGTCATAGAAAAAAGTAATACCTAGAGATTCTGCGTATTTTTCTATATCGAAGATCAATCTACCTTTCGAGTCTTCGGAAAGGAAGGAGTTCGCGGTGTCCGCGTCGATTACTACAGGAGTCAAGTCTTGTAGGCCGCCAGGGGTTTTAGTTGTCTCTTCGCTTTCCTCTGTTTCGGGCTGTTGGTCGAGCAAGGAGTTCTCGGTTTGATCTGTGTTGCTCATTGCCGGAGTTTCTTTGTTGTCGCTATTAGCCGCCACATTCTTTCCGCATCCAGTTAATATTGCAAAAGAAAATACAAGAAGTATAACAAAAAATAGTTTTTTCATAGTAAAGAGCCTCCTTATTTTTATTATCAAAAATGATTAATTAAGGACTTATGCCTCCATTATAGCACATCTTGTCAAAAAAGTCAAGCATATATATAATTATAATCAATATGGCAGAATATCCAACAGATGACACGGGTGCTTTGCGGCCAAATGACCCCTATAGGGGCATGGAGCGTCAAGATACCCGACCTAAACTCGGAACAGTCGAAGGTGGCAACCCGAACTCTGCCAGTAAAGCTAGTCAGGCAAAACTTAGACTAGCAGGAGCCGAAGAATCTGCTTCTGCAAGGTCAATATCCGCTACGTCTGGCGGGTCTAATGAAGCAAAGGCTGCCGAGCAAAACCAGCCCTTTACAAGCCGGGTAGAAGGCCGCAAGAAAGACGAAGAAAAAGCCAAAGCCAAGGGTTTTTTCCGCAATAAGGGCCCACTTATCGCCCTTATTTCGTTATTATTGGGTGGCGGCGGCTTGATGCTTGGCAGCCAGACTCTCATGCCTTTCGCGCTAGCTAGTCGTATTGTTCAAGAGTTTAACTCCATGAAAACAGTCATGAGCGGTCGCTCTGATTCGATGTTGCGTTTTCAGTTGGATACGGAACGCTACAAGAACCCAACTCGCACTACGATTTTTGGTAATGAAAAATTCAACCTCTCTAAAGCACAAATAAAGAAATTGAAGACCGAAGGCATAGATTTTATGAGTCTGAACGTTAATGGCAAGAAGGTTAAGCTCTTGGTTTACGATGACGGTTCAGGCAAAAAACAGCCAATTTTGACCGATACAGACATCAAAAAAGTTGACGCAGACGCTCTTGACTTAGCAATTAAGGCAGAATCTCCAGATATCGAAATCAAGTCTTCAGCAGTTGCGCTTGGTGACGCCTTTGACGATTTTGACGGTTTTCGCAACGGCTACTTGAAGTCGTCTAAGACCTGGAAAGGTAATATTGCCGGCTGGTTCGACTCGGTTGTTTTGAAAGTTCTTGATAGGCTAAATATTGGGCGTAATCGGTTTAAAAAATGGCAGACCGCCAGCGATATAGAGAGTGGGAATTCGAAATTTAAAGAGGCTATTACTCAAAAAAATCAGATTGAAGATGAGGTGTCAGATGGCAGGAAGCTTACTGAGACAGACGACCCTGACTCTGGCGGCCTGAGAGAAGAAGGCGTCGATACCGGGGATAGAATTAGTTCGGATGACAGTATTCTTAACAAGAAAAACGCCCAAGCGTTGCAAAAAGCTTTAGAATCTAAGGTCGTAAAGGTCGCCCAGGCCGCCGCTAATGTTACCTGTGCTTATTTTTCAGCTACTGGTGCAATTCACGGCATTGTTGCGGCCGCCCAGGCCGCCCAATTTGTTGATCTTGTCTCGGGCTTTTTGGAAGCACGGGATAAGGTCATGGCAGGCGACGGAAACAGTAGCCCGTTGACGTATTACGCAAATGCGCTAAGTACAAAAGATCCAAACACTGGCGTTTCCGCTATGCAGGCACAAGGCATCTCGGCTTTGTTTAGCAGAATTAACATCAATTCTAGCGACACTAGTGTATCCGCCGTTAATTCCGAGTCTCTTATGAGTAAAATTAAAATTATGGGGATGGAAGCTCAATTTGCCGCGGACGATTTTATGAAATGCGCTTATGCCCAAGGTATTTCCGCGGGCATAGGTATAGTTGTAGATATATTGGGTGTTTTTACTGGCGGTATCGCTTCTATTTTTAAGGGTATCGCTAAATCAATTGCCATGAGTACCGTCATGAGCGTAGTGCTACCCTTCATGCTTAGTAGTATTATTCCAGTCGCGGCCGAAATGATAAAGAAAGACATCTTGTCGGATTTTGTTGGTGAAGATTTAGGAAATGCATTAGTATCTGGTAGCAATAAATATTTGGGCGGCAATCACCAAGGTGGTGGAGGTTCTCCAGGCGACAGTGACACGGTATTAGCCTATCGTCGTGAAACTGAGCGCATTCTAGCCGAAGAGGCCGAGTATGATCGCCAAACCAAAAGCCCATTTGACCTTAGCTCTCAAAACACGTTTCTGGGTAGCCTAGCTTACCAAATGATGAGTTTGTCAACTAATTTGAGTGGCGTTACGGGGATAATTTTTGGCATTTCTGGCACCGTGGCTTCCTCTGTCACGTCTTTGCTCCCCTCAGCTTCGGCTATCGCCGACACAGATCTAATAGTTTCACAGGGAGATTGCCCAGTCCTTGAGTCGATCAATATTATGGGAGACGCCTACTGCAACCCGTATTATACTTCTGATTTAAGTACGGCTGGGCTCGATCCCGGTCAGGATGTTTTTGAAACGGTAGCAAATCTTAGGGTTGCGGACTACAAAAAAGTGTATAGTCCACTTCAGTCCGACGCTAGTTTATGTAGAGTCGAATCAGCAGCGGAGGGTACGTATTGGCAATATCAATATCCTACCAATTTCAAGTATCTTGAAGAGAACCACGATGACCCCTCCGGGTGCATGCTAGACGTCGAACTTGACGAAGAGCTAAACCCCATAATCAACGCCAATTCGGCCCTAGGTCAATATATTATATTCTGTGGCCAACGCAGTTCCGCATGGGGTCTAGCTGACGGAAATATCGCCAGTCAAATGCAACAATACAATATCAACACCGGTGTTGGCGGCCTGGATAATATACTAGAAGGTGTAGTCGGCGCCATTCCTTTTGTCGGTGACGCCAAGGACGCCCTTGAAGCCGCTTCGAACGTACAGAACGCTCCCTGGGTGAGCGGGCAAGCCTGCGTAGCCTCTGGCTCAAATGAATTGTGGTCAGAAAATAAGTATTATCAGCGCTATTCCGAAGACCAGAGATGGATGGAGTCGGCCGGCATTATCGAAGAGTCTGCAACCGTAGCTGTACTAGACCAGTACTATGAATCTTTCCCCGTTGACAACTCTTACGAAGGTGTACTTTCTCGTTATTCCGGTATGACTAAGGAGCAAGTTGTTGCTACTATCGACCTAATTAATTACTTAGATTTTCTTGCCGATTATGACGCCACCGAGCTTGCTCCGCTCGCTGCCAATCCTAAGGCCCCAGATTTTGTTGAAAGCGTCCCAGATGTGACTATTTCGGATCACGACACTGCTCCGACTTCGAATTTCGTTATTTACTCAACTACTCGCGAGCGCAGCTTTGCCGCGTAAAAGAAATAGCCTAGGCGCCAACTGAACTAGGCATATCCTTCAATTATAGCACATCTTGCATAAAAAGTCAAGTCAAACTATACTATAAGCAGTATGCAAAATGCCAAACAATGCCAGTTTTTATCTGAAAATGCTCGCTATTTTTTTCGTAGTTTATTTTTTATTTTCAGTGCTTGCGTATTAATACTCGCCCCCCAATCCGTTTCTGCGCTCAGTGAAGCGCAATTAGACATTTTTGCCCAAAATGATATTTTATTTTACGATCCAGACTCTGATAATATCAATAATTGCTATGTTGGCGATGGCTCCGTCAGCATTATTGGCTCCGCAATTGCCGAGAAGATTTGGTCTGGCCTAGTTTCGGTAGGATTTACCGAAGAGCAGGCTGCAGGGATTATGGGCAACATGCAGCACGAAAGTGGCCTTAGCCCCGCTCGTCATGAGAGTAGCAAGTATGAAGAGTACTGGAGCACTACCAAGGCGGCAAATCGCAACGCGGACGGCACTTTCAATCTTGGCGCCAACGACGCCTCTGAGACCAATGCTTCACAGAACCGCTACAAGATTTCTTATGGCCTAGGCCTAATTCAATGGTCCTTTGGTCGTCGCGCCAATCTATACAAATATATCAGCTCGCGCTCTCCTGATCTTTTGCAGTTCCTCAATAATCCCAGCCAATACGGCACTATCAATGGCGAACAATTCCTCGAGCTAGCAGGCGATAGCGCCACAAACGCCTTGTTGGAAATCGAAATCGCTTTTCTTTGGGAAGAAATAAACTCTAGCAGTAGCTACAGAGGCTTACTGCAACAGCAAACCGTATATGACGCCACTAAATTTTTTCTAGAAAAAGTCGAAATTCCCAATAAACCGCAACTAGAAAATCACCCAAACCGTCTGCCGTCTGCTCAAGGCTACTACGATAAGTTCGCCGGCACCTCAATCGCTAGTGGCGGCACTAGCGCCTCCGCTCAGGACAATTCACAAGTCACGATTATCGGCGATTCAATTACGAACGGGAGTCGCGCCCAAATTCTCAGTAAATTCACCGGCATGACCGATTCGCAAATCGACGCCGCCGACAGCCGCCAATTTTCTACAGGCTTAACAATCTTAAGCATTATTCCGCCCAAAGAAACTTTAATTTTTGCCCTAGGTACTAATGACAATAATTTGACTCAATCTCAGATTGATTCCGTCTTGAGCTATTCCGAGTCTGCCAGTAAGATTGTTTTTGTTACGAACTATGGCATTTCCGATTATTCTTCAAATAACGCCTTGTTGAGGCAGGCTCAGTCTGCAAACCCGAAGGTTAGCATTGCTGATTGGGCGGGCTCTGTTAGTGCTGACCCAGAGCGCTTTATCAGCTCTGACGGGGTTCATCCTACCGAAGAAGGTAAGGCCCTTTTCGCAGAGTTGATCTATGGCGCGATAAATAAAAACACAGTAGACAATAATTGTAACTATACCGGATCGCTGTCTTCTACTGTTCTCGCTTATGCCTGGCCAGACTATCATAGTACGCCTTATCTCGAGCGCATGCCTGCCTACGCAGATGCCGTAACGCGCGCTCGTAGCGAAGGTCGCTATGTAGGCGGGTCTGTCAAGGGAGTTCAGGGTATTGACTGTGGTGGCTTTGTTACTGTATTGGTTCAAGATAGTGGCTATGAATCCGATTACAATTCTAGTAAAGGCGGCACCAAGACTCAGGAACGTTGGGTTATGGATCACGGTTGGACGCTACTTAACTCATCTAATACCACCAAGATCGATACTAGTGTTTTGCAGCCTGGCGACATTGCTTTCATGGGCGGGACCGACGCAAGCGGCAGTAGTCACACCTTTATCTACGTCGGTCAAATTCCCGGTTTTAACAGTGTTATTGCGTCAGCTTCATATAGTAACGACCAGACTGGCGGCCGTGCGCCTATGGCGGGAGGCGAGGATCTAGAATACGATTCCTACACTAGCTCAATAGTTCGTTGGTACCGTAAATCAAATTAGAAAGGAGTTGAACTATGTTTAAAAATTTTTCCAAACAACAAAAAATCATAGCTATTGCACTAGGGCTCATATTTATTGTGGCTATCATCTATTCTTTGTCTATCCTCATTTATCGTCACGGCAAAATCGCCGTCGTCACTAAGTACGCTCCGTTTACGGCTAGCGTTAAAGTCAATGGCGAAGCGATAAAAAATGACGCCGTAAATTATCTTGTGCCTGGCGAATATAAAGTCGAAGTCAGCTTAGAGCATTTTGATAGCGCGCAAAGCACCGTAGAAATCTCTGAAAATAAAAAACATATAATAGGTAGCCTAAATGCTAGTGATTCCGAGGGGGAATCGATTACCGATGGGCGTCAAGCAGATTTCTTGGAAGTTGAAGGTATTTTCGGGGACTTAGCGGTACAGGCAAACGCCGCCCGCAGAGCCGCCAATCCGATCCTAAAATATCTCCCAATAAATAAAGTCCTCTATTCTATCAGCTACCAAGGCCAAGATGACGGTTCTTTCCGTGTAATTATAAAGTCGAATTACACGTACCAAGATGTCGCCGTAGCTAGATTATACGAGCTGCCGGAGGAGGTCGTTCCGTCCGAATATTATATTAAATTTGGAGACGATTATTATGACCCGTTTTACTCAGAGTTGGTCGCAAGCGACGCTAACAATGGTAGCATTTTTGTCGAAGAATCCTTTGCAGATTTTTTGGATGATTTTGATATCGTCAGCCCAACTCGTTTAGGCGATTACTTTATTGCCGCCCTTAGACGCAAAGGCGGCGAAGCGACTGGGTTTTATGAAACATACCGCGTTGTCTTGCATCGTGAAAATAATTCTTGGAAGTTATTAGCTAAACCTTACCCAATTATGTCCCAGTATAACGCCGCCGGTGTCCCGATCGATGTACTGGAAAAGGTCAATCAACTCTAAATAATGTATAATAAGAATATGAAGAAGTTCAAGTTTAAATCTGTTGTTGCTTTGGCGAACGCCAAGTTGTCTATAAAATTTGCCGCCATTTTACTTTCTTCTTCGACTTTACTCTCCGCTCTCCTCGGTATTTTTCGCGATCGTCTTTTGAACTCGCTCTATCTAGATACTTATCCGGCGGGAATCGACGCCTATACAGCGGCCTTTACGGTGCCAGATTTCATGTTCTTTCTGCTAGTGTCGGGCGCTCTTTCTGTAACTTTTATCCCAGTATTTAATCAACGGCTTATGACTGGCAACAAAAAATCCGCATGGGAGTTAAGCTCCTCTATTCTCAATATCTTGGCATTAGTTACTCTTGTCACTTCTGTACTTATTATGATTTTTGCCGACCCATTGATTCGCTACGTAGTCGCTCCCGGTTTAGACGAGTCTTCCATGACCTTGGCTATTAATATGATGCGCGTTATTGCTATCAACCCATTTTTGTTTTCCATTGCTACGGTTTTAGCTTCTATCCAACAAGCCGTGGGTCGCTTTGTGTTTTATGCGCTCGCCCCAGCACTTTATAACGTCGGTATTTTAATCGGTATCGTTTTCTTTACGAACGGTATCAATATTTTTGGCGTTCAAGTTTTTGAAGGTGGCATTATGGGAGTTGCTTTGGGGGTTGTTTTGGGGGCACTTTTGCAAGTCATAACTTCACTCATCGGCCTATTCGGTCTTGGTTTTGACTATGAATTCAAAGTCTATTGGAAGAATCTCGGCTTCAAAGCAGTGCTCGGTATGCTGCCAGCCCGCTCGTTAGACCAGGGTATCGATTACGTGAATAGTATCGTCCATACCAACCTTGCGTCCCGCATGGGTTCCGGTGTCGTACGTTCATATCAGCAGGCCCTGAATCTTCATCAGATGCCGGTCAACCTCATTGGCGTGGCTATCTCGACTGCTTTCTTCCCTAAGCTCACCGAAGACGTCGGAGAGGGAAATGAAGACGAATTCCGCCATACTTTTCGCTCGGCCTTGCGCATGATCGTTTGGATCTCTCTCCCTGTTGCCGTAATCGCGTTCTTCGCGCGCGGTTACGTGGTAAACTTCATCAAAAACGGCGGCGACCCGCTTATTGCTAGCATCTTGGGCATATTAGTAATCTCAATCTTTTGTCGCTCCGTCTTTCATATTGCCGCCCGTGGCTTTTATGCCAGACAAAACACCAAGACCCCCCTCATTGTGTCTATCGTCGCTATTGGCATCAGTATCGCTCTCGCTATCATACTTACTATTATGGGCTTTGGCCCAGAAGGTCTTGCCTTTGCTCAGGCCGTCGGTGCTATCTTGGAAATAGTGCTACTGTTGGTTCTGCAGCATATCTATATGAAAGGGAAGTTGCTCGACAAAAACTTCTGGCTCGGGTTTTTCAAAATGTGCGCCTCCGCCCTCATCTCTGGCGCCGTTGCTTATTCTATGACGAAATTCTTCCCCTTACTTGCGACCGACAATAGCTTCTTCGGCACTTTCCCGAAATTCTGCTTAATCAGCGTTACTAGTATCGCGGCATATCTCATAGCTGGATATTTCTTGGACCTAGAAGAAGTCCGCCCAGTTACAGAGAGACTCAAGAAAATCGTCTTTCGTAATCTCAAGTAAAAAATAGCCTAGTTTTTCTAGGCTATTTTATATTAACGTTGACTAATTGTGTCGATAACCCATCTTATAAAATCCCCAATCCCTCCTGGAATTTGTATGAATATCGTTAGAGCCCCAATCAAAAGAGCTAAAATAACAGTTCCGCCCAGAGCCGAGCCTAAGCCAAAATAAATTCCGCGCACAAAATTTATCTGATAAATGCGCCCCCTTTTACGATAAATGTCATAAAAAAGTTCGTTTAAAACTTCTTTTTTAGCAATTTCGTCTTTATTTTCTTGTCTTTTTTGCCGAGTTCTTTTTAGCAGTCTTGCCACTGGTAGCTTTCTTTATTTCGGTTTCTACTTTTGAACCGATCTTCTTACCTTCTTTTTGAACTTTTTTAGCAAATTTTTTGCCTTCTCGCTCGATGTCGGCACGAGTTTGTTTGCCGGATTTCGGTGCAGTTAGAATACCGGTAATTCCGCCCGCAATTGCCCCCAATGCTGCCCCTAGGAAAAACTTCCCGCTACCGTCGTTCTTTTTTGTTTTCTTAGCTGTCTTTTTTGTTGCCATTTCTTTGACCACCTTCTTTTTTATTGTTCTTACGCTTAGTATACGAATTAACGAAAGTCTTGACAAGCCCCCCTAGGCTCGTCATGTCTTTTACGTTATCTACGATATCGTCTGCCTTTTCGGCGATACCTTGTCCGGTTATGATAATTTTTTTTGCCTCTTTTGTAATACTAATCAACTTGAATAGTAGAACAATCGCTAGTATTAAGAAAAACAACAAAGCTATCGATAAGAATATTACTAAAATCCAAGTAGCTGTCCCGTTGTCCATAAATATCTCCCTAGGCTTTGTCGCCCATTATCTTTACATATTCTGAATAGGCTGCAAAGTAATTTTTTGGGTCGCCAGTTGTTAGCCATTTCCCACGACTTTTCACAACTAGCACGTCACCTTCTGCTGCTAGTTTCGTAATTGCATCCACCGTCCATAGCTCATCATCGAGTCCAGTGTTCGTCGGTATTAAATATTTAAATACTTCTGGCGTTAATAAATAACGGCCATAAGAAGTCAAGTTAGACGGCGATTCTGATGGCGTTTTTGGCTTTTCGACAATATGGCTTAAAGTTTGTCGCGCTTCGTCCTTTAGAGCAATCATGCCGTATTTGTTCCAAGTTTCTTCTGGCATTTCTTGTGCCGTAATTACGGCCTTAGCCTCAGGGTTTGCCGTATATGCATCTAGCAGTACTTTTACGTCACCCTCGCCCATGATTAAATCATCACTGTAGAGCGCAACAAAAGCTTCGTCAGGGTTCAAATACGGTTCGGCACTTTTTATTGGAGAGCCGTTGCCATATGGTAGGCCAGGGTCCTGCTCAATAACTGTAATGTTTGCCATTTCTAGCACGTGCTTGACTGGCTCGAATCGATCCATTTTCCCCTGGGACTCTAGTTGTTTGCGGACGTTTTCGACCGGGTTATTGAAAAAATCTTCGTATACTTTTTTGCCATCTTTTGTAGCGACAATTATGATGTCGCGAATTCCTGCTTCTACGCACTCCTCAACCACTAACTGCATGATTGGCTTTGCGCCCATCGGAATCATCGCCTTTGGTATAGTTTTTGTAATTGGCAAAAAACGACTCGCAAAACCCGCGTCGGTAATAACTGCCTTCGTTGCTTGTTTATATGTCATGTAAGTTTCTCCTTGAAACCTTATTATATCATGCTAATTTTTGTTTGACCAACTTGTTCACGCTTGCTGGATTAGCTTTTCCTTTGGATTTCTTCATCACTTGGCCAATAATAAAGCCAATGGCCTTATCTTCCCCGTTCCTAACATCTTCAACCGCCTGTGCGCACTCTTTCATTGCCAAAACCTCTTCGATAATTGCATTGAGCGCGCTTTCGTCGTTTTCCTGTAGCAGATTTAGCTCTTTAGCTATAGCTAGCGGCGATTTATTGCTATTCTTCTTGTCGTACATTTCCAGGAATACTTCTTTTGCGGCAGTCGAGGATAGCTTGTTCTCCTCGACCAGCTTAGAGAGCTCAACCAGTTCTCCGGCGCTTGCTAAGCTAAAATCTTTATCTAGATTTTCTTCGGCCAGCAAAGTCCCGGAGAACCAATGTGCAACCCTAGGTGCTAACATCTCATCTTTATCCATTGTGTCGGCCAAGTGCTCGGCTAGAATTTTGTAATTCAAAATTGCGCCAACTTCCGAAGCGTCAAGCTTCAATCTAGCGAACTTCTGTCGGTATTCTGCGGGCATTTTTGGCATATCTTTTGAGATATTAGCTACGAAGTCTGACGTTAATACTATCGGTGGCACATCTGGTTCCGGCATGTAGCGGTAATCCTGAGCCTCTTCTTTGTTACGCTGTGCTACGGTTTCGCCTTTGCCGTCGTCCCAGCCTCGTGTTTCTTGTTTGATTTTTTCGCCTTTTTCCAGTAAAGCTTTCTGTCGTCTGTATTCGTATTCCGCGGCTTTTTCTACGCTTCTGAAACTATTGAGGTTTTTTATTTCTGCACGCGTACCGAGAATTTCGCTACCTTTTTCGGCCAATGATATGTTCACATCGAAACGCATATTCCCTTGATACATGTCGCCATTAGATACGTCAGCATAGGTCATTAGGCGATGCAATTCTTCGCAATACAGCCTAGCTTGTGCGGGAGAGTGGATGTCAGGCATCGAAACGATTTCAATCAATGGTGTTCCAGCGCGATTCAAATCTACTAATGAATAATCATCAAAATGCGTTAGTTTACCGGCGTCTTCCTCTAGGTGTGCATGTTCGATTCTCACCGTAGAGCCGTCCGCCAATTCAATTTCACCAGCACCAATTATCGGCTGGTAAAACTGACTAATCTGATAGCCCTTTGGTAAATCAGGGTAATAATAATGTTTGCGGTCGAATCGACTTGTTAAGTTAATCTCGCAGTTCATTGCGCGACCAGCTAATATGGCTTTTTCCACTGCCGCCTTGTTTAGTACTGGTAGCATGCCGGGCAATGCGTAGTCAATAGGAGATACGCAGCTATTCGGTTCCTGGTCCACGGCGTCATTGCTGATACCGGAAAATAGTTTAGTTTTTGTGTTGAGCTGCACATGGCACTCTATGCCAATTGTAATTTCGTATTCATTCATTTTATATCGCCCCTAAATCTTTTAATGCTTGCTTGTATACGCTTAATGCACGACGTGCTTGGTTGTAGTCGACGCTAAAATCATGCTCGTGCGCAATCTGATTCCGCAGTTTGTGCACATACCAAACTGAGTTAAGCTGCGTAAATTTGTCTTTCCCGATATTCTTCAAGCGTTCCCCCATATTATTTCCCGCTACGCCCATTTCGCACATCGCCTTGTCCAATAATTTATCCCCATTTACGATCGATATGTTAAAAGAAAGTCCATTATCTCGAGTTAATGTATTTTCTATTTTTAGAAAATCCATTTGGTATGCTTCTTGGTCAAAAATGGTGTTACGTTTTTTGGTGGCAGATATCGCCATAAATACTAAAACTGCCACAATTAATATTGCAACCAAAAAGAAGATTACTGAAGAATCCATTACGAAATCTCCTGAGCTAGTTTTAGCAGCGTACGGTCCGATTTGCGCGCACCGATCAACTGGATGCCCACGGATAAGCCTTCGCTAGTATTGCCTGCAGGAGCAGACAACGCCGGGAGCCCCGCCATGCTAGGAGGCACACTCATTACGTCCTCCAAGTACATTTTTACCGGGTCGCCAGTCTTGTCGCCTAACTTAAAAGCTACGCCAGGCGCTACTGGGCAGACTAAAACGTCATACTTTTTAAACATTTCTTCATAGGCCTGTATAAGCAAGGTCCTTACTTTCTGTGCCTTCAAAAAATATGCATCAAAAAACCCAGACGATAATACGAAATTTCCGATCATAATACGACGTTTATTTTCAGGCATGAAGCCCTCGTCCCTAGTTTTTCCATAAAGTTCTTCTAGAGTCTTGGCGTCTTGCGCACGGTGACCGTAGCGAACTCCGTCATGACGGCTAAGATTGCTCGCTACCTCTGCGGTCTGCACTATGTAGTACACCGCTAGGCCGTATTTCAATATCGGCATACTCACTTCTTCTAATTCGTGTCCCGCAGTGCGCATTTTTTCTAGGCTTTGTTCGATGCACGTTTTTACGCCAAGTTCTACCCCCTCACCCATGAAATCTTTAATTACGCCAATCTTTAGGGCCTTATTTTTTGGCTCTTCCTGCCAAAAATCATCCAAGGTAGTAGAATCTTTCTTGTCTTTGCCGGACATAATTCCCATCACCAAATCTGCATCATCTGCACTCTGCGCGAAGCAGCCAATCGTGTCCGTAGACGAAGCCATCGCCACAACGCCGTAGCGCGATACTGTGCCGTAAGTTGGCTTAACCCCGACCACGCCATTATATGATGCCGGCTGCCTAATTGATCCGCCCGTATCTGAGCCAAGCGCAAAAGGCACAATCCCGAGCGCCACTGCTACGGCTGAACCGCCACTGCTACCACCCGCAACGCGTGTCTTATCGTGACTATTAAGGGTTGGGCCAAAGTATGAATTTTCGGTACTACTTCCATGTGCAAAGGCGTCAAGGTTTGTCCGCCCAACCATAATTGCCCCTTCTGCCTCTAGTTTTTTAACTGCCGTAGCGGTGATAGGCGACTCGAAATTTTCTAACATTTTTGATGAAGCAGTGCTATTTCCGTCTAAGCTCAAAAAGTTGTCTTTCAGTGCATAAGGTACGCCTGCCAATTTTCCAACTTTTTCGCCTCTTTGAATTTTCTCGTCTACTTCGGCTGCCTTTTTTAGCGCCTTTTCTCGGTTCAAAGAATTAAAGCAGTGATATTCTTCAAACTTAGCAATTTTGTCAAAGGCTTCGTTTACAAGCGAAACGGCACTCGTGTTTTTATCTGCAGTTTTCATAATACTTTTGGAACCTTTATCTGGTTATCCTTACTTTCTGCCGTCAGTGCCAGCAAGTCTTCTCGCCTGGCTTCAAAATCTTCAACTCGATCTTCGCGCCATACGTTTTGCATATCAAAACATTGATAAGTCGGCTCGACGCCCTCAGTGTCAAGCTCGTCTAGCTGTGATATGTAATTGATAATGTTGTTTAGATCGACACTTAGCGTATCCGCCTGCTCGTCAGATAAAGACAAACTAGACAGTTCCGCCAAATGACGAATTTCGTCATTGGATATAGCCATAGCAAAATTATACCAAAACTAGGACTATTCTTCTAGATGCCAGAAAGAGGTTCTATGTCGGCGCCCAAAGTTTTCAGGCGCTTTGCAAAATCTTGATAACCGCGGGCAATCGAATAAATATTCCTGAGTATTGATTTTCCGGGGGCAGCAAGCATCGCCAGCATTATAACGACGGCGGGACGCAGTGCCGGCGGAGAAATCATTTCCGCTGGACGCCAATTGGTCGGTCCATTCACGAACACTCTATGCGCGTCCAGTAGCTGCACGTCCGCATTTAATCTAGAGAGCTCCGTTATGTAAATTGCACGATTTTCAAATACCCAGTCGTGAATCAAAGTTTGGCCCTCCGCACTCGCGGCGATCAAGGAAAAAAAAGGTAGATTGTCGATGTTCAGTCCGGGGAAGGGCATCGGGTGGATTTTGTCGATTGGTGCTTTTAGCTTTGCTTCCTTTATTTTTATATCTACTAAACGGGTACGTCCGTTACCCGATTCGTATTCTTTCGAAATTTCAAAAATTGCTCCCATGCTGCGCATGATTTCTAGTTCAATTTCCAAGAATTCAATCGGCGCTCGCTCTATAGTTATCTCGGATTTTGTTACAATGCCGGCTGCGATGAAAGACATTGCCTCTATCGGATCTTCGCTCGGTGCGTATTCGACATCTTTCCGGATTGAATTTAGCCCAGTTACTTTTAAAGTCGTTGTGCCTATACCTTCGATTTTTACGCCCAATTTCTCTAAGAAAAAACACACATCCTGTACCATGTAATTTGAGCTAGCTCCTACTATTGTGGTTGTAAATGGGCAAAGACTAGCCGCCATCAAGATATTTTCAGTAACTGTGTCTCCGCGCTCTACTAATACAATGCGCTTATCTGCGTTGTCGGTTTTGTGCGTCTTTGCCTCGTAGAAGCCAGAATTACAAAAAGCATCTACGTCGAGCCCAAATACTCGCAGCGCTCTTAAATGCGGTTCGACCGTTCTAGACCCCAACGAGCAGCCTCCGGCGTATGGCAATCGAAAACTTTTGTATTTATGCATCAGAGGTCCCATCAGCATGATGATTGATCGCGTTTTTCGTGCCGCCGTTAAGTCCATGCCATCAAGATTTAATTCGCGTGGCGGTATAATTTCTAAATCTTTTTTACCGTTCATCCAGCGTGTTTTCACGCCAATCGAATTCAAAACTTCTATGATTCTATACACTTCTTCAATTCTTGCTAGGGAACGCAAGGTGGTTTTACCTGAATTTAATAAGCTCGCACAAAGCAGCCCGACTGCCGCATTTTTCGAAGTATTGATTCTGATGCTACCGTGCAATTTCTTGCCGCCATTTATTTTATACCCCTGAGACGGGCCGTCATTAACAGATAGAATTTGCGTGCCTAAACTAGCACTAATTTTGCTTACCATTTCCAGGGAAATATTTTGCCGCCCCTTCTCTATACGGTTTACTGCCGATTGAGAAGTGCCAATCTTTTCTGCCAACTGAGCTTGGGTTAAGCCTTTTTCATTGCGCAATTTTGTTACGATTTCGCCAATCTCTTGGCTATATTTTTCGCTCACACTCATAAGCTCCAGTATACCATGAATAGTATTTTAAAAAACAAAAAGTATCGCTTAAGTTTAAGCGATACTGCAGTCATGCATAATGGTGAGCCGGGTGGGACTTGAACCCACGACACCAAGCTTAAGAGGCTCGTGCTCTAACCAGCTGAGCTACCGGCCCATTTGCGTTGAACTTTTGCTATTATATTGAATTATTGCTTTTTTTTCAAGGGTGAACTTATCCAAGAAAAAGCACCCTTATAAAGAAGGGCGCTTAATTTAATGTGCTAGGAGGTTAGGCATACTGGTCTAATAGCGCATAAGCGTTTTCTAGTCCGCGAACATAATATCCGGAAGAAGAGTCGCTAACTCTATAGGAAAATAAGAACCCTCCTGTTGATGCTACAGTAAGATAAAATGTTATAGTAGCAGAGCCATTGCTGGCATCTATAGCCCATCCAACTCCGGTATCTCCGGTAGTCATCTCGCCGTACGGAGAGCTCACCGTGTAGCCTAGATTTTCCGCGTACGATGTTATATTAGCAGTATATTCCTGGATTTTTGCTCGATTTTCACTATTTGGTGTCGATCCGCTAGAAGTTATCGCGTCATCTGTATTATTTTTTGAAGCAACTGCCGTTTCTGGTTGATTTTGGGCTTGTTTTGCAGGTGATTGAATTTCAAAATCTTTTAGATCCGTCAACAAGTTTAGGCACCCATACGCTTCTTCCCAATATAGCGCTGCACCCGGGCCAAACTCCCCGTTTTCATTTTTGCTGAACAGGCCAGCTCGGTAAGTGCTATTTATGGCTTTTTGGTAAGTCTCACCTAGGCTGCTAATGTCTGAGAAATTAGGCGCAGCAAGCACAGCGGGAAAACTCGCGCCCAGCTTATTGCCTGTGCGGAACAATATAAGGGCCATGTACTTACGGTCAACTTGCGCATTGGGGTTAAAGTAGGTTTTCCCGTCTACTCTTTTTGACCCCAGCACGATGCCGTTTGTCCCTACCCAACGAATAGCCTCTGCGTATTTTGTGTCGTTTGAAACGTCGGCAAAGCTATATGCTGTAGTTCCTGCCAGTTTGTCGCCATATGCGTTGTAAAGTATCTGCGCCAATTGCCCTCTCGTTAGTCCAGAATTGCTATTTCTAGACGACGCGTCAATGCCTTTTACTAAACCTTTTTCCTCGCATGCGGTCATTGCTGTCGATTTTGGCGACTGATATACACCCTGGTCGGCTGCCGCAAATGCAGGCGTTGCCAAACATAGCACCATCGCCAAGCTAAGAATTATTGCGGATAATCGTTTTGTCATCTTCATTACTAAAGACCTCCTTGTGTTTTGAAAGAACTCATATTCTAATCTAAGCCGTCAAGTAGGATGTTCTACCGTACAGCTTAACATATGTGTTAAAATTTTATCAGATAAGACTTATTAGCGCAAACATAAGAGTTTTCTAGTTTGCGTTATCCAATCCTTGCAAAAATAATAGAGTTTATGGTTAAATAGGTACATCTATAAATTTTATAAAAATGGCAGGTATTTAGTACTACATGAATAATACGCACCATCCCAAAACTATGCAAAATGCAGAGTATAATTCCTCTGAAATTTTGAGTAAAGAAAAGCCTGATTATTTCCAGGGACGCATCAGGCAAACCCCAATTAGGGATTTTTCCAAGAAAATCCTTAACAAAATAAAACAATTTTTCCAGTTTGCTTTTCGCGGCTGGCATAAATTTATTACCATAGCTCTAGTGTTGATATTGGTATTAGCCGCAATATTTACCGCTATAGCGTTGATATCGAAAGCTAGCAACCCAGAAACTGGCGACTCGACCGGCGATTCCGATGCTTCATCATGGGAAGAAACTATTGACCATGCCGCATATGAGGCCTATGTACTTTCAGAGTCGGGTTCAGAAACGGCATTCTCAGACGCTATAGATTATTTGCAAGAGGAAATTAATTCCAGCGCCACCGAAACACGAAAGTTTTATATTCGCACCGTTCTAGCTCGCTTCTATATAGAGCACGGCGATACTGCGACGGCGCTAGTTGAACTATATGACATAGACGACTCTAAACTTTCTGATTCAGAGAAATTACGATTGTATACGAGTTTTCGCTACGCTTTCATTGTCGCGGGCGATAGCGAACAGGAGGACGTATATACCCAAAAAATAGATGCCTTACCAGCAGACATAAGGAACATAGGAGGTCAGGTAGATGAATAAAAAATTCTTTTTATATTTTGGAATTTTAATCTCGTCTTTAGCGATAGCTCTTCTTGCTCCCTCAGGAACTACTTTTGCTGCGGGCGATGCTGGCCCAGGGTACAACCCTACTGGCGGTAAATGTCGCGGCGGATCAGTAGGTAATACTTGGTATGATACTTGTTTTGGCCTGAGTTGGATGTACTATGAATATACTGGCACCTCTAGCATCAAAGTCCCCAGCAGCAACAATGTTAACGGCGCTACGATTTCTGCTGAATGCGGAAAAGTCGGCGGGTTTTGGCACCTTGGCTACGAAAATTACATAATCGGCAACCCAGACGTAAGTAAGGGTAAGCAAACCGCAACTGGCACGGTAGGCAACTTGAAAGATTATGGCGGTGTGGCGCGCTTCTATAACTATAATAGCTCCGCTCCGGTTGGTTCGTTTGGCTCGGCTACTGCAGTGAAGTACGGCAGCTTGACTGAAGTTCAGGAAGATTTTGAAAACACTCAGTTACTTGAACAATTGGAAGGGCATACGAATTACACGCACGGTATTAAATGGGGGACGGATAGTTCTTT
>CAYLGU010000001.1:0-4481 GCA_964383445.1 uncultured Candidatus Saccharibacteria bacterium | reverse complement strand
GGTTTTGTGCATTAAGCGGAAATTCCGGAGCTTCATCTTTTTATTCTACGTCTTCTGTTTCCGTTGCTGGCGAAAAAAAGACTTCTGGAAAAGATAGCACTGTTCTTTTGTCAAAAAAGATTGACGCTGCGTCCGTCAGTGTCGAGTTCTGGCACGAAATTTTCCGCGCTGATTTAAACATGATCAACGCAGACACCAAGTGGACGGTTACGGGTACCAACCACACTGTTGCTTCTCCAAACTCCGGCACTTTCAAATCTACGGCTACAATTCGCAATGCGAAGGTCGCAGAAACAAAAAATCTAACCTTCAACCTGAACGAAGGTGACCGTATCGAAGTCTGTCAAACTATCACTTATACTCCAAAAACCGTCGGCGGCAAAGACCAGGGCTCGTCGAAGGCCTGTGCTATTATCGTCCGCGACAAGGGTAGCGAGGAAACTCTCCCCTCAGCCTGTCCTCTGCCTAATAGCGTCAATTCCATCGACATTGGCAATAGTCAAGCCGCTTCTGCTGTGCGCAATATGACGCTCGATGGCGTCTGGCAAGAAACTACTGAAACTAATCATACGGCCATAGTTTGGGCAAAGCCGGGCGATAGCGTGCAGTTCAAGCATACCTATTGCTACGGCGCTCAAAACGTCCGCGGCTCCGTCAATAGTCCCGGCTCATCCCGTACTATTCTTCCTTCCGCAGCCAATGCCGCCACTATTAGCGCCTCTACTATGCCCGCCACTAGCGGAGCCAATTATCTATTCGGTAAAACCCTTACCGGCACTGATTCTCAAACCTTCAATCTGACCAAGGGTGAAGCGCGTCCTAGCCAAATCTCTAAAGCGGACGAAGTCGGAGATTATTACTTCACGTTCTATTCGCCAAGTCAAAATTCTGGCGACACTTACAAATGCTACGCAGGCAGCATGGGCTTCCCGGTATTTAATAGTAACGGTTATCAAATCCCGAACTTTACTAGCGGCACCAAGCCTTCTGACTGTCGCGCCGTTGCCGCTTCTGACGTTGGGAAAATTATTGAACAAAAATTAGATTGGACCGATGTCAAATCTTGGGTAAATACTTACTCTACGCAGGGCGGCGGTTCTTGTAGTTGCGACAATAGCTCGGCCAACAATACAGTATCTACGACCAGTGTCAATTATGGCGAAACCGGCGCCGGTAAAGTCGGTTACCATATCCGTCGTTGTGATGCGAGCGGGAACTGTGGCTGCTGCGGTGAATACTGTACTCCGTGTAAAGTACAATACAAGCTGGTTGACTACTGGTATTACCCGATTTCTACCACTTCTAATACTGGCGCCACAAAAACTACTCAAGTTAAAATCCCCTTCAACTACAAAACCAGGCCCAAAACCACGGTCGACAATACTGGTGGCGTCGTATTCGGCGGCGAAGATACTAACGTTAATGTTACGGTCGATATCGTGCCTCGCAACGACAACCCGAATGTCCCTGGTGATTATGCCACCATCAGCAAACCTTCTACTTACGAAGTTGTCGCATTCACGGTCCCGTCTAGTTACCACTCTATGCCGAGCAAGCTCTACGGCAACGATAGCGCCTCTGGCACATCCAGCACCCGCGCCTGTTCGTATTACGGTATTTCGGGCGGTAAATGTCAGTCTATCCGCCGCGAAGAAGATATCTTCTTAAACGATGAAGGCAATCTAAAGGGTGCAACCGAAACGCTTCTAAGTCTCAGCACGAACATTCCCGATCTTGAAGTCGGTTGGAAGTACTGCGTGGCAGTTGGCGTATTCCCGTCAAATAGCCATAACACAGTTTCTCGCCCGCCCACAAATGACGCCGCGCTAGAGGCCGACAATGGCAACACCTGGAATTATTCCAAAGCTTCTTGTGTCACTATCGCTAAAAAACCTTCAGTCGACATGTATAATTCCGGCGCCATCACCGCCGGCGGCATTACGACCTCTATTTCCAAAAAGAATATCAACTACGACCTGCCAGGCAACAACAATCCATGTAGTTTTACTAGTGCAACTTCAGTTTCCGGAGGAAATTGTAGTGTCAGTGACAATTACAAAGCTCGCCGCGTCTTCGGGTCATGGTCAGAATATGAAACCGTCGCAAAGGGAAGTATCGATCGCTTTGGCTCTGGGGCGGCCTATGGTTACGAACGAAACAACGGAGGAACTTATTCTACACCAGGAGGCTACAATAGTGTAGATTACAATGACGAACCAAAAGCTTGTACCTACGGCACTCAGACGCTCAGCAACGACAAATGTAGCGACAAAACTCTTGGCCTGTCCAAGATCAATCCGCTTGACATCACACTCAGCCGCGTCATCTCTCGTTATACCGCGACTTCTCTCGCTGCTACGCAAAGTTCTGGCAACCTCGACCTATCAGGCGTGTGTATCGCCGGCGGTGACGGCAAATACCACCCCTCGCTAGACGGCGTGAATATCGCAAATAGCGCCAGCTTCTCTTGTCTAGAAAACGGTGCAAAGTATATCAAAGTAAAAGGTCATGCCACGCTCAGTGCCGGCAAAGACCTCTGCTTGAACCCCGGAAACCCCAACAATAACAACACCACGGTGATAGACGCGTCCGGCACATTAACTATTTCCAGCAACATCATCTACGGCACATCCAGCGGCAACAAATGCAACGCTAGCACCTATGATAATATCGCCGAAATACCTCAAATGCTCATCTTCGCCGACAAAATCGATGTCGCAAGTTCGGCTACGCGAGTCGATGCTTGGCTCATATCAGGCAGCGGCAGCGGCGTCGTCAATACTTGTTCTGACGTTACTTTTTATACCGGACTTAGCGCCGATATCTGCAGCCGTCAATTAGTTATTAACGGTCCTGTATTCGCTGGCAGCCTCTCGCTCAACCGTACTTATGGTGCCGGCACCGGTCACGCTTCCATCCAGGCCGCAGAAATATTCAATCTCCGCAGCGACGCTTATTACTGGGCTTACAATCAGGCGCAGCGCTTCTCTCAGTCCGTCACAGTTTACTCCCGTGAACTTGCCCCTCGCTATTAGTCAGATGCTATAATCGAAATATGGCAGAAAAAACTAAGTTAAAAATCAATAAATTACGGCTTATCAAAGAGCTCTTGGTTATTTTTGCCATTGTATTTGCGGTTTTTCTCATCCGTTTTCTCCCGTGGCTCGTCGAACAGCCAATCGTGCGCTCCGACCCCTACGAAAAGTACCAAGTTTTACTCACGGAGGTAGAAGGTTACGACTACTCCAAAGGCGCAAACTCCGATCTAGAAAAACGCTTAGACAGCCATACTCAGACCGCCGGTTCTGATCCGGTTAAGTACTACTACAACCTCAAAGCCAAAGCCTTGTACTATCAAAATCTAAACAAATTTTCCTTCTCAAATTCTGTTCTAGATATTGCAATTCGTTTCGCTCCGACCCCGCCCGAAAGCGCCGATATTTATTCCATGTATATCAAGAATTACCAAGCTTTATCTCAAAACGACAAAGTCAAGGAATACCAGGAGTTACTCGATGCTATCCCGAATTAAAAAAATTATTCATCATCCTCTGTTTTTCCCTGTGGCGACTACTATTATATTTTTCGTCACCAATTTAATCCTAGTTTTTCATCACGAAGCCTGGCGCGACGAAGCAAACGTTTGGCAGGGAGCCAAAAACCTTTCCTTTTCCAATTTTTACGAAACTTTCAAAGTCGAGCCTCACCCCCCGCTTTGGTTTATTCTGCTCGCCCCGTTCGCCAAGCTCGGCTTACCTCTAATTTTTTCTAGCTTCTTGAGTTTAGCCGTTGTCGCCGCTGCGGTCTATCTGTTGGCGCGTTTCTCGCCCTTTTCTAAAAAAGTCAGCACTATCTTTATTCTTAGCGCAGCTTTTTTCTATATCCTGCCTGTCATGGGGCGCAATTACTCTCTCGTCCCGCTCGCGCTTGCTTTGCTTGCAGTGTTATATAAGAACCGCCTAAAGCATCCTATCAAATTCGCACTCGGCCTAGCTTTACTATTTCAATCGCATTTTCTACTGGCGGGGCTTGCCGGCATATTGACAATATTCTTTATCTATGATATAATCAAGAGTAAGCAGGGCAAAAAATGTCTACTGCCTATCATTTTGATTGTCAGTGCTAGCGTCATCTTGTCGCTCCCGATGATTATAGGCACCCTTTTCGAGCACACTATAGTATTAGAAACTGCCAAACATGGCATAGGTAGCACCGATTGGCTTTTGAATATTAATCAATCTTTATTTGCCAGTTCTTTGCCGATTTTTGAATTGCTAATCCTACCAATATTTATTCTGCTTTTATTCAAATCTCCGCGTGCGTTTATTTATCTTCTTGTTGCAGTAGCCAGCCACTTGTTAATCATCATCTTTGCTTATGATACTGGTATTCTTCAGACTCAAAAAAACACCTTCATCCTTCTTTACATTATTTTTGCTTTTTGGATTTATTGAATTTTGTTCTTTAAGAGCCTTAATTAT